>JAITFY010000126.1 GCA_031281025.1 Treponema sp. | reverse complement strand
ACAGGGATCGCCACAAGGTCAAAAAAACAATTTAAATTCAAGATAACAGTGCGTGAATTGACATCACAGCCGACCGGAACCGGGCGGGGGCTTTGCGTCCCCAGCACACCTGTAATTAACGCTCTGATTAATTGTGCAAATTGCCGCCGCAAGCGCATCTGCGGCATGTTCGGGTTTTGGGATTTTGTCCAAGCCCAGAATAATACGTACCATTTCCTGAACTTGTTTTTTGTCCGCCGAATTGCTGCCTACAACTCCCATTTTGATTGCGTTAGGCGTCAATTCGCTGATTGGAATGCCCTTCTCTGCTATTGCTGCGGAAATTACCCCGCGGGCTTCTGCAACCGGGATGGCGCTGGAAACATTTCTGCCAAAGTACAGAGTTTCTATTGCTGCCTGTGTTGGGTTAAATTTTTCTATGATAACACGTACACTCTGTAAAATAAAAAAAAGGCGGTCCGGCCTTGGACGATCCGCCTTTGTTGTTATCAAACCATGATCGATATACCGCAAGCACCCGTTAACATCATCAACTACACCCCAGCCTGTACTTGCAAGACCAGGGTCTATGCCCAGGACCCTTTTATGCAGGTTCAAAACCTTCGGGGATTGCGATGTTGGAATAAACGTTTTGAACATCATCACATTCTTCCAGCTTGTCAACCAGTCTTAATACTTTTGCTGTTCCGTCGTTATCGAGGGTTACTTCCGCTTCGGCGACCATGCTTATCTGCGCATTAATCGATTCAAATTCTTTTGCCTGAAGCGCATTTAACACATTTTCAAAATCTTCGGGAGCAGTGGTGACTTCGATAATGCCTTCGGCAGCTGATACATCTTCGGCGCCGCCTTCGATTGCTACTTCCATTACCGCATCTTCCGTGTATTTTTCCCCGTCCATGGTAATTACACCCAGACGTTTAAAAAGCCTTGAAACAGAACCAGAAGTGGCAAGCTGTCCGCCGGCACGGGTAAGAATGTTGCGGATTTCGGCTGCTGCACGATTTTTGTTATCGGTAAGAACTTCGATAAAAATTGCAACACCACCGGGCGCATAAGCTTCGTAAACCAGTTCTTCGTAACTTACGCCGTCCAGCTCTCCCGTACCTTTTTTGACTGCCCTGTCGATATTGTCCTTTGGCATATTGGCAGCTCTTGCCTTTAAAATGGCAGTACGCAGACGCGGATTTCCGTCGAGACTTCCGCCGCCCATTCTGGCAGCAATGGAAATCTCCTTGATCAATTTGGTAAAAACCCGGCCGCGCTTTGCATCCGCAGCCCCCTTTGCGTGTTTAATTGTCGCCCATTTACTGTGGCCCGACATAGAAACTCCTTAACTTGATATGAGAAAATTTATATTTTCTAAGCAGGATAATTTTATCTGCCCCTGGAAACTGACTTGTTAAGATTATCAACAACCAGTTTATTATACCAATCATAGGAAAAAGGATCTTTATTCCTAATAGTGGATTTTATTTGAACTTCCAGATTATCCTTACAGGCTTCACACACATTGAACTGTGCAAAATAGAAAAAAGAACGACCCGTAATGGAATCTTCAACTTTTTTTCTGCATACATCACAAGAAATGGTTTGCATTTTAATCCTCCTACATCTATTATTAATTATAGTATACTAAAATAATAAAACTATGTCGAGACCTATATGAGAAAAAATGATAAAAAAATCAAAATTGATGGTAAGGTTTTTTGCCCCCAAAACCCGCTAATTATTGCAGAATTAGGCACTTCCCACAACGGTGATATCAGCAAAGCCCGCGAAATGATATCCGCCGCTGCCGCTTCCAATGCAGATTGTGTAAAGTTCCAAATTGTTTATGCTGATGAAATTCTCCATCCAAATACAGGTTTTGTACCTTTACCAGGAGGAAACATCAGTTTATATGACAAGTTCAAGGCGCTTGAAACAAAGCCGGATTTTTATGCCGAAATAAAGGAATACACAGAATCTAGGGGCTTATTGTTCCTTTGCACCCCATTTGGCAAAAAAGGCGCCGCAATTTTAAAGGAATTACAGCCAAAAGCGGTAAAAATAGCCTCCCCCGAATTAAATTACACCAGTTTGCTTAAAGAAATAGCCGCCTGGCGTCTTCCAACTTTCCTTTCCACAGGAGTTTCAACTCTGGCAGACATCGAGCTTGCGTTAAATACTCCTTTTTTAGAAGCCTGTTTGCTGCATTGCGTTACTTCCTACCCTGCTCCTGAAACCGATTACAATTTAAGGGTTATCCCCAATCTGGCGAGGATTTTTGGGATTCCAGTTGGTGTTAGCGATCACTCCAGCGACCCGGAACTGGTTCCTGCACTGGCGGTGAGCATGGGAGCCCTTGTTATCGAAAAGCATTTTTGCCTGTCCAAAACCGATCCCGGTCTTGACGACCCCATTGCCCTGCCCCCTGCACAATTCGCTGTTATGGTAAAAGCCATACGTTTTGCCGCAGAAGCCGGAATACAAGAGACAATCGCTCACTACAATAGCAAAAAAGGAGCGGCTTTAATCGAGCAGATTTTAGGCAGCGGTATTAAACAGCTGGCGGCTTCGGAAAAAGAAAACTACCGTTTGACAAACCGCTCCATTCATGCTCTACGGGATATAACCGCAGGCGAATTCCTAAAAAAAAGCGATTACGCAATTCTAAGAACCGAAAAAATCCTGCGCCCTGGTCTTGAACCTAACTGGGAAAACGTTATCGAAGGCAGGCAGGCAAAAAACTTTATTCCTGCCGGAGAGGGGATCAGGTTTGAGGACGTGTAAGGGTTTGCTATCGCCTATTAAAGTATTTTAAATTACCAGCTACCCATTGCAGCTTTAAATGCCTCTGCTGAATTTTTGATTATTTTTTCATCTACGCAGTATGCAAAACGCAGCCATCCGGGTTTTCCAAAACCAGAACCGGGAACACCCAAAATAAGGTGTTTTTTTAAGTGTTCCACAAACGCCTTGTCATCATTATCATTATTGGTTGAATTCGGTACTTTACAAAAAAGATAAAATGCGCCTTGCGGCAATGTATATTCTATGCCGGCTTCGTTTAATACTTTCATAAAAGCATCACGCCTTTTTGCATATACAGAAACATCAACTGTAACATCGGTAAGAGCTGCTACAATTCTTTGCATCAATGCAGGAGCATTTACAAAACCAAGTATTCTGGTTGTATAAATTAAAGAATTTATAATATCAGTTTTATCAGAAATATCAGGGCTAACTGCTATAAAACCAATTCTTTCTCCGGGGATTGAAAGGCTTTTAGAATAGGAATAAACCACAATGGATTCTTTGTAACAGCAAAGTACAGGCGGAACTTCGCAGTCGTAGTTTATTTCACGGTATGGTTCATCGGAAACAAGATAGGGAAAACGCCCTGTTTTTTTCCCATGTTCAACAAGAAGTGAAGCAAGAGAAGTTAGAACGGCGGCGGAATAAACCTTTCCAGTGGGGTTATTGGGCGAATTGATAATTACAGCGGCAGTTTTCTCTGCTAATGCGGCTCCAATTGCCTCAATGTCCAGATCAAAATTATCAAGGGAATCCACTTCGATAAGTTTAGCTCCGTGATTTGCAGTATAGGGGCGGTATTCCATAAAAAAAGGGCGCGTAACAATTACTTCATCGCCCGGATTACAGATGGTTTTAAAAACCGCATTAAGCCCGCCTGCAGCGCCTGCTGACATTATAATGTGAGTGCCGTCAATTTCTACATTTTGCTCTTTGGATACTTTTTTTGCCAAAGCTTCCCTTACAAAAGGATATCCTGCATTGGGCATATACCCATGCGAGCCTTTTTCATCTTCCTGCGCCAGTTTTACAAACATTTCATGAAACTCAGGCGGCGGATCAACATCGGGATTCCCCAATGAAAAGTCAAAAACTTTATCCGCTCCGTGAAGCTTTTTTAACTGTAAACCTTCTTCGAACATCTTGCGAATCATGGACGATGAAGAGAGCGCATTTTTTATTCCCTCTGCAATAGGCATAATCTCCTCCCTTAAACCAGCGTTCTTGCTGTGCGTACTATGTCGGCGAAAACTCCGCCGGCTGTCACTTGAGCTCCTGCTCCAGGGCCTTTTATCACCATTGGGAGTTTTGAATAACGTTCGGTGGTTATAACCACTATATTGTCGCTGTCTACAAGCGAACGGAATGGGCTTCCTTCCGGTTCTGCGCGAAGAGAGATTTTTGCCTTTCCTTTTTCGATTACTGCAATGTAACGCAGCATTTTTCCTTCTGCGGCGGCTGCGATACGGCGTTTTTCAAAGTCCGCATCGCATTTTTCCAGTTCATGGAAAAATGTTTCGATGTCTTTTGCTTTAAAGCAGACGGCAGGAAGTATCGGCTCGATTGTTACATTGGAAAACTCAATGGACAAATCGCACTCCCTTGCAAGGATCAGGACTTTACGGGCAACGTCCATTGCGTTAAGGTCGTCGCGAGGATCGGGCTCTGTGTAACCTTTGTTTTTTGCTTCCCGAACAAGGACAGAAAACGGCATTGAACCGTTAAAACTATTAAAAATGAAACTTAAAGTTCCAGAAAGAACCGCCTCTATTTTTTTTACTTTGTCTCCGGAAAGGAAAAGGTCGCGTAATGCGCAGATAACAGGCAGCCCCGCGCCTACAGTAGTTTCATACAGATACGGAATACCTTTTTGCTTTGAGTATGATATCAAACGTTTGTAATAATTCAATGTACCGGAATTGGCTTTTTTATTTGGAGTAACTATAGGTATTGAGTAATTAAGTATTTTTTCATAAAGAGCTGATACATCTTCACTTGCAGTACAATCACAGAAACAGGAATTAGGAAGATTAAAAGAAGCCATTTTTTCGATAAAGGCACAAGCTCCCTTATGATTTGGTTCGATTACTTCGGTTCCTTTTACAGGTCCGTTTGCGGTCAGCATTTTTTTGGTTTTTCCAGGATCAAGCCCTTCGCCGTTAGCGGAAAAAACCATTTTATCCCAATTTGCAGCTCCCATCAAATTAACCTTGATCATGTTGGCTGCCAATTTTTCGCTGTTGGCTGCAATTTGATCCAGCAAAGTACCGCCAATATGACCTGTACCAATAAGGAAAAGATTGACAGAACGCTGCTGTGCAAAGAAAAATGCATCGTGAATGGCGTTTAACGCTTTGCCTTCGTCGGAAACGGATATAACTGCAGAAATATTGGTTTCGGAAGACCCTTGAGCAATTGCAACGATATTAATTCCGTTACGGCCAAGGGCATGAAAGAATTTCCCCGAAATACCGGCAGTTCTTTTCATGGCCGAACCTACAACAGCAATAATAGAAAGCTCATTTTCCACAACCGGTTTATCAATGCAGCCGCTTCGGATTTCGTGGGCAAACTCTTCTTTTAGAATTTCCTGCGCTTTAGGCGCATCCTGTGGAAGGACTGCAAAACAGATCGAGTATTCGCTGGAACTTTGAGTAATCATCATAATACTGATACCCTTACGTGCAATAGCGCCAAATACACGCGCCGAAAAACCAGCAACTCCAACCATACCGGAGCCTTGAATCCTTACAAGCGAAACAGAATTTATCGAACTTATTCCGCGTATGGGATATTTTCCGGCAGGAACATTGGCTGTAATTTTTGTTCCTTTCGCCTGTGGATTAAAAGTATTACGAATAATTATTGGAATACCTTTTTCCAGGGCAGGCTTAACTGACGGGGGAAATAACACCTTTGCACCAAAGTGGGAAATTTCCATAGCTTCGGTGTAGGAAATTTCATCAATTAAAAAAGCATTTTTTACATATTCTGGAGAAGCCGTTAGAATACCATCGACATCGGTGTAAATTTCAAGTTTCTTTGCACCTAATGCAGATGCAAAAACTGCTGCAGACAAATCGGAGCCGCCCCGCCCAATGGTGGTTGTTATACCATTAACTGTTGAACCAATAAAACCGGTAACAACATATAAATTATTTTTGGATTTTTTAAAGAAGGCACAAATGTTTTCTTCTGTTTCTTTTTTTAATACTTGCGCTCTTCCAAAATTTGAATCTGTTTTTACAAGGCTGCGGGCATCCAGGAATGCCGCCTCTATATCATTGGCGGAAAAAATAAATGCAAGAAGGCAGGCGCAAAGTTTTTCTCCAAAACTCATGATCAAATCCATACATCTTACGGAATTTTCTCCTAAAAGCGAAACCCCGTCTAAAACCTGCTTTAACTGTATAATGTAAGTTTCAATTTCTTTATCTGCATTTTTTCTGTCCTGAGCTTTTAAAAACTTTGCAGAACATTCCTTATGTCGCTTTTTTATAGATTCTAGAGAAACTGCGTAATCTTCCCCAAGCGCTGCCCTTTTAGCAAGGTCTATAAGCGTATCAGTCACTTTAGAAAAAGCAGAAACTACAACTGCCTGAACTTTTCCCGCATGTTCTTTGTCTTTAAGAATACTGATAATTTGCTCAATGCCATGTACAGTTCCGACAGATGAGCCTCCAAATTTTAGTACTAACATCATTTAACTCCAATTGAATAATATAGAATTTTCAGTTATTTTAATAGTGGTATTAACGTAATGTCATACGATATTAAAGAAAAACGCATATATTTTGATTGGGCAGCCACATCCCCGTACTCAAAAAACGATTTTCATACTCCCTTTGGCAATCCGTCTTCGCAGCACAAAGAGGGCAAAGCGGCAAAAAAGGCAATCGAAGAAGCAAGGGAAAGATGCGCTTCTATTTTAAATGTTCCGCCCGAAACCCTGCATTTTACCAGCGGCGGTACAGAGTCCAACAGCATTGCCCTTTTCTCTAATTTAAAACGGCCGGGACAGGGAGGGGTTATCTCCTCCATAGCTGAACATGCTTCAATAAGAGAGGCAATGGAAACTTTGGAGAAAATGGGAAGGCCAACCGGCAAAATAGAAGTAGATTCCCAAGGCAGAGTGACACTGGAAACACTGGAAAATGCTCTGGAAAAAAGCGCCAACACCCGGTTTGTGGCAATAATGTCCGTAAACAACGAAACCGGCACTGTTACAGATATCGCTTCTATCGGCAAATACCTTCGCAATAAAACCGGAGCGCCGGTACATTTACACTGCGACCTTGTTCAGGCAGTTGGAAAAATTCCTGTAGACATTCAAAATTGGGAAATTGATTCCGCTTCAATAAGCGCGCATAAAATAAACGGCCCAAAAGGAATTGGGCTTTTGTATTTACGCAAACCCATCGAAGTTTTTTACAGCGGCGGCGGCCAGGAAAAAGGCATAAGAGGCGGTACAGAAAACGTCTTTGGAGCAATTGCCATTGCTGATTGTTTGGAACAGTGTGGTGGTTCGTGGTCAGAACATTATTATTCTCAAGCTGAAAAACGCATGAATTATTTGATAAATTCTCTTATTAAAATGGATCGATGCACTATTATCCCGCAAGAGCGAACTGCAATTGATTCGTTATCTTTAACTGCTAATTTGAATTTTTCGCCTTACATCCTGCAGGTTGCTTTTAAAGATATTCCAGGGGAAGTTATGATACGGGCGTTGGATGATCTTGGGTTTGCTGTTTCTACAGGATCGGCATGTTCGTCAACATCACCGGAAAGACCTGTGCTTGCGGCTATGGGTATAGAGGAGCGCTTGCGAATTGAAAGTATACGAATCTCTCAAGGATATTCAACAACGGATGAAGATATAAATCTTCTTGTTGGCGCAATTACCGAAGTGTTAAAATTTCTTTAAATTTAAAGGATAAAAAAATGTGGGAAACATGGTTATTAAAACCTGGCGAGCTTACTCTAAAGGGCGGAAACCGCAAATTTTTTGAAGGTACTCTAAAAAGCAATATCCAAAGGTTAATGGCAAAAATCGACGACAAGATAAAAATAAGGTTCACAGCCGGCCGTTATTATATTCAGGCGCCGCAAGAAAAAACAATGTTAGTTGAAAATGCCCTTTCACATCTCATTGGAATTTCCGGCTGGGCAAAAACTGCTTCCTGCGAAAAAACCCAAAAAGCGGTTCTTGATGAATGTATTAAAGAAGCAAAAGTACTATCTTTAGCGGGAATTAAAACTTTTAAAGTAGCGGCTAGAAGAACCGACAAAAGTTTTCCTTTAACGTCTTATGAATTATGCTGTCTTGCCGGCAACGAAATCAACACGGCAACCGGTTTAAAAGTTGATATTAACAATCCTGATGATATTATCAACATAGAAATACGTGAAAATGCCTATATCTATTCAAGTGGAAAAAAAGGACTTGGAGGGCTTCCTGTTGGATGTGCCGGCAAAGGAATGTTGCTGTTATCCGGCGGAATTGACTCCCCTGTCGCAGGATTTTTAATGGCATGCCGCGGAATGAGCATAGATGCCGTTCATTTTCACTCATATCCATATACTTCACAGGAAGCAAAAGAAAAAGTTATACGGCTTGCGCAAATTACAGGATCATACTGCATGGGAATAAACCTTTACATTTTAAACTTTACAAAGGTTCAAATGTTAATAAAGAAAAATGCGCCGGAAAACTGGATTACAGTTTTACTTCGTATGGCAATGATGGAAGCGGCACAAAAAACAGCGCTAAAAACAAAAAACAAATGCCTTATTACAGGTGAAAGTCTTTCTCAGGTAGCAAGCCAAACCATTGAAAATTTAAACTGCACACAAAATAGGATTACCCTGCCCGTCTTACGCCCGTTAATTGGTTTTAACAAGGAAAACATTATAAAAGAGGCAAAAGCTATCTCCACCTATGAAGTTTCGATAGAACCGTTTATCGATTGCTGTACGCTCTTTACACCGCCCCATCCTGTTTTACACGGCAAAGTCGCAGAGGCAAACGCCATTTACGAATCTCTGGAACTGGAACCATTAATTGATGAAGCGCTTGCGACTTACGAACTTGTAAAATGATTTCCTGCAATTATGGAGTTGGAGTCCATTTTTGCAGGATTTGCTTGCCAGATATCTAAACACCCAGCATCGACACAATTCTGACTTTTAAATCATCCAGCCCGGTGCCAAGTTTTGCCGAAACAGCAATACTGCCGGGAAAGAGGTTTAACAGTTCT
This sequence comes from Treponema sp., assembly GCA_031281025.1. Lineage (GTDB taxonomy): Bacteria > Spirochaetota > Spirochaetia > Treponematales > Breznakiellaceae > WQXQ01. The sequence continues at coordinate 55,884 of JAITFY010000126.1, read as the reverse complement.
TCCAAAGCAGCCTTTTGATCGGGCAATTGGTCGATTTTATTAAGTAAAGTGATCATTGGTATATCCTGAGCGCCAAGTTCCCTGAGTACCGATATGGTTGTTTCGTAGTTGCTTTCGATATCGGGCGCAGTCGCATCCAATATGTTAATTAGCAAATTCGCTAAAGTTGCCTCCTCCAGCGTAGAACGAAAGGCCTTAATCAAAGAGTGTGGGAGCTCGCGAATAAAGCCTACTGTATCGGTAAGCAAAACGTTCACGCCGGGGGCCGGCTGAAAACGGCGCGTAACGGCATCCAGCGTAACAAAAAGCTTATCCTGTATGTGAACATCCGCGCCGGTGAGTGCGTTTAAAAGGCTCGATTTGCCTGCATTGGTATAACCAACAATCGCGCAAACGGGAATACCAGTGCGTTCCCTTTGCCTTCTTTGCATTTGCCTTTGTTTACTTACCTGTTCTATTTCCTTTTCAAGTAGTGTTATACGTTTTTCTATCTTTCTGCGATCGGTTTCAAACTTGGTTTCTCCCGCTCCTTTGGTGCCGTACCGCCCTCCCCGCTGACGCGATAAATCAATATATTTGTGTGTTAATCGCGGCAAAAAGTAAGTAAGACGCGCAAGAGAAACTTGCAGTTCGGCTTCCTTTGTACTTGCCCTGTCGGCAAAAATGCGGATTATCAGCTCCTGTCTGTCCAATACCGGGATTCCGCTAAGCGCTTCCCAATTTCTTTGCTGGGATGGAGTTGGGTTCCAGTTAAAAACCATCAAATCGGCTTTAAGTTCGGCTGCTTTTTCGCTTATACTTTCTGTTTTTCCGCTGCCCATGCCAAATTTGGCGGTTTTTTCCCTTACACGTATTTTTTCGTGGGTTATGATTGCGAGGTCAAGTGTGATACACAAGCCTTCCAACTCACGGCACATGGCTTCGTCATTAATGTCGCCGTTTAGTATACTGACTAAAAAGGCCCTTTTTGGTTTTTCCTGAATTTCGTGGAGCTTGTGCACGTAAGTATTCTAACATAACATATAACAATGAATATAGCAGGTTATACATTATTTGATGATTTAATTATTGAAACACCGGAAACACAAGTTATTAAATACACTGGCTCTAAACTAAAATTATTGCCATATATACTCAATTTTTCAAAAAAAATCACAAATGATTCAAAAAATGCCGCCCTCGCGTGTTCGTTATGCGTCATACTACCATATTTGGACAACAATATAAAAAAAACGTAATGTCAACAATGAAATGGACAAATGATTGGACAAAATTATTGAATATAACGTATAATAATAGTATTGAAAGTTTTATTGTGGTAAAAAGCAAAAAGGGAGACAACATGAATAATAATGGAAAAGACACAAAAAAACAAAAAAAAGGGTTGCTGCTAAAAATTGCAGGTACATCATCTATTTTTGTTCTTATGGCAATTTTGGTTTTGTCAATAATAAGTATTATTTCCATGCAAAACTTAAGCATGGAAACTGCTTTAATTATGGGAAATAAAAAACTAAGCGGTGACATGGCGTTTTTTAAGTATATGATAACCCATGAATATGGCAGTTTAAGTTTGAAGGGCAGTGAATTATTGGATCAAGATGATAATGTTATAAATTACCAATATGAATTTATTGACCGTTTATCTGCGGATATTGATGTAGTGGCGACAATTTTCGTCTATGAAAACAATGATTTTCGCAGGATTGCTACCAGCATTACAAATGATGATGGAGATCGAGTGGTGGATACCTTTCTGGGATCGAGCAGCCCCGCCTTCGCGCCTATCCGGGCAGGACAGGAATTCATCGGAAATGTAAATATTCTTGGCAATGAATACCTTGCCGCGTATCAACCGATTTTTGCACAAAATAACCGGGATGTAATCGGTCTTTTGTTTATCGGGGTAGAAATGTCAGCAATCTCGAACACAATTTCCTACAGCATTAACGAACAGATCATCAGAATGGTCATTATCGCTTTTGTAATTTTACTCTTGTCCGTTCTGTTGAATTCTTTGAGCTGCAAGATAATGTTGTTAAAACCGATTAATAAAGCGGTGGTAATGCTTAAAGAAATTTCCGAAGGGGAAGGAGATTTGACCAGGCAGCTTATTGTTTCCAGCAAAGATGAAATAAGCGATATGGCTTATTATTTTAATCAAACTATAAGTAAAATTAAAAATCTGGTTACAAACATCAAAAAAGAAGCAGTGGGGCTTTCCCAAATAGGCAATGACCTTTCTAACGATATGACCGAAACCGCTGCTGCAATGAATGAGATTACCGCTAATATTGAGAGTATCAAAGTGCGGATGATCAATCAGAGTGCCAGCGTTACCGAAACCAATGCTACAATGGAACAAATCACTGTCAATATTAATAAACTTAACGATCATGTTGAAAAACAGACTACAAGTGTAGCGCAATCGTCATCATCAATAGAAGAAATGCTAGCCAATATTAATTCAGTTACCCAAACACTTATCAAGAACACAGAAAATGTCGATGAACTTACAGCGGCATCTGATGTTGGTCGTAGCGGTTTACAGGAAGTGGCTTCTGATATTCAGGAGATAGCCAGAGAATCTGAGGGGCTTTTGGAAATCAATTCAGTAATGGAAAATATTGCCAGTCAGACCAACCTTCTTTCGATGAATGCCGCCATAGAAGCTGCTCACGCCGGCGATGCGGGCAAAGGTTTTGCTGTAGTTGCCGATGAGATACGCAAACTTGCGGAAAGCTCCAGCGAACAATCCAAGATCATCAGCACCGTACTTAAAAAGATAAAATATTCAATTGATAAAATTACTGCATCCACAGACAATGTTCTTAATAAGTTTGAGGCAATTGATACGGGTATCAAAGTCGTAGCCGAGCAGGAAGGAAACATCCGTAACGCCATGGAAGAGCAGGGGCTTGGAAGCAAGCAGATACTTGAAGCAATCAGCACTGTAAACGAGACTACACAACTTGTAAAAAGTGTATCTGAAGAAATGCTGGAAGGCGCAAAGGAAGTCATCCGCGAAGCAGATAATTTAGAGAAAGCAACCCAGGAAATAACCGGAGGTATAAACGAAATGGCAAGTGGAGCGGTCGAGGTTAATACAGCGATAAACAATATCAACAACTTAAGTACCCAAAACCGTGAAAGCACTAATCACTTGAGCAGGGAAGTATCGCGGTTCAAAATAGAATAACGAGTTTATTACCTTTCATTTCTGCGGGGTTCATGTTCTAGCGGATGCCCGCTCTCTTGAAAGTTTGTTTTCCCCTATGCTAACATAACACATGAACAATTTAACAGCCGACGAGCTTCGCAGCAAATACATCAATTTTTTTGTCTCCAAAGGGCATGTGCAAATTCAGGGGAAATCCTTGCTGCCGGAAAATGATCCTACGGTGCTTTTTACAACTGCGGGAATGCACCCGCTGGTTCCCTATTTGTTGGGGGAAGAGCACCCTGCCGGAAAGAGACTTGTGAATTTTCAAAAGTGTATCAGGACAGGGGACATCGACTGTGTAGGCGATGCCAGCCATCTTACGTTTTTTGAAATGCTTGGTAATTGGTCGCTTGGAGATTACTTTAAAGAAGAAGCCATCAAAATGTCTTTTGAGTTTCTTACTTCGCCCGAGTGGCTTAATATTCCAATCGATAAATTGGGAGTAACTGTTTTTGAGGGAGAGGAAGGCATACCAAGAGACGAAGAATCTGCGAATGTATGGAAAAGTTTAGGTATACCGGAAAACCGAATTGCATTTTTGCCGCGAAAGGATAACTGGTGGGGGCCTGCCGGAACCACAGGGCCATGCGGGCCGGATACGGAAATGTTTTATTACATTGAAGATTCACCCTGCGCGCCGGATTGTAAACCCGGCTGTTCCTGCGAAAAGTGGCTGGAAATCTGGAACGATGTTTTCATGCAGTACAACAAAAATGCGCAAGGCGAATATATCCCTCTGGCGCGAAAATGCGTTGATACCGGTATGGGCATAGAAAGAACCGTAACTGTTCTTAACGGAAAAACAAGCGTTTATGATACGATCATCTTTGAGCCGGTAATTTTTGCAATAGAAAAGGCATGTGATTGTAAATACGGCGCCAACGGCGAAACAGACCGCTCAATAAGGATACTTGCCGACCATACACGCTCTGCGGTTTTCATATTGGGAGATCCAAAGGCAGTAAGCCCTTCAAATGTGGGGGCGGGATATGTATTGCGCCGTTTGATCCGCCGCGCTGTTAGGCATGGCCGTAAGTTGAAACCGGAAGGGATAAGCCTTATTTCCATTGCCGAAGTTGTTGTAGAACAATTAAAAGGAGCCTATCCAGAACTTGAAGAAAATCGCACCTTTATATTGAACGAACTTAAAAAAGAGGAAGTTAAGTTCATGGAAACCCTGCAAAAGGGCGAACATGAATTCGAAAAACTCCTTCCTAATTTGCTTAAAGACCCGCGAAAAATAATGTCAGGCCGTCTTGCTTTTAAACTTTACGATACCTATGGGTTTCCAATCGAATTGACAGAAGAACTAGCATCGGAATCGGGATTGACAGTAAATAGGCTTGAGTTTGATGAAGCGTTTAAAAAACACCAGGAGCTTTCCCGTTCTCAAAGCGGATTGGCTTTTAAGGGCGGGCTTGGCGATCAGGGGGAAATGGCTGTGAAGTACCACACCGCTACCCACCTTTTACATCAGGCATTAAGGAACACCCTAGGAGTCCATGCTGCGCAAAAAGGAAGCAATATCACGGCGGAACGCTTGCGCTTTGATTTTACCCACGACGCTCCTTTAACACCAGATGAACTTAAAAAGATCGAAGAAATTGTCAACAAACAAATAAAGAACGATTTACCCATTTTTGTGGAAACAATGACCATCGATGAGGCAACAAAATCAGGAGCCATTGCCCTTTTTGGGGAAAAATACGAATCTCAGGTGAAAGTTTATACCATTGGCAACAGCGTTTCGGACTTTTTTACAAAAGAAGTCTGTGGCGGCCCCCACGTACAGCGCACCGGCTCTCTGGGAACATTCAAAATACAAAAAGAACAATCATCATCGGCAGGAGTAAGAAGGATCAGAGCTGTATTGGAATTTTGTTAACTTTTGGTCTTTAAGTTTGTTTGATTATATGATACATTGATAATAGGAAAGGAATAATATGAAACGGATAATATTTGTTTTTATTGGTATTTTAGCGGCGGTCAGCGGTTTTTCGCAGGCAAATTTACAGCCAGCGGCAACTGTCAACCTGATCAGAACAGAACAGATAACAGTAGGCCAGCTGCGTACCGAAGTAACCCGTCTGGAACAAGCCTCAGGGCAAACATTGCCGCAAGCCGAGCGTCTCGAAGTTTTGGATGTAATGATTAACGAACGGCTGGCGTTACAGGCTGCAGAACGTGACAGAGTGACTGTTACAGACAATGAAGTAAATATGCAAATCCAACAGTTGCGCAACGCAATGGCACAGCAAGTAGGACGCCAGCCTACAGACGCTGAATTTGCACAAGCTATAAGGGCTGAAAGCGGACTTGATATGGTTACATTCAGAGAACAATTACGCAGACAGTTGATAGTGCAAAAGTACCTAATGGAAAAAAAAGGCCATGTAATAAGTGCTGTAAGACAACCTACGGATGAAGAAATCCGTGCGGAGTATGTTCTTTTAAGAAGCACCCTTGTCCGCCCGGAAACAATTCGTGTCACCATGATTCAGGTTCCTTATGGACCGGATGCCGCATCCCGTGCAAGAGCCAGAACGCTTGCAGACTCACTGGTTCGGGAAATTGGCAACGATCCTTCAAAATTTGATGAGGTTGCAGCCCGCAGTGTTGCGCCTAATTCCGGCTTTCAGGCGGGAGATGCAGGTTACCTTCCAAGGACTCAGGAAGCCAGACAATTAATGGGACAACAGTTCATGGATATTGCATTCGCTTTAAGGCAGGGACAGGTTTCCCGTCTCATAGAAGGAACGCAAGCTTTTCACATTGTCAAAGTAACAGAAAATTATGCAGAAAAAAACCTGGAATTAACAGATATTGTTCAACTTGGAACACGAATTACAGTCAGGGATCTTATTGGACAGGGTATGTTAAATCAAAGACAACAGGCAGTTTTGGGTCAGGCAAGCCAAGAGCTTATTGACGAATTAAGAACAGGCAGAACATTTCAGATATTTGCAGATAACATAAGATGGTAGGTTTTTTGGAGTAATTTTATGGCTTCCAGGCGGAAAGCACGCATCCTTGCTTTTCAGGCTCTCTATTTTTGGGAAGCGAATAAAGTACCTGTAGATGAGTTAACTTCTTTTGCCTGGCTTGAAGAAGAAAAAATAAAAAAATTAGGCTCTGAGCTGTCCTGTTTTTCTACACTTTTAACCGCAGGCACCATCGAAAATATAATAAACATTGATTCTCTTATAAAAAAGCATTTGGATAATTGGGATATCACACGTCTTAACCGTGTTGACCTTGCAGTTTTAAGGATTTCAACCTATTCGCTTTTGTATCAAAAAGAAACAGCTCCTTCTATTGTTATAGATGAGGCTATCGGTATTTGCAGGGAATATGGCAGCGATGATTCCTATAAATTTATAAACGGCGTACTTGATAGTATCCGTAAAACCTTGCTAACAGGCGAATAACTATGATTAAAAAAACAGAATTACTGCGTTTAACAATGTTAACCGGCCTCATCTTTTTAATTGTTTTTGGCATTATTTTATTTGTTTTTGTTTTAATACAAAGAAACGATACAAGAACTACTCGACGACTCAATAATTTTAACATTATTCTTCGTGAATACGATGCTGCTCTTTTGGAAATTTTTGGTACAGAAAACGAGTTTGTTTTTCTTAACCGCGAACTGGACCGCCTGGAAAGAAATACAGTCTCGGTTGAATCGTGGCTTTCGGTTCTTAAGAGGCGAAGAGCGCTTTCTAATTTTCATCCGCCTTCTTTATCCAACTATCATAGATCTTTAAATAATGCGTTAAATAATTTTCCGGTTTCTGTTCCCATTATAACACTTAATGCCGCAGCGCTTGTTAAAAATTCTGCAATCACAACAGAAAATGAACTTAAACTGCGTCAGTGGCTGCCTTTAATGACTTCTGCGCATTTTTTAGACGACTCTTCCTATAATTCGATTTGTACCAGCCTTCACATCCTGTTAGGTGATTTTAAAACCCCTCAAACAGGCAGCCGGTATATTTTTGACATAACTTCATCCGGTAACGAGGCCATTGATATTAATTTGGCTGCTTTAAAAATACTGCGAAATGATTTTTTGGGAGCTCAAACAGATATTCAGACAATGCTTAATTCATCAGAAACAATTTCCAATGATGTACTGCGCTTTGCCGCAGAATATACTTTTGATTTTGGAAGTTTAATACGCAGTGCAGAAATTTTTTCTCAAATTGGCGATAAAAAGGCGGCAGTAAGAGAAGCTGATGCGCTTTACCTTGCAGGTTTTCATGAGAATGCAAAAATCATCTGGAACATTTTGGCGCAAACAGAGTTAAATGGAAATGAGGCGAATACAGCTTACTTTGAAAATACCCTTTACAATTTGGCATTTTTGGCACAGGAACAAAACAGGCAAACAGATGCTGTTCACTTTCTTGAAACGCTTGTAAACAATGCTTCCTCCAATTCAAACAGCCATATTTTTGGACTAATACGTTATAGCCGCCTCTTTGACTTGTCCAGGGCTAATGTAATACTACAAACAAATATCAGTCTTTCGCCCTTTAATTCCCCTTATATCGATCTGGAAATTAATAAACGCCACCGGGAATCCTGGGGTCTTGATCGCAGAATAGCGGAAACCTGGCTGCTTTTAGATCGTCATGATGAAAATGAAAATCTCCATGAATGGGCAGCCTGGCATTTCTTTTTCCAGCGGCGTTTTGACGAAATTCCAATTTTTATCGACAGGTTAGGCAGGCAGAATTTTCATGGTTCATGGATCGATATTTACAGAGCTTTACATTTGATGAACGAAGGCAGCCTTTCAATAGCGGAAGACATTCTGCTTCGTATTGCGGCAAATGATGCGGCATTTAATGCCAACTGGCCGGTTCATGCAAATCTTGGGCGAATCTATGATGAGCAGCGTTCTGTTTCCCGTGCTTTTACCCAATACGAACTGGCAGCCTCAAAAATACAATCATCAACACCGCAGAATCCAAAAACTGCCTCCCGTATCCAGCACCGTATTGCAAAATGCTTTATTAACCTTGGCCGCTCCAGCGAAGCTATCCGTGTGCTTTTGTACGCATTGGATTTAGACCCGGAAAATATGGGCGCACAGCTGGAGCTGGATAGATTGTTTTTTTAATTTTATATTTATTACCGCCTTGACACAAGAATATGTTTGATATATATTAAATCAATAATCATAATTATGTACGGAGGAAACACATGAAAATTAAACCTTTACTGGACCGTGTCCTTGTAAAACTGGAAAAAAATGAAGCCAAAACCGCATCTGGAATTATTATTCCCGATACTGCTCAGGAAAAAACCCAAATTGGAATAGTTACAGCGGTTGGGCCAGGTACAGAAAAAGAAAAAATCATGGTAAATATCGGCGATAAGGTAATGCATGACAAATATGCAGGAACTCAGGTTAAAATTGGCACAGATGAACATTTGATTCTTAAAATGGCCGATATCATTGCGGTAGTTGAGTAAATTACCAGGTGTAACACGAACCGCAAAAAACACAGGCCTTTTATTTGGGATTTTTTGTTTTATTATATGACTTACAGAAATAAACTAGTATCGATTTTTTTCATTCTTTCTTTTGCCTCGTTGTTATCTTCCTGTTCAGGAAAAATGGGGTATGGGGTTTTGTTGTGGTCTATCGAAGATCCGCCAATTATGTCTGGTACTGTTTTACCGGTCTATATCCGGTCCAATATCGAACAAATTTGGGTTATCGGCATCCCGGAAGAATTAAGAAGTGATAAAAGTATTGATAAAATAGAAATCCCTCTTTCTCAACTGGAATTTCATGGGAAGAGAAGAAGAACAGAAACCCGTGCTGCAGACTTTGCGGAATTTGCACACATCTACGCAGAAAACCTGCAAGACGGGCTTCCCATACGCGAAAGTCCCGATAACAGCGCCCGTCGTGTGTACCGTCTTCGTGCCGGAGAAATTATCAAAATTCTTGAGAGGGTACAAGGTAACCCGCCAATTAGCACTACAGGAGAGCCGCTGCCCGGCGAATGGTTTAAAGTGCTTACCAGTGATGGATCTACTGGTTTTTGCTTTTCGTTCAGATTAAGACTATTTGATCAAAACGACAGAAATATTACAGCTCAAGAGCAAATACAGGGAGATACTGTAAGAGACCCTAACCTGGAAATGATTTTTTCAAATACATGGTTTGCCGAGTTTTATTTACAGATGATAAACTCAAGCCGTATTAATATACAATCTTTTGAACGAAGATACCGTTTTGAACCCGGACAGGATACTGGTGTTGCAAGAATACTGCTTCCGGATCTTGAAAGACAATTCAGCTACGAAAGAATTATCCTGGAAGGAGAACGTTCCTGGCGTTTCGAAGGAACCAGTTTGAGTATGTCTTTGTTGCAAAACAATTTACTTTCGGTTCAATTTACAGACAATACAGGTTTAAGGCGTACTTTATCTTTTGTTGTACTTCCTACTGACATTAATAATATTATTATGCAGGAAGCTGCCCGCAGAGAAGAACTTTTTTTATCTGTTTTTAATCAAGGACCAACGTTTACCAGCAGTAATTTTGGAACTTTAACATTTATCAGTACAGGTGATTTTGCATGGACTGGTTTTGACCTTCTTGTTCCTCAACTTTTTCCGGAAGAAACAAGCGGCGTTGGCCGCATCAATATGGATCTTTTTATCGCTCCTTTTTTTGAAGATAGTTACGACGGCGCTTTTACCATGCAATTTACAGATATAAGAACAAATAATATTTTCTGCTTTATGTATGCTATTGACAGCCAGGGGCTTCGACTTGAAATTGTTTCCGGTTCAGACATAGAAGATTTTACCGTTATGCGCAGGTCTTCTTCTCCTATGGTGATTTACTTTTACAGGGATTCACCTTTCTAAAATGCCGCAGACAGGAACTGCCTTTGTTCAGTTTTCTCGCATCAGCATTAGTTTTGGCGACAGAGATTTACTTACAGATATAACACTACGGCTTGCTGCAGGGACACGGGTTTGTCTTGCAGGGGCTAATGGATCAGGTAAATCCACCTTAATGAAAATAATTGCCGGAATTACAAATGCCGACCACGGAGAAATCTCTATACAAAAAAACACACGTATTTCTTATCTTCCGCAATCTGGGATTAATAATCCCGGGATTGTTCATCATGGAAAAACTTTACGGCAGGAAGCGGAAGAAGCTTTTGATTTTATCCATACATTGATTGAACGTATGGAAGAAATTGGAGATTTGCTTGATAACGCAAAAAGCGACAGTTCAACAAAAAATCTAATCGAAGAACATCATAGTTTACAGGAGCAAATTGAAAAATCGGGTTACTACAGGCGTGAAGCAGATATTTATTCGGTTCTAACAGGTCTTGGTTTTTCAAAAAACGATATAAAACGTGATGTTGGAGAATTTTCCAGCGGCTGGCAGATGCGTATAGCTCTTGCAAAAGTACTGCTCGAAAAACCAGATATTCTGCTTTTGGATGAACCGACAAATTACCTTGACATAGAAGCAAGATACTGGCTGGAAAAATGGCTGGAAACATTTTCCGGAGGTTTTATGCTGGTTTCGCACGACAGGTATTTTCTTGATGTTTGCGTAAACGAAGTATACGAAATTTTTAACGGAAACCTTACACGTTTTACCGGAAATTACAGCACATATGAAAAAACACGCCAGATTGAGCTAACTTCTCTTGTAAAACGGTATGAAGAACAACAGGAAGAAATTGCCAAAACAGAAGCGCTGATTCGCCGTTTTAGATATAAAGCAAGCAAGGCAGCTTTTGCACAGGATTTGGTAAAACGTCTTGAAAAGATGGAGCGAATTGTAATACCCGAATCGTTTAAAAAAATAAATATCAGTTTTCCGCCGCCGCCGCATTCACCTAATGTCGTATTAACTCTGGAAGGTATCGGAAAAAGTTATAAAGACCTTCGTGTGCTTGACAAGCTGGATTTGTGCCTTGAAAAAAAAGAAAGGCTTGTTGTCGCAGGCCCCAATGGCGCTGGCAAATCGACACTCCTTCGCATTATTGCAGGTGCAGATGCCAATTACGAAGGGGAGATAAAATACGGGGCCGGAATAAAAACGGGGTATTTCTGCCAGGATGCTGCAGAAGCGCTTAATTCTTCCGAATCTATTTTAGAGTACATGGAAAAAGAAGCTCCAACTCATCTTGTCCCCAAATTACGTGACATGCTGGGCGCTTTCCTGTTTCGCGGTGATGATGTATACAAGAGTGTTTCTGTACTTTCCGGCGGGGAAAAAAGCCGCCTTGCACTTCTTAAAATGTTTCTAAAACCCATGAATCTTCTTATTCTGGATGAACCTACCAATCATCTTGACCTTTATTCCAAAGATATTTTACTTGATGCCCTTAAAAAATTTGACGGGACAATTATCTTCGTTTCTCATGACAGGGCTTTTATGGAAGAGCTGTCTACAAAAACCCTGGAACTTTCTGCACAAACTGCCTTTTCTCCCTGCAAAGCAAAGCTGTTTTATGGTAATTATGCATATTACTTCGACAGACTCAGTAATCATTATATAGTTAATAATGAACAGAGAACAATTAACAATGAGCCGCTATCTGAAAATAAATTGCAAAGAACAGAAAACAAACAAAAACAGGCAGCGCTTAGAAGGCTCCAAAGGCAGGAAGCGGAAATTTTAAAGGAGCTTGAAGAACTGGAAGCGATGAAACTCGCTCTTGAAACAGAACTAACGTTACCTGAAGTTTACTCAAACGGCGAAAAGGCAAAAGACGTTAAACGAAAACTGGATGAATGTTCAGAAAACATCGAAGCCAAAACCCTTGAGTGGGAAAAAATTGTTTGCGAGATTGAAAACATCTTTAAATAGCGATTTTTCTTCTAGTTATTTTATTAAAAACCTGATATACTACAATCATGAATATATTGGTAATCGGCGGAGCCGGCTATATCGGCAGCCATGTAACAAGGGAATTTTTGGATAATGGTCATAATTGTACGGTTTATGACAATTTGTCCAGCGGGCTTCGGCAAAATCTTTATAAGGAAGCGTTATTCATTCATGGCGATATTTTGGATTTTCCATGTTTACTTGATGTTATGACAAATACATCTTTTGATGCGCTTATTCACCTGGCAGCATTTAAGGCGGCTGGAGAATCTATGTTAAACCCCGGGAAATACGCCAGAAACAATATCATGGGTACTATCAACATTTTAAATGCAGCCTGTCAGGGAGGTATTAAAAATATTGTTTTTTCATCCAGTGCTGCCGTTTACGGCGAACCTCAGTATCTTCCTATTGATGAAAAACACCCTACAGTACCGGAAAACTTTTATGGCTTTACAAAGCTCGATATTGAACGTCTTTTGGAATGGTACGATAAACTTAAAAATATCCGTTTTGCTGCGCTTCGTTATTTTAATGCCGCAGGTTACGATATTGATAGCCGTATAAAAGGCCTTGAACAAAATCCTGCAAATCTAATTCCGATTATTATGGAAACCGCAATTGGTATAAGAAAAGAAATGCAGGTTTTTGGCAATGATTATGATACAACCGACGGCACCTGTATACGTGATTATATTCATGTAAATGATTTGGCAAAAGGACATGTTTCTGCATTGGATTATATAATAAAAAATGATAAAAGCATTACCATTAATCTTGGCAGCGAACAAGGTTTCTCTGTAACTCAGGTACTCGAAACTGCACGCAAAATTACAGGAAAACCAATACCTGCAAAAACAGTTGAAAGACGCAGCGGAGATCCTGCAAAACTTACGGCATCATGTTCGCTTGCCAGCGAATTACTTGGCTGGAAAGCCCGGTATTCGGACATGGAAACATTGATAAAAACAAGCTGGGAAGCATACAAAATAGCAATTAACAGTTAACAAATTATCTTTTATTCTGGAAATAAAATCAGCTCAAGTGGAGCATTTACAAGAATCTGGCGGCTTAATGCCTGCACATCCTGCACAGTAACTGCCCTTATCGCATCAGGTCTTTGGTTTAACCTGTTTAATGGTGTGTTAAAAAGAACTGATGAATTGGCATAACTTTGAGCTATGTGCAGATTTTGCTGCATTGATCTTTCGTGTCCCATAAACAGAGCTTCTTTTGCCTTGTTAAATGTTTCAATGTTAAGGGGCAATGTGTATAAACTTGTTAAGGAATTCTTAACAGCAGCGATTAATTCTTCTGCACGATCTGGATTGCATATAAAATAGACATTTATCCTGTACTCACCGGTTGGAATAACAGATACAGATGCTCCTGAGGATATTGAGTAAACTCCGCTCATTTTTTCGCGGATTTCGTCAGTCAACAATATGTCAATATACTCTGATAAAACCGCTGTTACCTGATTTTTTTGCTCATCAAAGAGGGATGAGCCCTGTACAGCCCAGCGTAGATACACAATACAACGCTCGTCTACTCCTTTGTTAATTGTCCTTCTGCCTCCTAACGGGCGGTTAATTTCGGGGTCTGTCCAACTGTTCATGGAAGTTCTTTGCGGAATTGAAGCAATGTATACGGCGGATAATTCCCTGATTAATTGCAGGTTTAGATTCCCGGTAAAGATAAAAGTATAATCGCCCGGATTTAAGCATCGATTTAAAAAGGAAAAAGCCTGCGTTATGGAAACCCTGTCCATATCATCCAGCTCCAGCGGTTTAAACAGCGGATGGTTATTGTTTACAAGCCTTGTTAATTCCCGTGAAAAAAACCTTTGTGGATTTTCTTCCTGATGAAGCAGGTTTGTTCTGTATTGATCAATCATGGCAGCTATGGAGCGTTCATCAAGTCTTGGATTTGTAAAAAAAAGATGTATCATTTCAAAAAGCGTTATTAAATCCGCAGTAGTAGAAGAGCCTTGAAAACCTCTACTAAAATTGGAAGTCCAAAAAGAAAATGAAACTTGCTTTCCTGCCAGCTTGTTGGTTAGATCGGTACGTGAATATGGTCCAAGACCGGAAACATTGATCATTTCCGAAAGTAGATTTACAGAAACTATTGTTTCCTCTGTTGCATTTGCCGTTCCTCCATTTGCAACAGCGTAAAGAATAATTTCGTTATTTCTGTTTGTTGTTTCTTTTAAAATTATCGTTGCGCCATTTTCCATAGTGAGTATATAAGCGCCTGTATCCGTATCAAGTTCCTGAGAAATTACTTCAGCAGCAGCAGGAACCCTATCCAGCAAGTCACCGGAAAGCGTAATATCCTGGCGCTTTGTTAATCGTGCATTTAACGTTTCTGTAAAAATAGAGCGAATACGCTCTTTAGAAGGCAAACTTTCCGCTTCTGCCAAAGGAGAGAGTAAAAACACAGTTATATCGTTAGCTGCAAAATAATTTCGCACTGAATAAGTAATTTCTCTTGAAGTAATTCCAGGAAGAAGTGAATTAACTGCATTCATTTCCCACTCGATATCCGCCATATCCTCGCCATACAGGAAATGATTGGTAAATCCTCTGATAAAAGTGCGGGATTCCATTCTGTCTTTTTCGGATAACATGTTTTCCATATACGAAATCAAGGACAATTTTGCACGTTCAAGTTCGCTTTCTGTAAACCCAAAACGGCGAATGGATTCTTTTTCCAAAAGCAGTTCTCTTAACGCCTGCTGTGCATAACCTGTCTTTGGTTGAGTTCCCATTGTATAAAAACGTGAATTGGAAGCCCATCGCCATATATAACCCCATGAATCATTTGAAGCAGACAAGGGATCAGAAGCCGCTTCATCAAAACGTTTCATAAGCATGATATAAATTAAGTGATCGATAATTGACTGACGGTAATTTGTTAGAGTTCCCCTTGGCGCTCCCTGTTTTTGTTTGTAATAGATCATAAAACTGGAGGAAGTAAGTTCCGGATCTGTGATAATCTCTACATGGAAATTTCCGCTTACAGGCGGCGGAAGATTAAACGAAGGACGATTTACAGGTTCCGCAGAAGCCGGCATATTAAAATGCCGGTAAAGTTCCGCTTCAAGTACTCTTCCATCAAAGTCTCCGACAAATACAAGCGCCATATTATCGCTTCTATACCAGCGATCGTAGAATTCTCTTAGCTGATCTGATGTAGAGTTTTCGATTGTTTCTGCAAGCCCGATTATATCCCTTTGCTCATACGCAGAACCGGCAAAAAGTACAGGTAAAGTTGTTTTTCGAACTCTGTCCATCGCTCCAGACCTGGCACGCATTTCTTCAAGTACAACACGGCTTTCACTTTTTACATCTTCGGGATTAAAACTTACCTGAAAAGTCCAATCATCAAGAATGGCAAGCGCTCTTGAGGGTATACGTTTAATGCCATCAGTAATTTCTACAGGAACATCAAAGTGGTAAACAGTTTCATTGTATGATGTATAGGCATTTGCATCAGGTCCAAAACGCATCCCAAGCGAACGCAGATAATCGATTAACTCCATTTCCGGAAAACGTGCTGTACCTTTAAAAGCCATATGCTCAACAAAATGCGCAAAACCGCGTTGATCGTCCCTTTCTGCGACAGAACCGGCATTTACAACAAGCGCTAGATGTGCCCGGTTTTCCGGCATGGAATTTTCCAATATTATGTAACGCAGCCCATTGGGAAGAAAACCAGTTAGTACACTACTGTTAAGTGGAATTTTATCCTGAGCGGCTCCAAGACCCCCAAAATCAATTTTAGGAGTTGTTGTACAGGTAATTACAAGCGTGGTTAATAAAATAAAAATTATTTTAAAAGCGGCAAATCTCTTTAATTTCATATTTAAAGTTTATCTTATTTAAGATATATTGTCTTGTAGGAGAGACGCATGATTAGTGAAGAATACAAAGTTGTAGGAATTGTAGCACAGAAAAAAATCAATTTTTATAAAAATGAAAAAATCGCGTATTTTATTTCTTCCATGATGGCTGGAATATATGTAGGGCTTTGCATGGTAACAATTCTTGTTATGGCAGGAGCGTTTGATAATTTTGCCGGTATAAAGATTTTGCAGGGTGTTAGTTTTGCGGCAGCTTTAAGTCTTGTTGTTTTTGGGGGAGCGGAACTTTTTACCGGTAATGTTTTTGTTATGATAGCAGGGGGATTACAAAAAACCATAAAACCCTTTGATGGGGTTAAACTCTGTGTATTCTGCTATTTAGGCAACCTGGCCGGTTCCATACTCATTGCAGCGCTTTTTTTGGGAACAGGTTATCTGCAGGGCCCTGTGTTAGAAGCAGCTCATGCTGCCATGTACACTAAAACAAATCCGTACTTTTTAGAACTTTTTGTCCGCGGTATTCTTTGTAATATGCTTGTTTGCGCTGCGGTTTGGTGTATGTTCAGGCTGCAAAGCGAAGGCAGCAAACTAGTCATGATCTTTTGGTGTATATATTTATTTGTCGTTTGCGGGTTTGAACACTCAATAGCCAATATGACTCTTTTTAGCATGGAAACAATGGCTGGCGTTGATTCATTTACCTTTGGCAGAATACTCATTAATTTGGCAGCGACAACTACGGGTAATATATTTGGAGGAGCGGCGCTTTCTATGGCATACTGGTCTATTGCAAGAAAATCATTATGAGTGGAATTGCCTGGAAGCAAAAATTTCATCAAGTTCGTAGCTTTCTTTAGTATCCATTTCTTTTTTGTATTCTTCTTCTTTTTTCTCTTTTAGTTTTTCCATTGCCTTTAGATCTTTAAAGGTTTCCATATATAACGTTCTTTTTTCTTCGACAACTATTTCTGCTTGGGCTGCCTGCTCCATCAGTTTTTCTGTTTCCTGTTCCAGTCTTTCTATGTAATTATTCCACATTATCATTTGAGCAGGATCCTTAAAACGCTCGCTGGCAGCCAGATGTTGTTTTCTGGCAGTATCCTTTATATTATTTTCAATTTCATTAAGAATTGTAATAGCAGCACCCAAAGCCATTTTGGCTTCTTCTTCATAGAATTTTTTTAATTCAAGGATTTTTTCCAGGTTAAATTTAAACTTCTTCAAGAATATTCATCCCCGGCAAAGAAGAAAAAAGGGAAGCTACACTATTAAGCGCCATGGCAGTATCTTCAAGGTTAAATGGATCTTCTTGCTCTTGAGGTTTTTCCTTAACTCTACGGCTCGAAACAAATGGAATTTTCGCATTTTTATCGATCATCTCTTCATCAGGAATTTCAACATCTGTCAGTTCTGACATTAAACTTAAAGTTTCTTCAAGGCAAGACGGCTCATCTACTGCCTGTATCAGGAAGTCTTCTATTGGTTCATGTTTTGTTATAGCAACATCAACAGAAGGATTTGAACCTGAACGATAAGCGCCCGCATTAATAAAGTCTTCCACTCGTGCATAATCCGCCATATATTTTCGAATAATACCTGAAGCTTCGCGGCTTGTTGGGCCGGAAACATAGGGTGCAAGACGGGAAATACTATGAAGCACATCAATTGGGGGGTAATGATTGGCATGCTGTAATTGCCGCGATAGTACAATGTGACCGTCCAGAATACCCCTAACCGTATCGGTAACAGGTTCATCCATATCATCGCCATCCACAAGGACTGTGTAAAAACCTGTGATACTGCCCTTATCGGAAGTACCTGATCTTTCAAGGAGCTTGGGCATTGAATCAAACATACTTGGCGGAAAACCCTTTTGCGCGGCAGGTTCTCCTGAAGCAAGGCCAATTTCCCTCATGGCGCGGGCAAAACGTGTAACAGAGTCAAAAAACAACATTACGTCTTTGCCCTGATCACGGAAAAACTCGGCAATGGCAGTTGCCACATAAGCTCCGCGAAGACGTGCTAGCGGCGGCGAATTGGATGGCGTTGCTACTACTACACTTCGCTCCATACCTTTTGGCCCCAGAACATTTTCGATAAAGTCGTTTACTTCACGTCCACGCTCTCCAATAAGGGCAACCACATTAACATCGGCGCTTGTGTTACGCGCAATCATCCCAAGGAGCGTGGATTTACCAACCCCTGCTCCTGCGAATATTCCCAATCGCTGGCCTTTCCCCACCGCTAAAAGTCCGTCTATGGCACGTACGCCCGTTGTTATTCGCTCTGTAATGAGCTTTCTTTGAAGCGGGTCGGGCGGGCTTGTTAAAGCCGGATACAAACATGCACAGGCAACCGATCCCTTGCCATCGATTGGATTACCCAAAGCGTCAAGAACCCTTCCAAGCAGCTTTTCTGATACCGGCACCTCAAGCCGGCTGCCAAGGGCTATAACCCTGTCGCCGATTTCGATACCGTCTGTTTCATCAAAAGGCATCAATTGTACGATTTCGCCGTATAAACCAACTACTTCGGCTCTTATCTCTCCTTTTCCTTTTGGACATATAATCCTGCAAATTTCACCGATAATTGCCTGCGGGCCGTGGCTTTCTATCAGTAAACCCTGAACTTTTATTATTGTACCAATACATTTTATTGGATCGGTTCTTTCTGTGGATTCAATGTATTTATCAAATATATCAAGCCGCATGAAGCCCTCCCTCATCAAGCTGGCGCGCTGCTAAGTACAAACGCTTTATCAGTCCATTTTTTTTGTCACGTTACTTAAATTTTCCAATTTTTCTGCAATTTTTTTATCAGCATCTCTTTTTCCTTTTTGCGCCATTGTAGCAAGACCTGCCAATGCTGCTGATGCAGTAAGCGCCACATTGATACCCTGTGATAAATCGTCATCATCTTTACTAAAATCGTTATCCAAAATTTTTTCCTGCTCAGGTTTTTTCCTGTTCAGATTCAACATTGTTGATGTTGCAGATAACACTTGTTTAACATTAACATCATTTACTACAGGGACAGGCGTCTCATTCGTAATTGATTTAATCGGAGAAACTTCCAGTATTTTATTTTCCAATTCTGCAAGCTGGCTTATTATACGCGCATCTATCTGGCCAAAATCCGTTTCGATAATGCAGCCGCCCAGATCTACTGTACTGTCTTCGATTATTTGAATTGATTTTGCATTTTCTACAAGACGAATAAAATCCTGTTTATGTTCTGTAGCAAGCTGTAAATCTACAAGATTTACCCTGATTATTATGTCTCCTTTGGATTTTACTTTACGCAGCGCTTCAATCACATTATCAATTATAACACTGCGCTGATTTTCAGAAATAACCTTGATTACTTTACGGGCAATTAAAAGAACAAGATCGATTATCTGTTGTTCTGTTTCATTTAGAATTTCCCCTCTTTTATCCTGTGCCCGTTCAAGTACAATTTGGGTTCTTGTTATAAGACGGTCAACTTCTGCTTTTCCTTCGGAAAATCCAATCTCTCTTCCTTCTTCTTTTCCTTTTTCGTATGCTGTTTTACGTTCGCTTTCGATTGACTGCCGTATTTCATTTTCGATTTCTCTGGCTTTTGTATGGCTGTCTGCAACAATACGTTCTGCATCTTCGATTGCCTGCTGTTTTATTATTTGAGCTTCATCAGATTGTCTTTTAACTTCTGTAAAAGCAGCATTTTGCGCATCCTGAATAATTCTTTCAGACTCAGCTCTTGCTGATTCAAACATTCTTTCTTTTTCTTCTTCCCAACTTGCTTTAAAATATTCTGCTTCACGGCGAAGATCATCAGCAGTAGGGCCTTTGTATTCATCAATGTCGATAACATCTTCTTTAATTTCTTCGATTGTCGCAAGATCCGAAAAAGAGGTTGGAGAATCAATCACTATTTTGTCAGTAAGCGCCACCAATTCGCTTGGTCTAAAAACTGCTTTTAACATAAGTTATCCTTATACAACCAATTCGTCTTCGCCGGCACGGGCAACGACGATTTCGCCTGTATCCTCCAGATGGCGTATAATAGACACAATTTTTTGCTGCGCCTCTTCGACATCCTCTAAACGTACAGGGCCCATATACTCCATATCTTCCTTGAGCATACTTGCAGCACGTTTACTCATATTCTTGAAGATTTTGTCTTGTACTTCCGAGTCAACCGATTTTAAAGCTTTTGCAAGTTCTTGTGAGTCCACTTCGCGCATAACTTTTTGAATGGCTTTGTCGTCGAGCATGACAATGTCTTCGAATACGAACATTCTTTTTTTGATTTCTTCTGCAAGTTCCGGATCTTCATCTTCAAGCGCTTCGATAATCTGCTTTTCTGATGCACGATCTACCAGGTTGAGAATTTCTACGATACTTTCTACACCGCCTGCCGCAGTGTAATCTTCGCTGGACAAAGATGACAATTTTTTTTCCAGTACGCGTTCTACTTCGCGTAAAACTTCGGGACTTGTTCTGTCCATCGTGGCAATACGGCGCGCAACATCGCTTTGAATTTCCTGCGGCATATTTTGCAGAATAAATGATGCTTTATTAGGCTCAAGGTATGCCAGAATTAATGCGATTGTCTGCGGATGTTCCTGCTGGATAAAGTTTAAAAGATGCGCAGGATCCGTTCGGCGGATAAAGTCAAAAGGACGCACCTGAAGACTTGATGTTAAACGATTGATTATATCGATTGCTTTTTGGCTTCCCAATGATTTTTCCAAAAGTTCCCTTGCATAATCGATACCGCCTGTTGAGATAAACTGATTTGCCATCATCAGTTCCTGGAATTCCTGTAAAATTGCATCTTTCTGCTCGGCATCGATTGTCTCGAGCCTGGCAATCTCAAAGGTGAGTGTTTCTATTTCATCTTCACGCAAGAATTTGAATATTTCCGCGGAAATTTCCGAGCCGATTGTTACCAGAAAGATAGCAGCTTTTTGACGGCCGGTAAATTCCTTTGAACCTTTTTTCTTTGAAGTACCGCCAACGGTACTGGGTATTAATCCTTTTGCCATTTTTTATTCCTCCAAAAGCCATGTCCTGATGAGCTGAGCAGCATCATCTGGATGTTCTTTTGCCATGTTGATGGCATTCTCCATCAACTCCATCCTTGTGCGTTCTTCGTAAGAAATTGAAACTTCCGTTCCATCACTTTCCGCATCTACCATTGCGCTTTCACGCATCATCTGTTCCCGCCGTGCCCGTTCTTCTTCGGCAATCCTCTTACGCCTTTCCATTTCGCGGGATATCATTCTAAACAGCATAAATCCAAATAACAGTAATGTCAAACCCGAAATTAAAATAATTATTATAGTTTGCATCTGTTTTTGCCTGAAATATGCCGCATCTTCTTCTTTGAATTCTGCAGTACGATCTATTCTTATATTACGGACAACAACAGTATCCCCTCTTGCAGAATTATAACCTACTGCACCCTGAATTATACTCTCTATATTTCGTAATTCTTCTGGAGAGACCTCTGAGTATTCCCTTTCAATACTTCCATCAGGCGTAACAACAGGATTCCCTTTCGCATCATGTTTAATTCTCCAAACACCGTCAACATTAACAGAAACCGATACACGGCCAATTGATGGGCTTCTTTCTTCATGTATTTGACGGTTGTTTATTGCAAGGTTTTCTGTACTGGTTTGCTGGTCCATTTCTCCCCAGAGGTTAGGCAAATCCCTAAAAGCCGGAGGTACATGGCCTTCCACACCGGCAGGCCCTTCTGGGTTAAAGCCGGTTCCTCTGAATGTTGTTGATGAAACCGTTCTGCTTCTGGTAACCGATTCAAGCAAAATAGAGTCGTCGTATGGAAGCTCAGGGTCTCTTGGCCTCATTACAAAAGGAAGATTTTCATCTGTATTGATAGTCATTTTGGATAAATCCATTTCGATCCTGACATTTAGATCCCTTACACGATCAGGGGAATATATCATCTGAAGAGCAGAAAGCGCAAGCGCCCTTAAATGGGCTTCTTCGCGCCTTATTAATCTGCGTTCTTGTTCAATAAGCGTAAGCCTGTCAAAAGCGGCCATACCTTCAAAATCGTTTAGAATTAGACCTGTATGATCCGTTATCGTAATGTTATCTGCATGCAAACCTGCAACTGCCAGTTGAATGATTCTTTGAATACCTTCGATCTGCCGTCTGTTTTGAGTAATATCACTGCCTGGTGATGGAAAAATAGTTACGCTTGCACTGACCGGATTTTGAGCCGAAAGAAAAAGCTCCCTTGGCGGCCTTTCAACTCTTAACTGAACATTGTCAACACCATGAATAGCCCTGATATGATCAGCGATTAATATATCCTGCGCACGTTGAAAATTGACATTACGCTCCATATCGGTAAGAGTCCATCTTTCCCTGTCAAATACTTCCCATGGATCAATTCCCATAGGAAGTAAACTCTCAGCTATAAGAATTGTTCTTATTCGCCGTGCGGTTGCTTCATCCTGAACACGTACAATATTATCACTGCCTACAGTTACTTTTACATCTTCCTGATTAATACGCAGTACAATTCTGTTAAGTAATGCTTCATCTGTAATTGCCCTGCTAAGTACAGGCGACAATACAGGCGTTGATGAAACCCTGAAAAGCGCGACGATTACTACGAGTACAACAACGCAGCTTGCCATAAATATTAGCCGCTTTTGATTTGACCACCCTGCCCACAAAGCACCAGCTTTTGTAAAAACCTTTTTTAAGAACTCATTCATTTGTTCCCCTCCCCCAAATTATGTTTAATTCTATCTTGTATTTATTAAATCTCTCCAACCCTGAACCAATCTGCTCAAAATGTTACGCGTAATACCAAGCGCCATGCTTGCTTCGGCCTGGGCAATTGTAATATCGTGAATGTCAACTGAGCCTGGATTGATGATTGCTTCTTTTTGCAAGTCGCTTGCTTTTAACTGCGCACCGGAAACTTTATCAAGGGCCTGCAGCATTGCATCTTCAAAAGTTCCTGCCATTGTCACATTTTGCGCTCCAACTGCATTTCTAAGAGCAAGAATATTATTCCCGCTTCCAGAAAACGGACTATCCGGCGGCATCATATGATCCGGATGCGTAACACTCATTATTGTAGAATAATTTCTCGCAGCAGCCGCACCAATAAAAGCATCGTTATTAAAAATTGTCATAAACTCCCCCCCCTAATTTCAATTAACTTTTATCTTGAGCCGATATCCAATGCTCGTTGGAACATGGCTTTAGATCCTTCGATTATTGCCGCATTTGCTTCATAAGAGCGTGATGCGGAAATCATATCTACCATTTCGGTAACAACATCAACATTTGGCATTTCTACATAACCTTCCCTTGGTCCTGTAAGAATTGCATCAGGATGTGTCGGATCAAAAACAAAACGCGGTTCTGTTGAACGATCTTTTTGTACTTCTACAACACGTACTCCCCTGCCAATCCCGTTATCCAAAGAATTGGGAAGAAACGGCGAACGCCAGTACGGCCCTTCTGCCATTGGCCGCATAATAACCCGGCTGCGCCTAAAAGGACCGCCTTCTGTCGTCCGTGTAGTATTAATGTTTGCCATGTTGTCGGAAATAACATTAAGCCTCAATCTATTTGCACTAAGGCCTGTTGCCGCTATATTTATCGAACTAAAAATACCCATTTACCTATCCTCTTAAAACTTGATTAATCTGACTGAACTCAAATGCCGCCGCCTGCGCAAAGAGTGTATACGCCATTTGATTTTGCGTTGCAAGCATGAATTCCTGTTCCGGATCGACATTATTGCCGTTGTTGTTATATGTGCTTGCATAGTCCAAAACCCGCCGAATCTGCACATCCCGGTAATCTCTTTCCCTAAAATTGGGAAAATGATCTTCATGGGTTCTTTCAAGTTCCAAAGCCGGACGGCGGGTTTCCGAATCCAGCGCACGTTTAAGTTCGCTTTCAAAATTGACGATTGTACGTTTAAAATTAGGCACATCGGCATTTGAAATATTATTGGCAATAACCTGCCGGCGAACTACAGATGTATCCATCGCCCTATGCAATAAATCAATTGTCCTTGCAAAAGTATTCATAAAATCCCTATCTCCCTACTCAAATTTCGGCAAATTTTAACCAATTCTAAAGAATATACCGTCCAAGATCCTGATCTTTGACAATATCCGCTAATTTTTCATTTACATAATCAATGGTAATATTGACATTTGCCGGCGCTATATCAGAGGCTTCGAACGACAATTCTTCCAGCAATGCTTCCATAATGGTATGAAGCCGGCGGGCGCCGATATTTTCCAGTTTAGAGTTTACCTCAGCGGCAAGCGCTGCCAAATGTTCTATTGCTTCGGGCGTAAACTCCAATTTTATGTTTTCTGTACCAATAAGTTCCATGTACTGCTTAATAAGCGCATTTTTTGGCTCCGTAAGAATACGGAGAAAGTCATCCTTACCAAGTGAATCCAATTCCACACGAAGAGGAAAACGCCCCTGCAATTCAGGAATCAGATCGGAAGGTTTGCTGACATTAAAGGCACCTGCGGCAATGAACAAAATATGATCGGTATTTACAGGGCCCCATTTGGTATTTACAGTTGCGCCCTCGACAATCGGAAGAATATCGCGTTGGACGCCTTCGCGCGAAACATCAGGGCCGCCGCCCCGCTCCCCTTTCACGGCAATTTTGTCGATTTCGTCGATGAATATTATTCCCATTTCTTCTACACGAGAACGTGCTTCATCGCTTACTTTATCGCGATCAACCAATTTATCTGCTTCTTCTGCTTTTAGTATTTCTCTTGCTCTTGTTACAGTTACAACCTTTTTCTTTTTTCCCCCGCCAAAAAAACCTGCAAATCCAGAAAGAGTTGCTTCGATATCTTCAAAGTTACCCCCCATCATTTCGACTGCCGGAAACTGCGGATTGCTGCCTACCATAAGCTCTACTGTTCTGTCTTCCAGTTTTCCTTCATGAAGCATTATACGCAATTTTTCTCTGGTTGCTTTGTATGAATCGCTTTTTTGTTCATCTGCGGGATTGGCAGGTTCTGTATTATCAGGGTTTTCTTCGTTTTCATTTTCCAGTAAAACCTGGCCATCATTATTTTTCATGAATGGAATTCCCATTTGTAATGTAGTTGCAATTATACTTCCATTTGAATTTTCCGGGTTGATAGTGAAAGTCCCCATTGGTTTGATTATAGGAGTCTGATTTTTTCCTTTTTCTTTGGATTTTTTTGGGCTTGGCGGAAGCAATAAATCCAAAAGAGCTTCTTCGGCGCGTTTTTCTGCTTCCTGAGTAACAGTTTCCTGCATTTCCTGTTTTACCATCTGAAATCCCGCAGCCATTAAATCCCGAACCATGGATTCTACATCTCTACCCACATATCCAACTTCGGTATACTTGGTAGCTTCTACTTTTATAAACGGAGAACCTGCAAGTTTGGCAAGCCTGCGGGCAATTTCTGTTTTTCCAACACCAGTTGGCCCTATCATAAGAATATTTTTTGGCGCAATATCTTCACGCAGCTCTGGATCAAGTTTTAACCTTCTGATTCTGTTACGCAGCGCTACAGCAACAGCCCTTTTTGCCTTTTTCTGACCTACAATGTATTTATCCAGCTCCCCAACAATTTCCCTTGGAGTAAAATCCTTTGAACAAACAGATTTTTGTTTTTCTGCAATTTGTTTTTCCATTTTAATAACCTCGCATTATAATTAAAGTTCTTCTAACGTTATTTGCATATTTGTATAAATACAGATATTGCCGGCAATTTGTAAACTTTTTTCCGCTATTTGCGCCGCAGAAAATTCGCTTCCTTCCAGAAAGGCAAGAGCGGCAGCAAACGCATAGTTGCCGCCAGAGCCTATTGCAAGCGCATTTTCCGCTGGTTCAATTACGTCTCCCGTACCGGAAATCAAAAGAGTTTTTGAAGCATCTGCAACCAGCAAAAGCGCTTCGAGCCGTCTTAAAGTGCGATCCAAACGCCAGTCTTTTGCCAATTCAACAGCCGATCTTAGTAAATCGCCTGAATACTCTTTTAGTTTTCCTTCAAACCGGTCAAAAAGGGTAAATGCATCTGCAGTTGCCCCTGCAAAACCACAAAGAACTTTACCATCCATAAGGCGGCGTACTTTGCGTGCATTATTCTTCATAACCGTATTTCCCATGGTCACCTGACCGTCTCCTGCCATGGCAACCTTCCCATCCTTCCTAACCGCAATTACAGTAGTAGAATGAATCTGTTCTCTGTCTTTCATACAAAACTCCCAATTATTTCGCATGCGGGTGACTCGCCGCATAAACCCTTTTCAGGTTTTCTATATTTATATGCGTATAACGCTGAGTAGTGGAAAGGCTTGAATGTCCAAGCATTTCCTGAACCAGCCGGACATCGCAGCCTGAATTTACCATATGAGTTGCAAAACTATGACGTAAAATATGAGGATGTATATGTTTCCCTGTCCCACAAAGCCTTGCATAACTTTGTATTATCCATCTAATTCCAGAAACCGAAAGCGCACGTCCTTTTTTGTTAATAAAAAGACTTGAAAGCTTGATTCCCATTGTTCTAAGCCGTTGTGCCCGATACGGAAGATATTCGGTTAATGCTTCTTTTGTTTCTTCAGAAAAAAACACATAACGTTGTTTTCCTCCCTTTCCGGTTATTTTGGCTTCGTCTAAACTTTCCGAAATATTTGCCAAACCAAGCGATGCAGCTTCTGAAATTCGCAAACCAGCCGAATACATTGTTAAAATCAGGGCTTTATCCCTTTGCGGCCAGAGAATACCAGAAGTTTGCGGAAGCGAAGCAAATTCCGCCATTTCTTTTTCCCATAAAACCAAAGGAAGCTTTACAGGCGTTTTAACATTGCGTAATGAACAACAGGGGTTATCTTCGCGTTTGTTAAAGAGAACCATCCAGCGGTAAAACCCTCTTATCGAAGAAAGACATCTATTAACGCTTACAGCCGCCATATTTTCCGCCGATAAATCTGCAATAAAACTCTGTACCTCGTAAGGAACTGCATTTTCCATATAGATTCCATGATTGGCACAATAGTTTGCAAAACGGCAAAGGTCGTTTTGGTAGGCTTCTATAGTCCTATCACTACAGCCCTTAACAGCTTTAATATACGAGAGATATTCCTGTATCAGATTTAATCCGGGATTATCAAGAGTCAACTGATTCCTCCTGTGTAATATGAAGATAATCACAATCTGAATTTATGCACAATTTTTGGGCGCCATTTTTTTTGTCGTATTTTTCTACCAGGAAATATCCGCATTTTGGACAATCCTGGTTTAATGGTTTAAAGTGGCATATAAAATCACATTCTGGATATTTTACACAACCATAAAATTCCTTGCTTCTGCCTTTTGTTTTTCTTGCAACTACATCACCCTGACATTTAGGGCATTTTGCAAGCGGTATTGATTTGGTAGTACGGCATTCCGGAAAACCGCTGCATGCCAGAAAAAAACCAAAACGCCCCAATTTTTTCATCAATGGTTTTCCGCATTTTTCGCAGACATGTTCAGTCATTTCATCCAACGTGCCCTTGTAAGATTCAGTTGATTTTGCAACCTCATCTACCATTGCCTTAAATGGAAACCAGAATTCCCTGATCATTTCCGGCCAGCTAATTTTATTTTCTTCTACTTCATCCAGTTTATTTTCCATCGATGCAGTAAAATCAACATCTACATAAAGTTCAAAATGTTCAACAAGAACTTCGCTTATTAACTTACCCAAAACAGTAGGAACCAGCTGTTTATTTGAACGTGTAACATAATACCGGTCCAACAAAACAGAAATAATGGAAGCATAAGTTGACGGCCTGCCAATTCCCTTTTCTTCCAGAGTGCGTACAATGGAAGCGTCTGTGAAACGTGCCGGACCCTGTGTAAAATGCTGTTCGCTCCTGAATTTTTCTGCAATTAATACATCACCAATTTTAAATGAAGGATAATAACCTTTATTTTCGTCTTTGGAAGAAAGAAGTTTTATTACTTTATAAAAACCTTTCTCTATAAGTTTAGTTCCGCTGATTCTAAAAACAGCTTCGTCTTCGCCTGCAGCTATCTTGACATCTACACTGACAGTTTTACTTTTTGCATTGTTCATCTGACTTGAAACAAAACGTTCCCAAATAATTGAATAAAGACGAAGTTGATCTTTTGAAAGATATTCTTTTATAGAATCGGGGGAATACTCAGTGTATGTAGGTCTTATGGCTTCATGAGCATCTTGAGCTTTTTTACCAACAGTATACTCTACAGGTTTTTCCGGTAATTCATTAGGATAGTTTTTACTCAGCCAATAACGTACTTCTTCCAGTGCGGTATTTGAAATACGGACACTGTCTGTACGCATATAGGTTATAAGACCCACCATTGAAGAGCCGATATTTACACCTTCATAGAGTTGCTGCGCAACCTGCATTGTCTTGCGTGATGTGAAACCAAGACGATTTGCTGCAGTTTGCTGTAATTGCGAAGTTGTAAAAGGCGGCTTGGGACGGATTACTTTTTCTGTTTCACGAATATCTGAAACCTTACATTCTTTATCTTGAATTTTTTCGATTAATGCCTTAACATCGGCTTCTTTTTTTAATTCTGGTTTACTGTTATTCCAAAGTACAAGCTGTGAAGAACATGTTGTTTTTCCAGTTTGAAAGTCTGCTTCAAGCGTCCAGTATTCATCTGGTATAAAACTTTCTACTTCTTTTTCCCGTTCACAAATTAGGCGCAATGCAACAGACTGTACACGGCCTGCGGAAAGACCATTTTTTACTTTTTTCCACAATAACGGAGAAAGATGGTATCCAACAAGCCTGTCTAAAACCCTGCGGGCTTTTTGCGCCGCAACTTTTGTTTCATCAATATTTCTAGGGCTTAAAACTGCATCATTTACAGCCTGCGGAGTTATCTCGTTAAAACTAATACGCTCTATTGGAACATCTTTTGTTTTGGTATTAATGGCATTGCGTAAATGCCAGGCAATTGCTTCGCCTTCGCGGTCATTATCACAGGCAAGTAAAACCTTGCCGGATTTTTTTGCACAGCTTTGCAATTCCTTTAGTATCTTTGCACGGCCGCGCACTGTTATATATTCAGGTTCAAAGTCATGCTCCACATCTATTGCGGTTCTTGATTTTGGAAGGTCTATCAGATGACCCATCGAAGCTTTAACATTGTAGGAGTTTCCCAGATATTTTTCTATGGTTTTTACTTTTCCGGGAGATTCAACAATTACAAGAATTTGTTTTTCCTGTTTGCTTTTTTTGCTCAATTTTTTCTTTCCCTTTTTTTCTGTACTTTCTGTTGTCATACCATGTCCTTAAATATCAATTTTTAGAAAATCCGCCATGGAAGAGATTAATTCCCTGTGGCACAGCGGTGAGTCTGCCCACGTTTTTTCTTTTGTTATATTCCATTTTTCCAAAACATCGGACGCAGAATAAATTATTTCCGCTCCATCACTTACCAGTTTTTCGGTACCACGTTTGTCAAACCTGGATGCTTTTGAAGAATCACTCAATCCTTCGGATGTTACCCACAAATCTCTTCCCTGTTCAAGCGCAAAAGCTGCTGTAATTAAAGCACCGGATTTAAAAGGCGCCTCAGAAATTACCACACTGCGGGAAAGCCCGGCAATTATCCTGTTCCTGGCCGGAAAAGTCCATTTAGCCGGTTTTACACCCGGAGGATACTCGGAAATTATTGCACCATCCGAATCCAGTATCCGTTTTGCCAAAGGTTTGTTCGACGAAGGATAAACTTCGTCAATTCCCGATCCTAATACTGCATAAGCCGGAGCGCTTCCTACAAGGTTTCCTCTATGCGCCATTGCATCAATTCCAAGTGCAAGCCCGGAAACAACCGAAAAGCCCAATCTGGAAAGGTTTCCTGCAATTTTATAGACTTGCTCCGCCGCTTCGGGACTTGGATTTCTGGTTCCAACAATTCCCAAAAGTGATTTTTCTGGATTTGGAAGTTTTCCCCTGTAAAAAATAACAGAAGGCGGATCGAATATCTCCCGCAACAGCGGAGGATATAAAACATCATTCCACGATACCCAATTAATAAACCTCATTCTGCAAATTGTGTCAATACGGTCTGCTCTATCCCGTATTTCTGTTATATCCCAAAATCTTATTAATTGACGGTTTAAAATTATTTCGATATCTCTTTTGGATTGTACAAACAAATGGTCAAGACTTTCAAATTTATTCAGTAATGTTATTTTTTCTGTAAGTTTAATATCGGGTAAAAGGGAAATAACCAAATCCAGTAAACCACGTTCTGTAAACGGCAATTTATTCATATCTAATCCCCTGAACCATGTCTCTTAACTCCTGAGCTTCCCGTCTTACATTCTGATCCCTTGTGCGGTCTATTATTGTGTCATAAAGTTCAATTGTTTTTAGCAAATTTTCTTTCATAAAATATGCTCTTGCAAGAACAAACAACGGATGAATATCAGAAGGACGTATTTGCATATAACGCTCCAGTTGATCTATGGCATCATCCGGGTTATCAAGTTCAAAAGCATACAATACACCCAGTGCGTACATAGGCTGAGTATAGGTATTATCCAGTTCCAAAGCGCGTAAATGGGAATTTTCGGCATACTGGAAAAGGCGATCCCTTTCCATTTCTGCGCTAACAGAAGAATCAACTATGGATTTTGCCACATACCCTGCGGAAATACCGGCCATATAGTAAAGGGAAGCATCATTTGTATTATAATAAATTGCCTTTTCAAAGGCCTCCAGCGCATGATTGTGCATATTCCTGTCTGCAAGTCTTGTGCCTAAAATTTTCCAGTACACTCCAGTTTGTGCAGCTTCTCTTACATGGCGTTCAATCTGTTCTTCATATAACACAATTGCCTGCCTTAAACCTTCGATTGTTTCTGGCGGACCTCCGCGCGGACTTATTTCGGCCATTTGTCTGGTTAATTCCCTGCTGCTTCTTGAAGCTGTACGATTATATAAATAATATATCAGCATACCAACCAAGAATAGAATTATAATTGCAACAAAAAAATCCTTTATTTTTTTAATTGTACTTTTACTTTTACTTTTCATTTTATACCTCTTTAAGCCTTGGCAAAAAACGACGATGGCTTTCCTTTAGCGCGCGCCTTTCTACATGCGTATAAATTTGTGTTGTAGAAAGATCGGCGTGTCCCAATAATTCCTGAACGGTTCTTAAATCAGCCCCTCCTGATAAAAGAGATGTCGCAAAACTATGCCGTAATGTGTGAAGATGCGAAGAAACACCGGCAGCACAGGCGTATTTGGCATAATTTTTCCAGATTCCCTTTCTTGATAACCGCTTCCCGCTTCTGCCGATAAAAAGCGCAGGGCTCTTATTTACGCTTCCCGACAATTGAGGACGCCCAAAATCAAGATATAACCTTAATTGTAAAGCTGCTTCCCTGCCAAACAGCGTAATTCGTTCTTTGTCTCCTTTTCCTTTGACTACAGCAATCCCGGATTTTAAATCGATATCCGTAAGATTCAATTTAACCGCTTCTGAAACACGCAATCCTGCCGAATAGATAAGCTCGAATAAACACCTGTCACGACACCCCAAACTTGTTTTTGTATCTATCAAATCCAAAAGTTTTTCAATAGTATCTTTATCCAGTACATCGGGAAGATATGATTTACGTTTTGGAGTGTCAAGAACCAAAGCAGGATTATAGTCAACGAGTTTTTCATCCATTGCAAATCTAAAAAACGATCTTAATGCTGAAATAATTTTTGCAATAGTACGGGAGTCACAATTATCGATATTGCTTCGTTTAACAAGATAATCACCAAGAACAGTTATATTGGTTTTGGACAGAGGAATGTTTTTCTCTTTAAGAAAAATTAAGAAACGGTCAATTTCAAAACGATAACATTCTTTTGTTAACACAGAGCGCCTTTCAATTGCAACAAGCC
The DNA here is from genome assembly GCA_031281025.1 of Treponema sp. GTDB lineage: Bacteria > Spirochaetota > Spirochaetia > Treponematales > Breznakiellaceae > WQXQ01. The sequence goes on along the minus strand of JAITFY010000126.1, from coordinate 23,947 downwards.
GGGAACAGTATCTTTTTAACAGCGCCGTTTCATTATTTTTCAAATGTTTATCTCCATTTAAACAGTAGCAGCCAATTCCATAACTGGAATATCTTCTGTCTTTAAGTTGTATTTTCTTATCACCGGCGGAATATCCAAATCGTCCCGGTATTCTCCCCTTTGCGGCAAAAATGGAAAAGGATCAACTTTTTTCTTTCTTTCTAAGTTCATTACATATTCATTTAAGTCGATATATTCCCCATCCAAAGATCTATCTGTTACTGGGGGGAGCTGCAGCAATTTATCGCTTTTAAAACCAGTGGCAATTACCGTTACCTGAATACAGTTATTAAACTCTGGATCTTTTCTAACACCATGAATCAGATTAACTTCCGGATCACATTTATCTTTAATGGATTTTATAATATTATTTATTTCTACAAGAGTCATATCTTCTGGTCCTGTAATATTTATTAAAACCCCTTTTGCTCCGTCTATGCTGGAATCTTCAAGCAGCGGATTATCGATCGCTTCTTTTACAGCATCCATTGCCCGGTCTTCTCCTGACCCAAGACCTATCCCCATTAATGCATCCCCTCTGCCTTTCATAATGGTTTTAACATCAGCAAAATCGGTATTTAAAAAACCTGTTTTGGTAATACACTCAGAAATACCCTGCACAGCGCGGCACAGAACTTCATCTGCTTTATGATATGCCTTGTCATACGGAGTTTTATTATCAATTACTTTGAACAGATGCTGGTTTGGAATAATTATTATGGTATCAACAACTTCTTTTAACTTTGCTATTCCTTCTTTGGCCTGCTTCATTTTAAATTCCGCTTCAAAATCAAACGGAGTAGTAACCACAGCAACAGTAAGGGCATTTTGCTCCATTGCGATTTTTGCAATAACAGGAGCAGAACCTGTTCCGGTGCCGCCGCCCATTCCGGCAGTTATAAAAACCATATCAGCGCCTTTAAGCACTTCCGAAATAGCTTCCCTGTCTTCGATAGCGGCTTTCTCTCCTACTTCTGGATTACTGCCAGCGCCCCAGCCGCCTGTAATTTTTTCACCGATTTGTACTTTTGTTTCAGCTAAACTTTTAATATAAAGATCCTGAATATCAGTATTCACAGCTATAAACTCAACTCCAGGCATTCCAGAACTGATCATGCGGTTTACTGCATTAGCTCCACCCCCGCCTGCTGATACAACTTTTATTACAGCCGGAACAGCTCCATTAGAGAAATTATACTTCGAGTTACGATTTTTCGAATACTGTTCAATGAAATTCTCCTTTTCATTAACTGCAACAGCTCTCAGTGGCGTCTTTAAAGACACTTCCTGCGGCTTAAATTGCAAAACTTGTGGTTGTACTTTCGAAAAATCCGAAAGTTCACGAACCGCTAAAACATTCATTTTTCCCCTCCTCCAAATATATATTTAAATGATATTTGCTAAAGCAATCTATCAAGTAAATTCCTTAAATAAATTTTTAATCCTTTTAAAAAAGCCGGTTTTTTCTTTATGCTGCGAATCAGAGCCGTGTTCATTTGTATCTGATCCTAATCTCCTTTCTCCTTCAAGCGCAAGTCCAATTACAGTAGCATAAGAAGGAGTTCTGTATTCCTCTACAAACCCGGAAACTTCCGGTTTTTTTAATGGACTTCCCAATCTTGCCGGTAATTTTAAAATATGATTTGCAAGCTCAACAATTCCTGCCAACTGTGCTGTGCCGCCTGTTATTACAACTCCTCCGCCAAGAGTACGGGGAAGATTGAGCGTATCAATATGATAACTAACCATGTTAAATATTTCTTCCATTCTTGGTTTAACAATTGTCAATATCTGAGAACGTGGAATGGTTATCGGAGGTCTTCCTCCAACACCTGGAATAACAACCGATTCATTAACATCCATCATTGTTTCCCAGCAACAGCCGTTATCAATTTTAATTTTCTCGGCATTTTCTATAGAAATATTTTTTAAAATGGAAATATCACTTGTAACCTGAGTTCCGCCGGCAGGTATCGTATATGTAGAATATGGAGTACCATCGACATATACAAGAATATCGGTTGTCCCTCCTCCTATGTCGATTAACACAACCCCCAGTTCCATTTCTTCTGGTGTAAGAACAGCGCTTCCCGCTGCGAGCGTCTGAAGAATAAGTTCATTAACTCTTAAACCTGCACGATTTACGCATTTAATTAAATTCTGCGCGCCCGTTACAGTACATGTAATTATATGAACATCGGATTCAAGCCGTACACCAATCATATCTAATGGATTTTTAATGCCCTTTTGATCGTCTACCTTAAACTGCTGCGGAATAACTTCGAGTATCTGTTTATCGGTTGGTATCACAATAGCTTTTGCAGCATCAATTACACGTTCAATATCTTCTTCTCCAATCTCCCTGTCTCTGGTATTTTTCTTTTTACCAGAAATACCCACTACGCCGCGTGAATTCAGCCCCGTTACATGGCTGCCTCCTATTCCAATCCAGCAATCTGTAATATCAAGGCCGCTCATCATTTCAGCGTCTTCTACAACTGAGTTTATGGCCCGGACAGTAGCTTCGATATTTACAACAACGCCTCTTCTAAGCCCTGTGGACGGCCTTTCTGCGCTGCCGATTATTTTTAAACATCCGTCTATATCTACTTCGCAGACAATGACGCGAACAAATGTTGAGCCAATATCCAATGACGTAATAATTCTGTTACTCACAATAATTACCCTCTTATGGTGTATGATCCCATACCCGATCTAAAATCTATTTCTTTAGGTTTTTGGCTGTCTGCTTCAAACACATTTAATATCACCAGCATATACCTTAGAAGATCTTCTGTTAAATTATTTTCTACCCTTACCCTGATAGAACTGTGAACCGGAAAAAGCACCAGTTCAAAACCTTCCCATGTCTTACGTTCAATTTTTATTTCCGAAATTGCAGATAACAATTCTGGAGAGTCGGATGCGATTTTTTCCAAATTTACCATGAGCGGAACAAGCGCATCAGGCAAACGTCTATTTAATGCCGGGTTTTCGATCCCCGAAATAACCGGAAGTGAAATACCCGCTATCATAACATCTTCGCCTTGCCCTATTTTAAAAAACACGCCGTTTCTGTCAATTAATAAAGGCAGTTGTCTTGAACCTATATTTGCAAGCGTTACTGCGGCTGCCTGTCTGGGAATAAGAAAAATTGACAATTTATCTGGAAAACGTTTTGTTACAATTGCCGATTCTACCAAAGGCTGAGCGGCAAGCATCTTTTGTATTTCATTAATATTTGTAGACATAAAAGAAGAAGTGTCACTTATACCAGAAAGAGAGAGAATTTCTGTGCGGCTAAGTCCGTCAAATCCATGAACTTCGATTGTAGAAAAAGGAATAAAAGGACTAATGCCAAAAAGCCAAATAACCTGCGCAATTAAAACTATAACAGCAATAATTAAAAATTTTTTAAGACCTTTTTCAATTCTTCTTGCAGATTTATTTGCTGCAATTTCCTGATATGCGTCATATCCCGCTTGTGAATAATAATTACTCATCATTAATCTCCCTATCAGTCTCCCAACTGCCTTTGGATGTTTTAAGGTTACTCTTTGCAACATTTATTATCAGCCCTGCACAGATTAAGGTGGTAATAAGGGAAGAGCCTCCCGCAGAAAAAAACGGAAGCGGTATTCCCGTAGCCGGAAGAGCGCCGGAAACTACACCTACATTAAGAAGCACCTGCGTAATAATTATGGTTGTTAATCCCGCAGCAAGCAGTTTTTTAAAAAGCGTATCACTTTTCCATGCAGTTCTGTATCCAAAGAATGCAAAAACTGTAAAAAGGATAAAAAACAAAATTATTCCCAGAAAGCCTGTTTCTTCGATGTATGAGGTAAAAATAAAATCTGAATGGATTTCGGGAACACTTGCTACTTTACGCGTTCCTTCTCCTATGCCCAAACCCCAAAAACCGCTTGAAACAATTGTTTCGCGGCTTGCCATTACCTGAAAACCAGCCCCTTGAGGTTCCCATTGAGGTCTTAAAAAGCTAACCAGTCTTCTTACTCTGTGTTCTTTTGTAAAAACCAAAAGCGCAGATATGGGAACAATCATTGCAATAGCCGAAGAAAAATAACGCAAACGCATTCCTGCAAGATAAAATATTATTATTGCATTAAATGCAATAAAAACTGCCGTAGAAAAATTATTTTGAAAATTAATAATACCAAAGAAAATACTTGTGACAATAACAGGCGGCAGAACACTGGTTAGGAAACTGTCATGGTTAAGGCGTTTTTTATCCAGCATATGAGCCAAATACAACGGAAGCGCAAACTTAACAAACTCCGACGGCTGATACGTCATTGAGGAAATTTCTATCCAGCGTGATGCGCCATAACGTTCAACGCCAATACCTGGAATAAACGTTAATCCGCACAGGAATGCCGCAATACAAACAATTAATAATGAGTATTTTCTTAATACTTCCAGTTTTATATTTGAAAAGAAGAAAAACATTATTATTCCTATTGCAGCAAATATCAACTGTCTATTTATTAAATGATTGCCATTATTGAATAATCGTACAGAAAACGAATATGATGCTGAATATAAAGTTACAAGACCTGTTCCCAATAATAAAATTATACTTAAATAAAAGAGATGTATTGTTTTTTTGTTCTGTGTTTTTTCAACATCAAAATGGTACATCAAATTATCCTTATTGAATCCTTAAAGTAGAAAGTGCAATCAGGGCAAACAGCCCGCCGAGTATCCAGAACCTTATAACTGTTTTTGTTTCCGGCCAGCCTATAAGTTCATAATGATGGTGAAGCGGGGCCATTTTAAAAACTCTTTTTTTACGCAGCTTAAAAGAAACAACCTGAATGATAACAGAAGCAATTTCCAATACAAAAACCCCGCCAATCACAAAGATCAGCAATTCTTTTTTGGTTACAAGCGAGATAACTGCTATTACACCGCCTAATGATAAACTGCCAGTATCCCCCATAAATACATCTGCTGGATGTGCGTTAAACCACAGAAATCCTACACAGGCTCCGGCGGCAGCCAGACAAAATACAGTAAGCTCACCGGCTTCGGGAATATGCGGAATACCTAAATATGTTGAATAGTCAAAACGCCCTGTAATATATGTAAGAATTGCCAATGTTAAAAAAACAAGGATTAAAAGCCCTGCAAGAAGGCCGTCTAAACCATCAGTAATATTAACAGCGTTAGACTCACCTACGATCAAAAGGATTGCGAATGGAATCCATATCCAACCCATATCCAAAACCGGTTCTTTAAAAAACGGAATATAAAGAGCGGTTGTATTTTGATCTCCTGTAAAATAAATAATAAAGACAATTATAATTGCCGCAATAATTTGCATAACAAATTTGGCCCATGCCGGCAAACCTGCCGAGTTATGACGTTTTAATTTAAGATAATCATCAATAAAGCCAATTGCACCAAATGCTAAAAAGGCTCCCATCGTTATCCAAATTAGTTTGTTTTGCAAATCTCCCCACAATAACATGGAAATTACAACAGATAAGATAATAAATACCCCACCCATAGTTGGAGTCCCGGTTTTTATTAAATGTGTTTGCGGCCCATCTTCCCGTATAGTTTGTCCAACCTTTAGTTTTCTCAGGAATGCAATTATCCTGCCGCCAAAAACAACACAAATTAACAATGTAGTAAGAGCTGCAAAAGCGCTGCGGAATGTCAGAAAGGATACCAGACGAAATGGAGAAAAAATACCGTATAAAAACTCAGAAAAATAATTAAACATCACTGTCTCCTGTTAACATTGGCGTTAATCGTTCAAGTTCGCATGAGCGCGACCCTTTTAACAATACCAGGTCGCCTGGCTGCACAAAACGTTTTAACGCCGCAGAAAGCGTTTCCATATCATTTGTATGAAAAAACTGTTTGTTGTTATTCTGCAAGTTTTCTGCAGCTGCTTCAATTTCGCTTCCAAAAAGAAATATTCCATCTGTTTTTGATTCCGCCAAAAGACACCCTATTTTAACATGTTCTTCTTTTGAGCTATTTCCCAATTCAAGCATATCGGCTATTACATATATTTTTCTTGCAGGCCAGTCAACAGAGTTGCAGAATTCAATGCTTCTGGAAGTTGATTGTGGATTTGCATTGTAACAATCCTGAATAACTGTAGTGCGTCCTTTAAGTATTTCAAGCCTGCCAAAAAGCGGTTTTACGGATTCAAGGCCCTGCTTTATTGCTCTATTACTTACCGGTATTTCTTTTGCAATTGCAATTGCAGCCATTGCATCATCAAGCGAATGTTTTCCTGCAAGAGCAAAATGGATTTTTTCTCCTGCCCAGATAATTTCTGTCCCATCAAGGCCAAGAGAGCGGATTCCTTCTAGTTCCTTAAAACACTGCGCCCCATAGTATTTAACATTTCCCGTAACGCTTTGCGCCAGTTTTTCTGCATACTCATCATCTTGGGGAATTAATGCAGTATCATTGTTTGTTAAATATTTAAAAACACATTTTTTTTCTTTAAAGATATTTTCTCTTGTACCGAAGAATTCGATATGGGCATTCCCTATATTTGTAACAAGAGCAATGTTTGGTTTAAGAATATATGCGATTTCGGAAATTTCTCCCGGCCTATTCATGCCAAGTTCAAAAATACCAACTTCATGTTCATCTCTAATTTCAAAAACAGAAAGCGGAAGCCCGGTATCTGAATTCAGATTACCTTTATTTATAACCGTGTTTTTTTCGCAGGAAATTATAGCGCCTGCAATTTCTTTTGTCGTACTCTTGCCAGAAGAGCCCGTTATCCCAATTTTTTTTAATTTATTAAACTTTTTAATATAACACAGCGCAGAATCCTGTAAACCTTTTAAATGGTTATCCACAACAATTAATTGTTTTTTGTATTTTTGTACCACATTCAATAAATCAAAACTTTCAATTCTAGAAGATTCTACAACTGCTCCTGCAGCTCCGGCCTTAAATGCATCAATAACAAAACCATGACCATCGCATGATGTGCCTAAAAGAGCATAAAAGAGAGAGCCTTCTTTTACGTTACGTGAATCAATTGCTACCGAAGAAAAACCGCTTTCGCAAGAAAAAGAGATATGGCGGGCGTTTAAAAATTCAGATAATTCACTAAAACCTAAAAGGTTAGTATTCATGCTCCTTCCCCCCCATTATTCTTACCTGTCTAAAATACTCAGGTGGTATCTTTCGCAAATCAAGTTGATTTCTTGCAATATAATCTATTCTTTGTGCGGAAGAGTATTCAGAAATTATGGCTATCAGCCTTTTGTTGCTTTCTATCCATTCTGTTTGCGCTCGTTCCATGCGTATTAAATCATTGCTTAGACTTGTGTACCTGTGAGACTGCCAGACCAAAAGCCCCATTAAAAGCGGTATAGAAAAAACAAAAAAATAAAGCAAAATATACTTTTTAATCATTTTTTACCTCTTCGTCGTCTAACACCTTTTCGATCACACGCAATCTGGCGCTTCTTGACGGAAGATTGCGGGTTATCTCCTCTTTTGTTGGAGTAATACCCTTTTTTGTCAATACATTAACCTGACTGCGTCTTTTGCAGTTACATACCGGCGCATTTTTTGGGCAGGTACAATTTTTGTTTTTGGCCTGGATGAACCTTTTTACGATTCTATCTTCGCCAGAATGGTAAGAAAGGACTGCGAACCGTCCCCCCGGTTCGAGTACCCTTAACGCCGCCTCAAGGAAACACGTGAGCCTGGAAAGTTCTTCGTTTACCGCAATACGCAGGGATTGGTAAACCCTTGTTGCGGGATGTATATTAAAACCTTTTTTGTTACCATGCCGGCCAGCAGGCACAGCTCTATAAATTATTTCGTTTAAAGCCGAAGTCGTAGTAATTGCAGCCTTTTGTCTTTCGCTTACAATAAATGATGCAATACGGCGGGAATGTTTTTCTCCGGAATTATTATAAAAAAGATCTGCCAGTTCCTTTTCTCCAAAACGCGCAATAATGTCCGCCGCTGTTAAATTGTCGTTGGAACAAAGACGCATATCCAAGTTTTCATCTTTATCAAAACTAAAACCTTTTGCGCTTTTTTTATAATGATATGAACTGATACCTAAATCAAAAAGAATCATGTCAGGTCTTTTTAGTTCATTTGGATAATTTGTGAAAAAGTCATAAGACCATCCATTATAAAAATAAATACGATCTGAATAAGGCGCCAATCGTTTTTTCGCAATTTCAAGAATATCTTTATCAACATCTATACACACAAGTTTTAAATCCTCAAATTCAGCAAGAAAAGCCTGGCTATGTCCGGCCTCTCCGGTATTGGCATCGACAAAAAGAGAAGCTTTATTCTTTGGAGCGAGAAAAGTTAAAATCTCTTTTGACATTACCGGAGTGTGAACAAAATCCATATTAATCAGTAATTCCCTTTTTTCGTTTTATTCTCCGGCTTAATTCTTCGGATGCTGCATCAAAATCATTTGCATTACCTTCATTATCTTCGTTACAGTACTCGTAGTAACGTTTTTTCTCCCAAACTTCTATATATTCAAGCTGACCTAAAACAATACAATCCTTGGTTAACTTTGCATATTCAAACAAACTATCAGGAATAAGAATTCTGCCCGCTTTGTCAATCTCTACTGTTTGTGACGGGCCTACAAATTTCCTCATTAAACGCCGGTCAATTTTGGAAAAAGGATCAGTATATTCTTTAAGCGGGTTGCTGACTAATTCTTCCCACTTGGCAGAAGTATACAGCCACAAACAATTATCTTCGCCTTTAGTAAGAATCATTGAACTGGTATCCAATTCCTTCCTTATTTGCGCAGGCAGAGTGATCCTGTTTTTTTCATCAAGTATTACAATAAATTCACCGGATAATTTCATACCCACAATTCCCCACTTTCACCCATCTATTACGGGTTTTATTTATTTTTGCAGGTATTTCTTCTTATGTCAATAAAAATTATCAAAAATTATGTTAAAATTTGAAAATATTTAACAATATTCCTACACACCCATGTAGTGTTTTGCAGAAAATACCGGTAATTGCACTGATTTGATGTATACGCTATGATTTCTTCATGTATTTAACAGAATTTTTTTTAGTATTCCCTGAAGGCGACATTCAGGAAATAGATAGACGGCTGCCTTTTAATGTATTGGTGGATATGAATGGTAATGTCCTAGATTTACCTTTGCCGACTAATAAAATGATTGTTTTTAGGGTTAATGGAATCAGGACCGAAGAAAAAAAGGGGGCTAGTTGTACGTATCATGTTTTGGAGCAGCTCAGCGCTGATGAGTTGTTGTCGTATGTATAACGGGTTAGAGGATGAACAATTATATTGGCACCAGAAATGAAAGCGCTTTGCATAGATCTCTTAAGTTTCGTTACGTGGGAACAGGTGGGAGAACTGAGGAGGTTGTTGGGGATTTTATTGCGGATGGGATTAGTGAAAGTGGTGAATTGATTGAGGTACAAACTGGGAGTTTTGGTCCTCTTGTAAAAAAGATAAAAGAGTTTTCTACACTTGGTAAGGTGCGAATTGTTCATCCTATTGCTGTTACTAAGATAATTGAAGTGTATGAACTAGATGGGACTTTTGTTCATAGACGGAAAAGTCCCAAAAAAGGTTCGATTTGGAGTGTTTTTGATGCTCTTCTTTATGCCCCAGAATTACCGTTAACTAAAAATGTTGTTATCGAAATTGTATTGGCCGATATTACCGAAAAACGTCTTAAAAAAGGCAGAAGCGGCAGGAGGCGCAAGGAAACCAGTATTGTCAACAAGGAATTGTCCGCCTGGCATGAAAGTATTTTGTTTAAAAAAAAGTCCGACTTCCAACGTTTTATTCCTTTTAAAAAAGGTGAGGAGTTTACGGTTTCTTCCCTTGCAAAACATGCGGGTATCAACACCTTGATTGCCAGGAAGGCCTTGTATGTGCTTACCAAAATGAAAGTGGTTAAGAGGATTGGGAAAAAAAGGAATGCGTTTATTTACTGCTATCCCTAAAAATATTGACATTACTTTCAAAGTAGTGGTATCGTAAGTAAAATAGACACATCCTGTATGACCGTGATTAAAGGAGGCTATTATGCAAAATGAAATCAATAAAAAGACAGAAGAATTAACAAAAAAGATGATGGAATACTTTACCGGATTCTTGTGTGAAACATACCGTAAAACATTATGCGAAGATTTAATAAGCGAAAAACTTGCTGGTTTTGCCAAATCCCGTAATTTAAAATTTTGGCAGGGTGAAAAATTTAAGAATGTAATAATTTACAAAGATGGTACCGGTAAATACAAGGAAGCAAATTTTCCCGTTATCCTGCAGGCGCACATGGATATGGTCTGTGTGTCCAGTTCCGATAAAGATGCAGAGGATGTCTTTTCAGAAGGTGTACAGCCGTATTTCGAGGATAAAGAAAAAAACAAAATGAAAGGCAGAAGCGTAAAATATCCTGGTATTATCACAACATTGGGAGCCGATGACGGGATCGGAGTTGCGGCAATATGCGCAATTCTGGATGATAAAGATATTGAGCATCCTCCAATAGCCGCCATCTTTACCGTAGAAGAAGAAGACGGTATGGGCGGAGCGGATGCAATAACCAAAGAAGATATCACCGGAATTGCGCCAGCTCTTGATTGGACAAAAGCCAAACTCATAAACGTTGACGATGAACGTGACGGCATATACAGTGTAAGCTGTGCAGGCAGCCTTAGGTTAGATGTTAATCTGCCCATAAAAAGGGATTTATCAGCGCCAACGGATGTTTCTTGTTATACTCTTTCTGTTTCAGGGCTTAAGGGAGGTCACTCAGGAATTTGCATTCATGAAGGACGGGCAAACGCCAATATTTTGTTATGCGATGTTTTACAAAAATTAATAAATGCAGAAATAAACCTGTCTCTTTTTTCGTTCAATAATTGCGGAGTCGCATCTAACGCCATTCCGGCGCAGGCTTCTGCAATAATTGCGGTTTCATCACAACAGAAGGAACTTTTTAATTCACAGTTAAAGTCAATTACAAATGAATTAAAGAATAAATTTGCTTTTATTGATCCTGGTCTTGAAATAAAAGCGGAATTCTCTAAAAACCATGAAAAAATGCCATACAAAACCAATACTTTAAGAAATTTACTGTCTTTAGTCTGCGAACTGCCTAATGGCGTTATCGCATGGGTTGACGATAACATTGAAAAAGTAAATAACGATCCCCCCCTTGTTGAAACAAGCAGTAATCTTGGAATTATCGAAGAAACAAATGAAACTGTAGTGTTAGTTTGTATGACAAGAAGCTCTGTTGATGATAAAAAAACCAAAATAGAAAAACAAATGGAAGAGCTGGCTAGTAAGTATGGAGCAAAGATAAAAAAAGGAGCAGATTCGCCTGGCTGGAAGTATAAAGCAGATAATCCCCTCCGTGATTTGTTTTTATTAAAATATGATGAACTGTTCAAACCCAAAGAAAAACCAAGAGCTGTGGCAATTCACGCAGGTCTTGAATGCGGACATTTTGCTCAAAAATTAGGCGAAATAGACATGATTGCCTGCGGCCCGGAATTAAGCGATGTACACAGCATTAAGGAAACGCTTTATATGGACACAGTGCCCAAGGTTATGAAATTGCTTATCGCAGTTTTAGAAGATTTGTAAATCAATTTGAAATTACAATTTCCACACGTCTATTTGCCGTCATACCTTCAGGTGTGGAGTTATCTGCAATAGGGCGATCTGCTCCATGCCCGACAGCGGTAATGTTTGCTGCATCAACTGCGCCAAGTTCTACAAGGAAGGCTGCTACTGCCTGCGCTCTTTGTTCAGAAGTAATACGCCGTGCCGCTGCAGAACCAGCCATAGCGGTATGCCCTGCAACAATTATCCTCCTATCAGGCAATGTCATCAGTATATTGGCTATTTCCTGAAGCTTTAATACTTCACTCCCGGCAAGTTCTGCAGAGTTTGCCAAAAACTGAATGTCCGAAAGCCTGAACATTATCCCTGTGGCGCTTGCCTCTATGTTTACATCCGTTATATTTTGTTCTTCCAAAATAGTAGTTATCTGCGCCGCTGTTACTTCGTTACGCGCTAACGCCTCTGCATCTGCTCCTCTGCGTCTGATACGTTCCCTTTCCGCTGCGGCGGCCATTTGATCAGTCCACCTGAAAACACTTGTTTCGTTTACCAACGCCCTGATAATCTCGCTTTGCTGCGGCATTTCGGGGAGCTGATCGCCGGAAGCCGTAACCGTAACAGAAGGGTACAAGTCCCATGCTTCACGAATAGGCAGTAATGCCGCATCTCCTCTGGCAAGGCTATTTCTCCACTGACGAGCTCCGACACGCCATGCTCTTGTAAAACCTTCGCCGGGAATGGTTAACTCAACAGGAAGCCAGCGTTTGCCGTCAAGTTCGATAATATCTCCATTAAACGCATACCAGTTTTCATCACCAACTTCAAAAGCAATAAAAATATGACCCGGTATCGTAATAAAAGCGCTTTCGATACCAAGGGCTTCTAACATGGAGCAAAACAAAATTGAAAGGTACGAACAATCTCCGCCCCGATAAAACAAAGCTTGATACGGAAAACTCACGTTATCCAGGACTGACTCATCGGCGGCAACCCTTGCAAAAGAAGTAGCCGGAACAACCACATAGCTAATCCCATACAAGCGTAAGGCCTCAAACAAAGCGGCAGCATTCAAAACATTAGACGGCACATTTATCATTTGACTCTGTGTTCTGTTAACTGCACTTTCAACATATCTGGCAAAAAACCGGGCTGCAAAATCGTAGGGTGAAACAAAAGCTGCTGCTCTGCGGTCATCATCCCATGAAAGGGTGTTGCGGTGGAATACCGGCATGTCAATCGCAAAGTTGGTATCTTTGCGTGAGCCTAAACTGCGGTACTGCATTTGGATTGTGCCATGGGCGTTTACTGTTTCGGTTAAATTCATCATGGCTTCGTTGAATAAAGCGGTTACCGGCACATAGGCACTTTCGCCGGCGCCAAGATGGGGAAGTTCTGCAAAAATCCAGGGCTGGCTCATGTAACTGTCCATGAAAAATGAAAGCGCTACATCAGTAATTGCGTTAGGCTCCTCATTGGTAACCTTCACTGTAGCTACGGGATTAAATTCGTACCACGCAAAAGAAACCGGAAAAACCCGGAATTGTTGTGTTTTATCAAGGCGCACCCTTGCCTTGCCGCCCATTATTTCGGACAAATTAAGGCGAAACCCAAAAGACATTCCTAAAGAATTTAACGGCTCTGCATTCCACTTACTCCCGCTAAAAACCCTGAAAGTGTACCCAGCGTCTGCAAACAGTGAAAAGGAAGGCGACAAAAGAAACTCGCCGCCAAATGCAGATGAAAACTGCGGATTAGCCGCACTTTTTCCTGCTCTTATATATTGATAAACTCCGCCGTTCACACCCGCACGAAATGCCAACCGGTCAAGCGGCCGCCAGCGCAAGAAAGCTCCCAGCGTTCCCCCCATCAATGTAAGCGAATCGCCGGTTTCAAAAGGCAGAGACGTAAAAGTTCCGCCCATACTAAAGCCAAAATTAAAGTCATCTGCAAATTGCCAGAAACCCCAATCAAGCAAAGCTGCCGCACCCACGCCTGTATTAAATTCTGCAATGCTTAACGGTACATCTATTGTTGGAGCAATACGTAATGAAAATTCGTTTTCGGCAAACAAATTTGAAATGCCTATAAAGAAAATCACAGCAAATATTTTTTTCATTTTTAATTCCTATTGTTATCTACTTCCTGCAATTCTGTCTATGCCTCGAAGCGCGGCAGCATTTTGCGGCTCGCGTTGTAATGCCTGCCTGAACCATCTTTCCGCTGCGGCAAAATCCCTTTCGATTAAGGCAAGGTTGCCCCGGTTGGTCATTGCCGGAACCGATCCCAAACCGGCGGCACGTTCATAAGCTGTTTTTGCTTCGTTTATCCTGCCGGCTCTTGCATACAAAATCCCCAGCCGGTTTTGACTAGCGGCATTACCCTGTGCATTGGTTAATGTTCTCTGGATAACCGGATTTATCTCTTGCGTAATATACGATTGCAAAGCACGATTCACCGAGTTTGTTAAAGCGGTATTGTCAGTGCGAATAACACTCCTTCCCAATTCCGGCAAGGGTGCAGGCGGAAAAATTGCCCAGCCTTCTTCTACAGTTACAAACTCCATAGAGGCTCCGGTGTTAAAAGCTCTGTCCTTTCCGGCAACCCCCGCTGCCCAGCAAGCCATAAAACCGTCATTTAATACATCCATAGACAATGGCAGCCAAACTTCGTCATTGATTATCAATATACGGTTAAGTCCATTAAACAAGGTTTCAGCCGCAGCTTGATTAACCCTAAGATTAACCGCTACAAAGATCTCATCGTTCATTTCTAATTGTTCATCCCTGATTTGCAAAAAAGCAGAACGTATACCCACTGCTTCAAGACAAGCGGCAAACAACAAAGCAATGTCTTTACTCGTACCGGAGCGGAACAACAAAGTTTCGGAAGGAAACTGAACACTATTAACCACTGTCTGCTCCCTGCCAATTACTGCCTGATTTAAACTTTCAACAAGCCATAGCGCATAATTAAAGTTTTGATTGTGGCCCATTCTCCGGTTTGCCCGTTCTATTCCAGCTACAAATCTTGCAAAATCAAGAACTTCCGGTGATGTAGGGGAGATAAATGCCGCCAATGCCGCCGCTTCTACAGAGCCGTCATTACTGACGGAAACCATGTTGCGGCTATTTACCGCTACAGTAACCGCCCTGACAACCTCCCGCTCCTGCCCCAGGAACCGGTAGCGGATTACAAGGTCGCCTACAATACGGCCGTTATCTGTAAAACGTAAAATCTCTGGGGAGAAATCCGCAAGGAGCGGAAGCTGGACAGTACGCCCTCGCGGGATAATCGAAACCGATCCGCATGGAAACTCCGAAGATGTAAACGCAGCCGCCCGGAAACTCAAACGGACATCCCTAATCTCTGCATTTTCGTTATTGCGTATAACAACAGAGCCAAGCGAATTAGTATGGTAAAGCTGTATAAAAGCAGGATACACCGCCCCAAACTGATCCAATAGGGCGCTTACCCCTTCGTTTTTCCCCCTGCCGGTATGAAAAGTAACCTGCGTTGTCAAGCCGGCATACCAGATCGAGTTCAAAATATTATCTGTTATTCTATATTGTCTCCAGCCAGTATTCGCCGCAAGGGTAAAACCAGGCGTAAAACGAAAACCAAGTTCACCGCCGCCGCGCAAAAACAACCCCGGTTCGCTGTTTCCGGTAACCTCATTAGCCGACCTAAACACACCTACAGCTCCGTCTATACGGGTAAAGAGCCTTGACAGGGGGAAAAAATACAAACCCAAAGAACCGCCAAAAGAATAAAAATTCACGTTTGTTGAATTATCATTTTTAAACGGATTGATCATTAAACCGCCCTCGACACCGGCTGTATATCCTAAACCAATCGGATTAGGCCAGACAGTAGAAAGGTCAATTTCAAAACCAATATCACCGCCGCCGCCAACATTATACATCGTATTCCCGGCAGCATTAATGTTGCCTGAAGGCGAAGGAATTGAAACAAAAGCTCTGGGACGAAAGTTAAAATCAAAAGCAAAACAGTCAGCGGTGAGCAGACAGCAGTAAGCAAATAAGATAATTGCTATTTTTTTGAACATCCTCATTCCCAGTTTACCTCTGGCCCCCCACGTTCCTGAGCATTGGATAACCGCGATCAACAAGACCTGTAAAGTCCCAGTTAGTGCTGTTAAAGCTCAAGCCAAAACCGGCAGCAATATTAGTCCAAACATTCTGACCATAAAATAAAATTGCGGGAACATTAAACCCGTCTCTCAAATCACGGCCATTTGTAGGGGCTTGCGTTGTTAAAGTCATACCATTGTAAGCGCTGGTTTCAAGACGCATGGAATCCGATGCAAAGTTATTGGTTAAATTATTATCATTGTTTCCGGCCCGTATCCGCGCCGGAGCATGGTTTCTGCCTGCATCAGGACTGTTACCTGCTTTATATACAAATGATCCAAGCGTTGCATTGTTCCTTACTGTACCATCATTAGACTCTCCAATAAAACCTCCCACGAAATAATGTTGATTTCCCGTAGGAGGATAATTTACTTTTGCAGTAACAGAACCGGCAGAAAAACAACGTTCAATAAAATGGCCTATTGAAATAGCATTAAATCCTATAAACCCGCCAATCGTAGTATGAGCAGTAGGTAAATTACTTCTGTTTAAATAAACATGACCTGTAGAATAACAGTCTCTTATGTTATACGGTCCATCCGTTAGTCCTATAAAACCTCCAGCTCGATAGTTGCCGTTAGTTCTGGAAGAATTTACAGTAACCGAGCCGGTAGAATAACAACGGTTTACCGACCAGCCGCCGGAAGGAGCCTGGTATGTTCCACCACTTTCGTGACCAGTCATTCCTAAAAACCCGCCGGCACGTAAGTCGCCGGAGGTAGTAGCTCCACTTCTGCTGGTTATATTAACAGGCGAAAGACTGTAACAGCCTTGGATATGTCCGCGAAACATGCCTGCAAAACCTCCTACATGAGAATGTGTCCTTACTTCCATATCAACGTTTATTAATTCCGCCCGGCTTCTACAGTTTATTACATGGACAAGGTTGATAATATCGCCTGCAAAACCGCCTACATTTGAATCGCCTATTGCGTGTACATATATAATTCCGCTTAAATACTCGCAGTCTTCAAAGGTAATCCAATGATTTAAAGACACATTGCCCCAGGCGCCGCCGACTACGCCGCCAAGTACGATTTTACTTTGGTTGGAGTTTCTAAAGGAAATATCTCCGCTGGCAGTTGATTGTTTCACAGTTACAGCCGCTTGAATGTGTGTGTTGCCTGTATCACCATTATTGATAAACCCTACTGTCCCTGCAACACCACCTATATAGGTTTGTCTTGCTACTCTATATGTATTAGGGATATTAATTGTCCCTGTAAAATGACAGTTTAAAATATGCCCGTCCCTCATTCTGCCAATTATACCGCCCATGATGAAGTTAAGATTAGTATTGTTTAAGGTATTTCTGGAATCCATTATAATTGTTCCCGAAACTTCAGAGTTTTGTATGATGCCGCGCCCATAGCTATCTCCAACAATGCCCCCAATGTGTATTGAATTGTTTGAGTTACTAACATTAAGAGATGAAGCGTTTACAGTCCCCGCAACGGTAACGCGGTCTATCATAACTCTTGTTGATGTTCCCACCGGTACATGATCAATTCGCCCTGTTATACCGCCCGCGCGGATATAGCTGTTCCCATTTGCAGGTACGTTTACTTCAAGTTCCAGCCCTGCATAACAGTTTTCGATAAGGACAGTAGACTCCATAACTCCGGTAATAATCCCGGCATTTGTTGATAAACTTGACGTATTTGTGTTTGTAACAGTAACCTTATTCCCATTTCTGCCAACAATGACATTACGAATAATGCTATTGCCGATTGCACTCCCTGTTATCCCGCCGAAGTTCAAAGTGCTATTACTACTTACGGAAACATTTTCATATTCAACGCGCAGATCGCGTATTTGCGCGTTGACATTGACACTGCCAAACAGACCTCTGTTAGCCAATACCCCCACACTAAAACTATTAATCGTAATAGTATGCCCATTGCCGTAGAACCTACCTTGAAAACTGTTGATGGGAATATGATTACTAACTGTGATGTCATTTACAAGTACAAACTGCCTTAGTGTATTATTCGGTATGGCATCAAGCTGGGCCGATGTGCTGATTTCAGTTACTGTATCGTTATTGTTTACGACCATACCAGGAATATTCCAAATCTTAAAATCATTGTAAACCAGCCGTATGCCGTCGGAATAGAGTTCCATCACAATTACATATTCATTTATGCCGCTGACAGCCCTTCCTTCCCGTACGCCAGAGGTATCAATCCTTGGCACATTGCTGATAGTACCGCTGCCGATTGCTGCCGGTCCGTCTGTAAGAGGAATATTCGTCCCGCCGTTAACCCGGTAAAATGTTATAACCCTGTCGGCGCCTGTAGTATTCCATGAAATATTGATTGTGTTTAACGTTTCGTTATATGATGCACTCCATGAAATGATATTAGCCGCTGATGATTCAGGAGTTTTCCACGAAAAAGTATAAGGTAAGCTCATTGGCTCATTGTTTATATTCTGTATGCCCCTGACAGTAACCTCTATCAAACTGTTTACTGGGGGCAGATTACTCGTAGGGTTAATTATAATTCTGTAAAAACCGCCCGTTGCTGAATATTCCGGCGCACTGTAATGAGTGTTATTAAGGTTTGTAACAGCTCCTGTACTCTGATTTGTTGCCGTAATCCAAATACCGTTTGCCCCTTCGCTGGCGGCAAAACCTACTGTACTGTCATTGAGTGAGCCGTTAAAAAAAATGTTTATTTCCGCCGCTCTGGAAGCGTACTGTTCTGGATTGTTGCGGGGTTCGGTTCTTGTAACGCGAGGTTCTGTCCTGCACTCAGGAATCAGCGTTATATCTTTTTCGGTGTGTATGGTAAACGTAAAAGCGCCGCTGCCGGAGTTCGGCTCAGGCATGGTAATATCGTCAATGCCAAGAGCATCAATATCATTAAGAAGTGTAGGATCATCTGTCCAGGGGCGATCGATTCTTAATTCATCCAAATCGGAAGTAAAATACGCAACCCACCCCGTAAGCACATAGGCAGGATCGGGTGTAAACTCTATGGTAAAAGGAAATCCCTGGCGAATATCCCTTGGCCCCGGCGCAATAGACCCCTGCTGCGGAGTACTGAATCCCCAATCCCCTATGTGTTCAACTCGAACGTTCAACCGCTTTGCATTAGCCCAAGCCAGTTCCTCCTGCAAAGCATCGAAATAATCGGGATTGGCAGGGCTAAATAGTACATCGCAACTTGTAAAAAACAAAAAAAAGAGAACAAATAAAAAAGCGGCAGATAATATAGAAAAGCGCCTAAAATTGCAAAGCTTCTTACAAACGTACACTAATGGGGAACCGGAAACCTTTTTTTTTAAGTTTACCATAAGTTAACCTCCCTGTATGCAAATTTTGCCACAAAGAAGCGGGAAAGTCAACCGAGGCTGTTGCAAAAACTGAAGTTTTGGGACAGCCTCATTTATCTGTTTTTTTGATACTCCTCTATTTGCGCAGCGGTTTGTAGCTGCAGAACCTCTTGCGCTATTTGTTGAGCTTTCTCGATGGTTAATGACGCTATTGTACGCTTTACAGGCGCGATGGATGCGCCTCCCATGCTTAGTTTTCTTAAACCGAGCCCGATAAGTACCGGCACAACAAGAGGATCGCTTCCCAGTTCGCCGCAGATGGAAATTGGTTTTCCTTCCTGCAAAAAAGAGCCGGTAACCTCTTTGATAAGATGAAACATGGCAGGATGGTAACTTTGGTAGTAACCGGCATCTGCGCTGTCTGCTCTGTCGGCGGCGCATACATACTGGCATAAATCGTTTGAACCTATACTGGCAAAATCCACTTCTTTTGCGGCAAAGGCGGATATTAACGCAATAGAAGGAACTTCTATCATAATACCGGTCTTAAATAAAGCAACCGGGATTCCTTCTTTTTCCAGCTCCAGACAGACATCGGAAATAAGCTTTTTTGCTTTGCGTATACAATCCAAAGAACTTATCATAGGAAGCATGAGCCATAAATTGCCATAAACAGACGCGCGTAAAGCAGCTCTTATTTGCGTTTTAAAGATACCGGGATTATTAAAACAAAACCTAATACCGCGGTTTGTAGAAAACGGGCTTTCATCGCTTTTGTTGTCCATACATGATAATAATTTATCCGCGCCAATGTCCAAAGTACGAAGAACAAATGGTTTTTGACCATAATTTTCCAAAACTTTTTTGTAAGAGATAAATTGTTCTTCTTCGGACGGCAATGTATTACGCCCCAAAAATAAAAATTCGGTTCTAAAAAGACCGGCCATATCTACATAGTTTTTTAGATCGTTTTCGCTGTCACAATCTGATAAATTAATGCCAATATCGATTTTTACTCCACACGATGTTAAACCTTCTTTATCCATATAGGTAAAAGCTTCTTCTCTATCACGAAGAAAATCTTTGTTTTTTATATTATATTCGGTTACTATATCATCCTTTGGATCAAGAATTACCGTTCCTTCTGTTGCGTTCACTGCGGCTTGCTGCCCCTGTTTTACAAGGCTTAAAAGGCCTTCAATACCCAAAATGGCAGGGATGCCATAGCTCTTGGCAATTATCGCAGAATGAGAAGTTACCCCTCCTGTTTCTGTAAGAATTGCCAATACTTTGTTTTTGTCAAAACTTGCAGTATCCGAAGGTTTTAGATCATACGCTGCAATTATTACAGGATCTTTTAAAGAAGAAAGACGTTCATTTTTTTGCCCATACCATAATCGCAGTAAAAGGGCGCGGACATCATCAAAGTCATCCGAACGCTCCGAGATTAATGAATCGGCAGTCTGCTTTAAAACTGTTATGATAGTTTCGTAAACCTGGAAGATAGCCCAATCGCCCGACCAAAGATCGCTTAAAATACGTGCAGGGATTTCTTCGTTAATTGTAATATCATCAACAATTTCCTGATGCGCCCCAAAAATTTCGGCTTTTGCAGGATCAATTTTTTGCAGGGAAATTTTAAGCTCTTCTAGCTCTGTCTTTGCCTGTTCCTTTATTAAAAGATAACGATCAAGATGGCTTTGTCTTTCGTCTCTATTTAAAAAACTTTCTTTGGGAATAATGAATTTTTTATTGTAGATATAGATACTGCCTAACACCACTCCGGGGGCAGCGCTCTTTCCAGTAATATTCATGTCAGTATATTAAAAAAGCTGCCAATTAAAATTAGCAGCTTTCATCAATTTTTACCAGCCATCAACCATATCGTCAGGATCACGGTGATATTCTGTAAAAAGATCTGTTTCTGCACGCAGATCATCAAAGTAAATATAGTAAGAGCCTCTTGCTTCCAGTGGATCAACATCGATACGGAAACCAATAACTTTTATGCCAAAGTGATCTAAATGATGACGGCTGCGTTGTACAACACCGCTTAATCCATCTTCCGGCGCCGGCGGAATTACCGCCCACACTCTCTGCCAACCCTGGAAATTAAGTCTGCCCATGCTGAATTCATATTGCCTTCCAAAGAAATCCTGAATCAGAATAAAAAGCTCATGGTTAAAATTACGGCCTGCAACCCACATGGAAACTGTCTTTACTATACCTTCTATTGGAATGGGACGTAAAGGAAAGACAAAGAAACTATGATGTCCTCTGCGAAGAAAATCTACCCTTGTACCAAGTACATAATCATCGGGGATGTCTAATCCTTCTTCTTCAGGTATTGGCTGTTTTCCTGCGGGAGAGCCGCGGAATAATCTGGAAGTTGCAAAACCATCATCTGGAGATATTCTGGACATCCAGAAACCATCATGTTCAAACTTATCAACAGACACTTCTCTAATTACCTGTTGCGCGGTTTCAATCCCAAGCCTGGTTGCATCTGGAGCTCCTATTTCCCTATCCTGGGCATACAAAAAGCTGCCTATTATTAGTATTAATGTAACAATTAAAAACTTTTTCATTTTTTTACTCCTTAATTGCCTGACCAGAGTCTTTCAACATTATCTGGATCAGCCAGGTCATTACCGTCGAACAATAGATCAAACATGTCAGTCAGTATTTTTAGCTGTTTAAAGTAGATGAAAAAACTATCTACTTTTTCAACAGGCTGCGTCCATATACGGAACTTGACAAAAGAGAGTCCTGCATAGGCAGGAAGAGTCCGCCTCTCCTGCGGTATAGTGCTGGGGATATTTACAGCAAGATTTCTCCAACCGGGGAAAGCAATATCTCCCAACCTTAAGGCATGGACAACTCCCCTATAATCTCTTACATAAACTTCTATATAGTACCATAGATTTGCTCCCCACACCCATATATCCATATTATGTATTTTTCCAGGTATGGGTATTTCGAATGGTTTTTCGTCTGGATCACTTGCCAACACAGGATACAGATCAATCCAATTATATCCTCTGCGATCAAATTTACCGTTCAAGCCTAAACTGCGTATGGGCTGATCATTGTTTCTGTTATAACCAAAAACCTGAACCGGCCATGCTTCAACAAAAGCAGTACGAGGGTATCTTTGTACGTTTCCGTCACTGCCCTGAACTGGCTCGCCTCTTTCATCTCTCATTACTGAAGCAAACCGGCTGGCCTGTGTTCTCCAAGCATACGGGGCATCTGCATCTCCGTTAAAAGATTCCAAAACCCTTGTTTCTAAAGTGACAGTCCTGGCGGCCTGACCATGTACTGATAAGACTGCTATACATGCCACGATAATCAGGCAGATAATTTTTAAACAACCATGTTTCATCATCTAGCTCCTTTAAATATTCCTTGTCTAAAATTATATTGATTTATTGCTTCTTTGTCAAACCAAAAGACCCCATTTTACCAAGTTTTTTGTATTTTTCGCAATACCCTTCTGTCGATATTTTTGGTGTTTATAAAATGAAATTTTGATGGAATAAACCCCAGAGCCTCCTCGCTGCCCCACAACCTGACAATATGGACCACCTGAGCCCAGGATGAATCATTTACAACCAATACAACATTATCCGGTACAAGAGACGGATCAAGCCAGGTAAATAAAATAACCGGAACATCGGTTTTTTTTTCCATGTATTCAGTTCCAGCTCCGATAATAACCACACAAGACAGGTCTGAAACTTCCACAAATTGAGAAAAAGACGTAAAAAAGACCGTATTTGGATGGGTTCTTGTGTTTCTTCCGATTATTTCCATTTCATCATCATTTGCCTGCGCCCTACCGGATGATTTAGGTCTATGTTCATAGTCTTTTACTCCCTGTATAAAATCATTTCTTACACTAGAATCGATATCAGGACAAACAAAGATCATAATGGTGCCATTTTTGCCATTATCAAAAGCGGCTGCTGCAAGCCCCGCCCTATAAAAATCACTTGTTATATCGGTTTTGTAAAATAAAAAATCGGAATTATTTCGATACACCGAAGACAGAGCTAAATTTTGATTTTCCAAAAAACGCCCCTGAAGTATTACCACAGGCACCTGCGGATTTTGTCTTTGGAAAACCTGAGCAGCACGGACAAATCTTAAGGGAAAAATCACACAAAAAGGCTCACTGGAATTTTCGCTTACGGCTAATGACACAATGTCATCGCCGGCATCATTTGCAACAAAAATATTTTTAACAGGACGAAACAAAGTAATCGAAGCAAAAAGCGTCTCTTTCCTGATTCTTTTCTCTCCATAAAAACCAACAAAAGCCTGTTCTGCAACAATTAAAACAGGAGAGCGTAAATTAAAAACAATCACCAAAACAAGAGTAAGCAAAAATATCAGGGAAGCAGTTATCAATATAATTAAACGCTTTTTCCTCATTCCTGTACTATAGCATAACAATAAAAAAAATGTAATAATAACCCATGCCAATAAAAATACCAAAAGAATTACCGGCATTTGATGCATTAACCATTGAACGTGTTTTTGTTATGACAGAAGACCGTGCAAAATCTCAGGATATAAGGCCGTTAAAAATTGGCATCATAAATTTAATGCCGACAACAGTTGATACGGAAATTCAACTTTTAAGGCTGCTGGGAAGAAGCCCTCTTCAAATAGATATTACATTTTTAAATATGGGAACACATTCGTCAAAAAACGCCCCTCCCGGACATCTGGAAAAATTTTATATCAGCGCTCAGGAAATTGTCAGCTTAAGTATTCGATTTGACGGGTTGATTATCACAGGCGCACCTGTAGAAACCTTACCCATTGAGGAAGTCGATTATTGGGATGAACTTAC
>JAITFY010000133.1 GCA_031281025.1 Treponema sp. | reverse complement strand
CTTTGGTTAAAGGGGTAACTTATCAAGGGAGAACAATAGGGATGGCAGGAGCTGATGTTTCGCTGGGTACCCTTAATGATTATATTAACAATTTGGCTAACATGGAGGAAATAAGAACTTACATTATCCATCCTTCAGGCTTGTATGTTACCCATCAAGATGTATCACTCATAATGGAAGAAGATTTTTTTGAACATAATGGGCTGCAAAGTTATCGTAACCAAGTATTATCTCAGAGCAGTTTTTATTCAGGTGACGGCGATTTTATAGTCAGTTCAATGCACATTCCAATAACCGACTGGACCATTGTTTCTATATTGCCCAGGCATACAATATATAGAGCGGCAACCCGTACTTCCATCATATCCATTGTACTAAGTATTATTGTACTTCCAATTTTTGCACTTATTTTCCGGCTGGTTGTCAAGTTAAAAATGAAACCTATTGTACAAATGTCCTGTGAGCTAAAAGAAATTTCCGAAGGTGAAGGTGATTTAACCAGAACTATCAATATAACTTCCAGGAATGAAATTGGCGAACTTGCCCAAAATTTTAATCAGACCATTAGAACAATCAGGGATCTTGTGGCAACAATAAAGCAAAAGGTTAACGCCCTTACAAATACCAGTTTTGAGCTTACTTCCAACATGGTAAAAACTTCCAATGCTGTAGAACAAATTTCTACCAATTTTGAAAGTATGAGAAACCTGGAATCTAATCAGGAAAAAGAAGCTGTCGAAGCAAATAAAGCTGTAGAGGTTATTAAGTCCAGTATTGACAATCTTAATCAACAGGTAGTACATCAGGCCGACAGTGTAAGTACATCCTCTTCGGCTATCGAAGAAATGACTGCTAACATTCAGTCTGTTGCACGAACATTGGCGGAAAACAGCAAAAACGTCAGCGCTCTTACAGATGCATCTGAACATGGGAAAACAGGGCTGCAGACAGTGGCGCAGTCAATTCAGGAAATTGCACGCGACTCCGAAGGGCTTTTGGAAATCAACGCAGTAATGAATAGTATCGCAAGCCAGACAAACCTGCTTTCCATGAATGCAGCAATCGAAGCTGCCCATGCCGGGGATGCCGGAAAAGGGTTCGCAGTAGTAGCCGATGAAATCCGCAAACTTGCAGAGTCGTCAGGAAAGCAGTCAAAAACAACCGCATCAATGCTTAAAAAGATAAAGGCATCGATAGACAACATCACTAAATCCGCCAACGATGTTCTGTCCCGTTTTGATGCAATAGACTCAGGAGTAAGAACAGTTGCAGAACATGAACAAAATATCCGTAACACTATGGACGAACAGGAAATAGGAGGGAAGCAAATTCTGGATTCGGTTAGTCGTCTTAGGGATATAACAACATCGGTTAAAAATGGTGCAGGAGATATGGCCGGATCAGGTGAACAGCTGATCAAAAAAACCCATGAGTTTATAAGTATCAGCAATCAAGTTGTAGAAGGCATGAACGAAATAGTCACCGGCGCACTAAGCGAAATACAAACTGCGGTAAAACATGTTGATGAAATGAGCTCCGAAAATAACCGGAACTTTGTAGATTTAAAGCAGGAAACAGAAAAGTTTAAAGTTACCAAAAGCGATGAAAAGAAAAAAGTCCTTGTTATTGATGATGATGATATCCATCTTGTTGCAACCAAAGGTATGTTGGAAGGCAGTTATGAAATAACTACCGTTGAATCATGTAAAGAAGCGATAAAGCTTTTCTATCGCGGCTATGTTCCCAGTTTAATTTTACTTGATTTAGTAATGCCTGATGTAGACGGGTGGAATACCTTTGACAGGATAAAAGCGCTGGGTAATTTACATAAAGTTCCAACTGCATTCTTTTCATCTTCGGATTACCTACAGGACGAACTTCGCGCTCAGCAGAAAGGAGCCGTTGATTTTATTAAAAAACCGATTAAAAAGAACGAGCTGCT
The DNA here is from genome assembly GCA_031281025.1 of Treponema sp. Lineage (GTDB taxonomy): Bacteria > Spirochaetota > Spirochaetia > Treponematales > Breznakiellaceae > WQXQ01. Next base: position 27,027 of record JAITFY010000133.1, on the reverse strand, counting down.
GGAGAGAGTAGGGAAGCTTATTGGTTAAAAAGGCTCATTTTCGCCTGCCCAACCCCACAAAGTAAGTCTCTACCGATTCGCCGCGGCAGGCTTGGGGTTTAAAGCTCTTTGCAGTTGTAAAAAGCGTTTTCATGTGTTTTAGGAGCGCATCGGTGCCGCTGCCTTGAAAGACCTTAACAGCAAGGTTACCGCCGCTGGAGAGTGCGTCTTCTGCGTAGGAAAAGACTGCTTCTACAAGTTCGACAGAACGGGCGGAATCCACCATGTGATTCCCTGTTGTGTTTGGAGCCGCATCGCTGATTATTACGTTAAAGGGGCCTTTTGATAAAAGTGACGTGCGCACATCCTGGGTAGTTATATCGCCCTGAATAAAAAGGAAATTATCGTTGTCGAATTTGTTGGGAAGGGGAGAAAGGTCTACAGCCGTGAGAAAACCCTTGCCTTTTAAAGCCATTTTTTGCAATACATAAAGACTCCAGCTTCCAGGCGCAGCGCCTATATCCAGCACCCTAACATTTGGAGTTTTAAGAAGACCGAACTTTTCATCGATCTCCATCAATTTATAAACCGAGCGTGCCGGGTAGCCTTCTTTGCGTGCTTTTTGCTGCCAGTAGTCTGAAACCCAAGGGTTTCGCGAACCCTTTAGGGTTCGATTCTTGTAATCGGCCATCATTTCAATTATAATGGCTTATGGATCAAGAGTATACACAACGTATAGCTAAAATCGATGCAGAGCTTAAACACTGGCTCCCGGAAGAACCGGACAGTGAATGGGCAGAAAAAGTGTTTGGCGACATCGGAAGAAAAGCGGATTTGGAATCAATAAAACTTTTGCTTGCACCGCTAAGGGAACTTCTTTTTCGCGGCGGCAAACGCTGGCGCCCTCTTTTAATGATACTTGTCTGCGAAACATTTGGCGGCGGTGATGCTGCCATTCCGTTATCGCCTGTCGTTGAGTTTTCCCATAATGCAAGTTTAATTCATGATGATATCGAAGATGCGTCCGATGAACGGCGCGGTAAACCTGCAATCCATAAAATTTTCGGCATTGATGTGGGAATTAATTCCGGCTCCTTTTTTTATTTTCTGGCATCTGCCTGTATAGACTCGCACACACAGAATGCAGATACTCTGAATAAAAGTTCAATTTATAAACTTTGGATGGATTGTATAAGAAGGCTTCATCTTGGCCAATCAATGGATATTAACTGGCACCGTAACACTTCGTTTATTCCCGCGTTAGATGAATATTTTTTAATGTGTGCATTAAAAACCGGAAGCCTTGCCCGTCTTTCAACCGAGTTAGGCGCACTTATCCCTGGCGTTTTGCCTGATACAGTAAAATCATTGGGCGATGCGGCAGATAAACTGGGAATTGGTTTTCAGATACTTGATGATGTCAAAAACTTAACTACCGGTATCCATGGGAAAAAACGCGGTGACGATGTGGTAGAAGGAAAAAAAAGCCTGCCTGTTATTTTGTATCTGAATAAATATCCAGAAAAACAAAATCGTATTTTTGAAATTTTTAATATAGCAAAACAAAAAGGTTCTGCCGCACCCGAAGTTGAAGAATTGATCAGCATACTGTCATCATCAGGAGTTTTGGAAGAAGCAGAAGAAATTGGTAAATCTCTTTTAACAGAAGCAAAAGGGATTTTTCGCAATCATAAATTTGACGACTTTGCATTGCTTGATAATTTTATCAATCTGATAAGTTAATTGAGGTTAAAATGAAAGAAATGTATGTCAGTGAAATATGGTCAATTCTTAAAACAAGCCATGGAAATGCCGTATTGTTAAAACCAAGAGAAAAAGACGTAGCCATACCCGTATTTATTGGTACTCTGGAATTGCAGTCCATTTTAATTGGAAAGGAAGGAATGTCCCTGCCCCGTCCGCATACCCATGATCTTTTTTTAAATATGCTTGCTCATGTAAATCTTTCTGTAAGAAAAGTTGAAATTTACGAAATAAAAGACGATGTTTTCCATGCCCGCCTTGTTGTTACTGGGGGCGAATATACAAATGAAACCCCGCTTATTCTTGACAGCCGGCCATCTGACGCTTTAGCCATCGCAACCCGTAAAAAATGCCCAATTTGTCTGGCATCTTCGATTATTGAGCAGACAGGCGTTCCAATATCGTTTTTTATTGATGAATTTGAAGAAGACCCCGAGGATAGACACAGTTCTCTTCGTGAACAACTGGAACAGGCAATTGCCGAAGAAGAATACGAACAAGCCGCCGAAATCAGAGATTTGCTAAAATTACTGGAAAATGAAGATGAATTATGATACTTGTTCTTGCATGATAGGTAAAAAAAGGTTAGAATATTTATATGTTTTCGTTTTATGAAAATGATCTGGCTCCGCTTTGCAGCAAGGTCAGCAGGAACTCATTCAGACTGGCAGCAATTCTATGCCTGGTTTTAATTGTTAATCCTGTTAAATTCGATAAACGGCAAACACCCCTTATCGAAGAGGATGGCATTGGGGGAGGGATTTTCCTTGAAAAGGTTTTTTCCGACGATGTCGATGACTCGCTGATATCCGCCTCTCTTATACTTGGTGATACCCTTGAAGGTGAGATCGTCATACCAGAGCCCGGTTCTTTTCCAAAACACCGCACTTTGCTTTACGATTTCCATACTGTTTTACGAGGGGAGAATATCAGTACTCTTGCCAATAACTATGGTTTAAATCAAGATTCAATTATTTCGATAAATAAAATATCAAGTACCCGTCTTCTCCAAATTGGAAGGGTGTTAAAAATTCCCAACCAGAATGGTATTTTGCATACTGTCAGAGGCGGAGAAACATTAAGTTCGATAGCGCAAAGGTACAATGCAGACAGCGAAGCCATCAGAATAACCAACGAGCTTTTTTCGGAAAAAATTGCTGCCGGAACAGAGCTCTTTATTCCCGGAGCACGGCTTGATTGGACAAGGCTGCAGGAGATTAACGGCGATTTGTTCATCTGGCCGTTAAGCGGCATTGTTACTTCCGGTTACGGTTACAGGAGAGATCCTTTCAACCCAAGCCGCCGTCACTTTCATAACGGCATTGACATCAGGGGACGCAGCGGCGCGCCTGTCAGGGCAGCCATGTCTGGACGTGTCAGCAGAGTAGGATGGGATAATGTTCTGGGAAACTATGTTGTTATCAGCCATCACTCGGGATATCGTTCTCTTTACGGTCATTTAAGCGTGATTCGGACAAGGACGGGCGCCTACGTTGCTCAGGGAGAACGAGTTGGAGACGTAGGCAGTACAGGTCAAAGTACAGGCCCGCATTTGCATTTTACAATTTACAGAAACGGAGTTACGGTTAACCCGCGCGCCTTGATGCGATAGGTAGGTAGCCTAATCTGTATGGCACATAAAATTAAGGATAAACCGGCATCAAAAACAAAAGAAAAAAACAAAGAACCGGAACAATTTAAAGTAGTTCTCCTGAATGACGACTATACTACAATGGAATTTGTGGTAGAAATATTAATGAAAATTTTTCATAAAAACACTGAGGATGCATTCCTGATTATGTTGAATGTTCATAAAAAAGGCAGAGGAGAAGTCGGTATCTATACCTGGGATATTGCGGTGACAAAAACAGAGCAGGTTCACGCTGAAGCCAGCGCTAACCAGTTTCCACTTCGTTGTATTATTGAACCTGCTTGAATATTGTGTTAATATTATAATTACCTAAGAGGTTTTTTAATGCGAATTTCCGGCCACGTACAGGCAATTATTGATGCTGCGTACAATGAGGCAAAAGTACGAAACCACGAGTATCTCACACCCGAGCATATTTTATATGCAGCACTGGCTTTTGACGAAGTTCAGGGTGTATTGTTTTCCTGCGGGGCGGATTTGGAGCAGCTCAAACATGGAATGGAAAACTATTTTGAGCAAAAACTTCCTGTTACAACCACTGGAGAACCTACAAAAACTGTAGGTTTTCATAGTATTATCGAACGGGCTGTGATATTCAGCAGATCCGCCCATAAAGATATGATAGATATACCTGATATTCTTGTCTCGTTATTTGACGAAGAACGATGTTACAGCGCTTATTATCTGCGTAAAGCCGGAATTAAACGCCTGGAACTTTTACAGGTACTGTCTCATAGTTACGGAAATGAAAATTACCAAAATTTAGGAAAAGACAATACAAAAAATACCGATGATGATTTATCTGACGTTAACAGAAAAGCCAGTAAAAAAACTGCGCTGGAGCGTTATGCGATAGACCTTACAAATATGGCGCGTGAAGAAAAACTTGATCCTGTTATTGGCAGGGAAGAAGAGCTTGACCGTACTGTGCAGGTACTTTGCCGCAGATTAAAGAATAACCCTATTCATGTTGGAGATTCCGGTGTTGGAAAGACAGCGGTTACAGAAGGGCTTGCCCAAAGAATAATAATAGGCAATGTACCGCCTTCGTTACGCGATTTTAACATTTTTTCTCTTGATATGGGCGCCATTATTGCAGGAACCAGGTATCGCGGTGATTTTGAAGAACGTGTAAAGCGCGTTATCGAAGAAATGCTTAAAAAGGAAAAGGTTATTCTTTTTATTGACGAGATTCATACCCTTGTAGGGTCAGGATCAGTTTCCGGCGGCGCATTGGATGCAGCCAACTTGTTAAAACCTGCCCTTACTTCCGGCAAGCTTCGCTGTATCGGTTCCACAACCCACGAAGAATTCAATAAATACTTTGAAAAAGACCGTGCTCTTTCCAGACGGTTTCAGAAGATCGATATAAACGAACCTGACGAAAAAGACGCATTTGAAATACTAAAGGGATTAAAATCCAAATACGAAGAATACCACAATGTCCAATACAGCGATGAAGTTTTAAGAACTGCAGTGCAGCTTTCCGCGCAGTTTATCACAGAACGCCGCCTGCCCGATAAAGCAATCGACGTGATCGACGAAGCGGGCGCTTTTGCGCGTATTCAATCTTACAAGGAGAACCCGGATAACGCTTCGGATAACGAAGCCAAAAAAAGTGAAACTACAATCGAAAAAATCGAAATCACTTTGCCGGTTATCGAAGCTGTTGTTTCAAAAATAGCGCGTATACCTCATCGTTCTGTCGGCGAGAGCGAAAAAGACAAGCTAAAGGAGTTGGAAACAAGGCTTAAAACTTTTATCTTTGGCCAGAACGATGCCATTACTGCGGTTGCCAAAGCTGTAAAACGTTCAAGAGCAGGTTTCAGGACAGAGGGTAAACCGGTTGCAAACTTTCTTTTTGCAGGCCCAACCGGCGTTGGAAAAACTGAATTGGCGCGTCAGCTTGCGGAATTGCTCGGCATAGCAATGATACGTTTTGACATGAGTGAGTACCAGGAAAAATATACGATTTCGCGCCTTATCGGCTCTTCGCCCGGTTATGTGGGTTATGAAGATGGAGGCCAGCTTACAGATGCTGTCCGCAAACAGCCTCATGCCGTTGTTCTGTTAGACGAAATTGAAAAGGCCCACAACGATATTTTTAACATACTCTTACAGATAATGGATTATGCCACCTTAACTGACAATCAGGGGCGCAAAGCGGATTTCCGTAATGTTATCCTGATAATGACAAGTAACGCTGGTGCAAGAGACATTGGCAAGGGGCTTATTGGTTTTGGCGACAGGGTTATCGACGACAGTGTTGTGAATGACGCAATTGAAAAAGCCTTTACGCCGGAGTTCCGCAACCGCCTTGATGCGGTAGTCCGTTTTGGGCATCTTTCGCGTGACATCATGGTTTCTATCGTGCAAAAAGAAATGGACGCTTTTATTTCCCAGCTTGCCGAAAAAAACGTAACCCTTACCGTTACTCCTGCCTGTGTGGAGAAACTTGCCGAAGACGGTTACAGCCGCGAGTTCGGCGCCAGAAACGCCGGACGTATCATCGAAGACAAAATCAAAAGTTTTTTTGTTGACGAAGTTCTCTTTGGCAAGCTAAGCGAAGGCGGAAGCGCAACTGTTGATTGTCAGGATGGCGAGTATAAGTTTATTTTCTCGTAACAAATTTATGAAACCCGGTCCCGATCCAAATTTTCCGTATCTTGACGAAAGAACTATATATCAGTTTCCCGATCCAAAAGAATGGAACGATGACATAATTTCTATCGGCGGAAATCTTTCGCCGGGTATGCTGCTTTCTGCTTATGAGCAGGGTATTTTTCCCTGGTATGGGCCGGAACATCCGGTTCTTTGGCAATCGCCCGATCCGCGCTGTGTGATATTTCCGGGTAAACTGCATGTATCATCCTCTATGGATAAACTTTTAACACAAAACGTATTTGATATTACGTTGGACCGTGATTTTTCCGGTGTAATTAAGGGCTGCGCCGAAGCAAAACGCCGCGGGCAGGAAGGAACATGGATTACAAACGATATAATCGAAGGATATTCGGAATTGCACCGTTTGGGATGGGCTCATTCGGTGGAAGCATGGCAGGATGGAATTCTCGTTGGCGGCTGTTACGGTGTACTGATGGGTTGTGCCTTTTTTGGCGAATCAATGTTTTCAAAAATATCAAACGCATCAAAGGCGGCTTTTATAATTCTGGCGGAATTACTTTTTGAAAACAGAGTTGCTTTTATCGACTGCCAGGTACCAAGCGATCACCTGATAAGTCTTGGCGGAGAATCAATGGCGCGTAACGATTTTCTGGAACTGCTGACTAAACACCGCATAAAGCGCTTTTAAGCTTCTTTTAAAAATGCCAGATATCCCCTGTACGTCGTGTAAAGATCAACCTTGCTGATCACTTCAAAAGGCGAGTGCATCGACAAAATGGGCACACCGCAGTCAAGGACATCCATCCCCAAGTGAGCAGCATAAAGAGCGATTGTCCCGCCGCCTCCCTTGTCAACTTTTCCCAATGCGCCAAATTGCCATTGGACTTTGTTACGGTTTAGAATCGCCTGCACTTTTGCGCAAAATTCCGCATTGGCATCGCTTGCACCGTACTTGCCGCCGGAACCGGTGTACTTGCTCAGCGCGATCCCCTTTCCAATATACGAAGCGTTTTTCTTGTCAAATACGCTGGCATAAGCAGGATCAAAAGCCGCGTTTACATCAGAAGACAGCATCGAAGAGCGTGAGAAACATTGCCTCAGCGCCATTTCGTTTCCGCCGCAAAGGAGTACCATAAAATTTTCAAAGTTGTTGGATCGTGCGCCGGTATTTCCTGCCGAGCCGATTTCCTCCTTGTCTGAAAAGTAACAAACAAGCGTTTTCTCTGGAACGGCATTTGCAAGAGCCAAAAACGCCTGCAGAGCAGGCCAAGCACAGCAGCGATCGTCCTGCCCGTATGCGCCAATCATGCTTCGATCAAGGCCGACATCGCTTGCTTTAAAAGCGGGGACAAACTCAATTTCTGCGCCTGCAAAATCCCTTTCTATTATGCCGTATTTTTCGTGTAACAATGCAAGCAAAGCGAGCTTTACTTTTTCCTTAACTTCTTTAACGTCAGTCGAGTCGGATTTAGCTGCGTAAGGTCTTGAGCCTGCAAGAATGTCCAGGTCTTCTGCCTCTACTGCTACAGAAGCTTTTTTTTCCATTTGCTCTTTTGCAAGGTGAGGCAAAAGGTCTGTGATTGTAAAAACTGGATCACCAGGTTCTTCGCCGATTTTAATTGTTATTTTTTTGCCAGCTTCATTTACGATTACGCCATGCATTGCCAATGGAATGGTTGTCCACTGATATTTTTTGATACCGCCGTAGTAGTGCGTGTCAAACAGCGCAAGTTCACTGTCTTCGTAAAGCGGGTTTTGCTTTAAATCCAGACGCGGGGAATCCAGGTGCGCACCAAGAATATTGCAGCCTTCTACAGCAGGTTTTTTTCCAATGACTGCGGCAATGACAGATTTTCCCCTGATATTTTTATAAACCTTTGTGCCCGGTTTGAATGTCTTATTAAAAGTTTCGATATTAACAAAACCGTTTTTTTCCAAAAGATCACATATTACATCGACACACTCGCGTTCAGTTTTTCCCATATCCAAAAACCGTTTATAGGACGACGCCAAATTCTCAATTTCTTTTTCCGTTTTTGTATCGATTCCTTCCCAGCAATTCTTTAAGCTAAAAAAAAGCTTGTCAGAAAGTTTATCTTTTTTGGTTTTTGTCTTTGTCATGTCAACCCCTCAAATTTTTAAGTGCATTTTCTATGCGATCTGTTGAACGTTCCGCTCCAAGTATACGCAGCGACCCAAAAAGCGGCGGGCTTACCCGGCTGCCGGTAATCGCTACCCTTAACGGCATCATCAGATCACCCAGTTTAATTTCGCGCTTCTGTGCTTCCGCTTTGATAAAGTTCTCCGCCTGCTCATCGTCTGGTGTTTGGGCAAGCGAGCCTGCAAGCTCCTTGCCAATTTGCAGAAGCTCTATTGTTTTGGTTAGGTCACATTTCTTTGGGATGAACTCTTCCGCCGCAGGAATTTCCGGCTCTCTAAACAGGTAGGCGACCTTTTCCGGCACCTCATTCAGGAAGGTAAGCCTTTCTTTTACAAGCGCCATAATAGCAACAAAAACGTCACGCTGTTGCGCCGTTGGTTCTTCGCTACCAAAAAGCCCCGCATTAATTGCATACGGCAGGCAAAGAGAGGCAAGTTCTTCATCGGTTTTCATTCTGATGTACTGGCCATTGTACCATTCAAGTTTTTTGTAGTCAAAAACAGCCGGCGCTTTATTCAATTTTTCCAAACTGAAGCGTTGTGTTAGTTCTTCCAGTGTGTAGATGTCTTTTCCCTCTTCGTAGGATGCGCCCAGGAGCGCTACATAGTTTATCAGCGCTTCGGGAAGATACCCTTGCTTGCGGAATTCATCGATGCTTGTTGCGCCATGACGCTTGGAGAGCTTTTTCCCATCCTGCCCCATCACCATTGGGAGATGGCAGAACTCGGGAGGTGTCCAGCCAAACGCACGATACATGATCACATGAAGCGGCACAGACGGCAGCCACTCCTGTGCGCGCATTATATGGCTTATTTCCATTAAATGATCGTCTACAACATTTGCAAGATGGTACGTTGGGAAACCGTCGGACTTTAACAATACCGGATCGGGGTTTACATCATCGTTCTTCCATTCGATTTCTCCAAGCAAATGATCGTAAAAAACAGTGTTTTCGCCTAGCGGGATTTTTAACCTGATAGTACACAGCTCTCCGGCAGCAGCCTTCTTGGCAGCTTCCTGCGGCTCGATACTGCGGCAGAAACGGTCGTAACCGGACTCGGAAGAATGTGCCGCCTCTCTCTGTTGACGTACTTCATCGATCCTTTGAGCCGAGCAAAAGCAGTAGTAGGCCTTTTCCTTTTCGATGAGTTCCTGTGCGTACTTTTTGTACAACTCACTGCGTTCAGATTGGACGTACGAACCAAATGCTCCTCCGCAATCGGGGCCTTCGTCCCATTTAAACTTGAGCCAGTCAAAGGTATCGTAAAGGTTTTGTACATAACTGTCATCGGTGCGGGTTCTGTCGGTATCTTCCAACCTAAGAATAAACTTCCCGCCTTTGGAGCGAGCAAAAAGATAATTGAAAAGCGCTGTTCTTATCCCGCCCACATGCTGAAGCCCGGTGGGAGAGGGTGCGTATCGGACGCGCACATCCTGGATGTGAGTATTCATGGTAACATCAATATATATTATGTTTTTAAGTCATTCAAGCCATGTGTTTTACGTTAATTATAGATGTGCTTTACAAAGTTTTTCTCCTTTGGGCATTATTCGCCTTATTTCCCTGAAACACTCTGGTTTGTTATATCTGATAATGGTATAATTCTGTATGAGGTTTGGGCATTTATTCCAAAGGAGAAAAAAATGATAAATGTAGAAGCTGAAGTAAACAAATATAAAAGCAGCAGAGACAGGGACGAACTTGGAAGACGGATTTATGAGTATAAAAGTCTTGCGCTTAAACATTCACATGATATTATCAAGGCTGGGCAATACAATATGGTGGCTCTTAAATTGCAGGAAATATGCGATAAACTTCCAGCGCCGATTTTAAAGAGGGCTGGCAGCAATACACATACTGCTCCGGTTAAAACAGCTACTATAACCAATGAAGAAAATAAAAAAATAAACGCAGCTTGGGAAAATATAGCAAAAAAGAACAAGCGTTAATATGAAAAATGAATCCAGACTATCAGGCCAGACGGCTATTTTTTTATGCGCTGTATTGTGGAGTACTGCAGGCCTTTTTATTACATTGATCCCATGGGAGCCGCTTGTCATTGCCGGTGGCAGAAGTTTTCTTGCGGTAGTTTTTTTGCTGGTTTATCGAAGAATAACCGTAAAAAAAGAAATTATTGAAGGCCAAAAACCGCTTTCTCTGTTTGTACTGTTTGGCGGCGGTATTAATTATGCGCTTACCATGATTCTTTTTGTGATTGCCAACAAAATGACATCCCCGGCAAATGCCATATTGCTGCAATATGCCGCTCCAATCTGGGCTGCTCTGCTTGGCTGGCTGGTTTTAAAAGAAAAACCTCAATGGCAGCAATGGGTATCTCTTGCTATGGTAGGCGGCGGAATGTTTGTTTTTTTTAGGAACAGTCTTGGAGGCGGCGCTTTAACAGGAGACCTTCTTGCATTTATTTCGGGAATTACTTTTGCCGCAAACGCAGTATTTATGCGAAAAGCAAAAAATCACTCTCCTGTTGATATTATGATATGCGCAAATATAATGACAGCGCTTGTTTCAATTCCGTTTTACGTCATGTATCCTCCGGTTCTTTCGGCAGGAAGTTTATTCAGCATTTTGTTTTTGGGATTTTTTCAAATTGGCGCGGCAGTAGCATTATTTTCCTACGGAATTAAAAAAGTTACCAGTGTACAGGCAATGTTAATCGCCACAATCGAACCTGTTTTAAGTCCGGTTTGGGTACTGCTTGGAACATGGATGCTGCTTAAAGCAGCCGTAATTCCATCAACATCGACAATCATTGGCGGCAGCATTATAGTAATAGCCGTGCTTTTTTCTTCGCTTACAAGCAGACAAGGCATGGTAAAGCGCAAAAGTTAGGAGGAACCCATGACAAAACCAAAAGTATTCGCAATTATATATTTATGTAGTGTCTTGACGCTACAAATTCTTCATGATAGAATTACTGTAATATTTTAGGGGAGGTTTTAATGAAAATAAGCCCATACATATCATTTAATGGAAATTGCGAGGAAGTTGTCGCATTTTATGAAAAAGTATTTAACGTAAAAGCCGAGATTGTACGATACAAGGACGCCCCCAAGGACGGTGAATATCAAGTTCAGGAAGGTACAGAAAATTTGGTAATGCATTCGCAATTTAATATTGGCAGCGAAACGATCATGCTTTGCGATATGCCGCTTGAACACCCCGTTAACAATGGAAACAGTATCGCTATTATGGCTGAGTTTGATAATATTGATTCAGCAAAAACAGCATTCGAAGCGTTAAAAGTTGGCGGAGTTGTCAGCATGGATCTGCAGGAAACTTTCTGGAGTAAATGCTTCGGATCATTAACCGATAAATTTGGAATTATCTGGAATATCTCTATTGGTACATGAAGTATTAAGAGTAAAATATTTCATATAAAACGAAGAATGCTATTATAATAACAATGCTTATAACAAGGCTTTTTCTGCTCTTTGCCAATTCTTTTTCTACATCAGCGGCAATTGTTTCTAATTGAGTTAATGCAACAGAATCATTGATAAACGCAATTCTGCCTTTGTTTTTAATCTGCTTTATTTTTGACATCCATATTTTATTAAACCGCAATGCTTCGGGGCCTTTCCAAAAAAGATGAATAATTCCCAGTGTGACAAAGCGTAAATACCAAACACCGATTATTGCCATTCCATGTACAGGTCTTATTTGAGATGACGCTAAAATGGCAAATTCAAGAATGTCTTCTTTTGTATTAGGGATTGGAAACCCGCTTATAAATAATAGTTTTTCCTTTTCGTTTCGTATTGTTACAAATTTTTCGAAAAATGATTTTAGCGTAGATGAAACCTGCATATTGTTAAATTCATGCCTGCAGGAAGAGCAAATCGAAGTCATTGAAGGTACTACTTCTCCACACGACGGACATTTGCGAACATTACCTGCTTTTTCAAAAGCCATTATATTACCTCCTTATATTCAGCTTCAAAAATCAACGTCTTCTCTAGTGTTTCAGATTCGTCCATGTAGCGGATAAAAAGCTGCGGCGGCAAGGAGCCAAAGATTTTCTTCCACCACTTTGTTTCTATTATATATTCTGTAGAAATAATTTTATCGTTAGGAATAAAAATTGTTTTTTCTTTTGGCGGCTCTTTCTCTGAAAAACGGGTAAAACTATCGATCCAGTTGTATTGTGGAAAGTGATGAAAACGAAACCCTCCCGAAGTAGTAATCACAAGACCCCAAGTGCCGCCCAGTTTTTCTTTGTCAAATTCATTCCAGCCGCTCACATATTTTCCCAGTCCGCGCTTTAAAACTTTTTCGCCAGTTTTTTCTTCATACTCACGCCAAAAATCATTGACGCTTTTTTCATTTTTTTTGGAAAACATTAATCTACCGTCCTTGTCGCCACTACATCTATCCCCTGTTCTTTCCAACCTGCAATAATTACATCACCCGCTTTAACAGGCAAAGAAACTTTTGTTTTATAGATATCCTGCAGCAATGCAGGAATCATTTCACGCGGACATGGGAAAGTTGTTTTAACGGGGATTCGCCTGACAGAACTGTGCCCGATCTCTGTCAATGACACAGTTGCCGTAACAACGCGTTTTGGTGCGCGGATTTCTTCCAACGCATAAACTTCTCCGCGTTGGCATTTGTTGCCTGTTACGGACAGATTGCCATTAGCGCTGTCGTTTATTTCCATTGGGCAGCCAACAGGACACACGATACATATTAAACTTCGCATCTCAATTCCTTATACTAAATTCCAGGGTAGAATCAGAATTAACATCCAACCCCTTAAAATCTTTTGGTTCTATCTTTAAGCTGATCATTTCCGATGGCTGGACATATCGCTCATTTTTTCTGCGAATCACGTTGCCGTTTATACTCAGTTCAAGGACTGCATTGCTTTTAACGATCATCGATCGCAGGTAAACTGTATTTTCACGATCGGGGGCAATTTTTGCGGGATTCACATAACGTACATTCGAACCTGCTTTGGCGCAAATCTGCAAAGCGGGTTGTCCGCCTTTCAGCCACTGAGCAGCATACTGGCCAGCGCGGCGGCTTTCTTCGCAAACCCAGTCTACAAGGTCGTGAACATGCAGTACATTTCCGCAGGCAAAAACTCCTTCCATGTTTGTCATCAAAAAAGAATCAACAAAAGGCCCGTTTGTAACCGGGTTTATTACCACACCTGCGGCTTGTGACAATTCATTTTCCGGAACAAGACCTACCGACAACAATACCGTGTCGCAGTTTATTCTAAAACTTTTTCCCGGTACCAGAACTCCGTTTTCCAGCGGAGTAACTTCGATTCCTTCTACACGATCGTTGCCATAAATTGCCGTTGTCTGCGACGACAAAAAAAGAGGGATGTCAAAATCCTGCAAACACTGAACAATGTTACGTGTAAGGCCGGCAGGGTACGGCATTATTTCCACAACGGCTTTTACCTTGCAGCCTACCCAGCTCATTCGCCGTGCCATAATCAGCCCGATGTCACCGGAGCCGATTACTACAATTTCCTTGCCGGGAATGTAACCTTCAATATTTACAAGGTGCTGCGCAAGACCTGCGGTAAAAACGCCCGCCGGTCTTGAACCGGGAATGCGTATATTGCCGCGGTTTCGCTCACGGCATCCCATGGCGAGTAACAAAATGCGGGTTTGGATTAACATTACGCCATCGGGAGAAATGCAGCTTATTAACGAGGAATTATTTGCGGTTTCTGCTTTGGAAAAGTTTTTTACAGTTGTGTTTAGGTAAACGGCGATTTTTGATTTTACAACACGATCGATAAAACGTTCGGCGAATTCGGGGCCGGTTAGCTCTTCGGAAAATTCGTGGAGACCGAAGCCGTTGTGGATGCACTGCATGAGGATACCGCCAAGATGGTCTTCGCGTTCAATGATCGCACAAGAGAAACCTGCTTCATCTAACTCCAGAGCTGCAGCCATTCCTGCAGCGCCGCCTCCGATAACGACAGCATCGTATTGTAATTCTTTCATAACATGTCCTTTAATACATTGCTGCTTCCGCCGTGTTTTGTAACTTCATCCCATGATAAACCGGTTTCCCTCATTATTATTTTGATAATTTTATAAGTGCAAAAACCGCCCTGACAACGTCCCATTTGCGCCCGTGTAAAGTATTTAATTCCATCCAATGTAAAGTGGCCTAATTTTACCGCCTGGATAATTTCTGCTTCGCTGACATTTTCACAGCGGCAAATTATATTTCCCCATGCGGAATCTTTGCTGATATGATTGTCCAATTCTTCAAGGCTCAGTTCCCTGACAAAAGGCCTGTCATCAACATAAGGATCCCAGCCCGGTTTTTCTGTTAGCTGCAATCCCATTTCGAGTAAAATGTGTTTAACGTATTCTGCAATTGCAGGAGATGCAGTAAGCCCGGGGCTTTGAATCCCGGCAACCTGCACAAATGCAGGCGCTTTTGCCGATGCCTCAATGTAAAAATCGTCGTCCAGACAGGGACGCAATCCCGCAAAATTGGCAATAACATCATTATGACTGAGAAATGGGATCAATTCTTTTCCAGAAACCAAAATCTGCTCAAGGTGTTTTGTAGTTGTAGAAAAATCTTCCTTGCTTTCAACAGCATCCGCAGTAGGGCCGACAAGCACAGTTCCCTCAACTGTCGGGATAACCAGCATACCCTTAGAAACAGGATTCGGAACCGGAAAAACCACTCTTGATGGACACGCTTTGGTTAATCGATCCAATAGATAATACTCGCCCTTTCTTGCGGTAATTGTATATTCTTCTGCATCAAATATTTTTGATACTTCATCGGCAAAAAGGCCGGCTGCATTTATCACATAACGCGCTTTTATATTTCTTCCATCTTTGGCGTCAATATTCCAAAAGTCATTGTCAGTCCGGTTTGCATCGTTCACTTTAAAATTTGTAAACAATTCTGCTCCGTTTTTTAACGCCGACTCAAGAAGCGCAAAAACAAAGAGGTATGGCTCAATAATTCCGCCGGCAGGCGCAAAAAGCCCGCCAACAACATCAGATGATAATTTGGGTTCAAGCTCCAGTATCCTTTGATGTGAACAGAGCTCTATACCCAAACAATCATTTTCCAATCCCTGAATGTACAGATGTTCCAGTATTTTTAGATCATCGTTATGAAGCGCTGCAACAATTATTCCGCAGCGGCGGAAGGGAAATTTTAATTCACGCTTGAGCTGGTCAAACATCATATTGCCCTGAATTTCAAGCCGCGCTTTAAGGTATTTTTTATTGTGATGAAACCCGCCGTGAATGATCCCCGAGTTCGCTTTGGAAGTTCCAAAAGATACATCCGCAGCTTTTTCAAGAATTGCAATTTTAATCGAGTACATCGAAAGACGGCGGGCAATTGCAGCCCCAGAAACTCCGCAGCCGATAACTGCAACATCAAATTCCATACTTACATTATATGGTCTAATTCAGGATAATACTATATAATAGAAATATGAAGCAAACAAGAAAAAGATTATTTATTGATGCAGAAATAAGCCCTTCGGAACGGGCAAAAACAATTTATTTAGCTGTAGAAAACGGATGTAATACGCTTGTTTTTTCTTTCAATGATAAGTTTTTCAGCGGCGGAATGAAAAGGTATAAAAAATTGATAAATACCTATGCGTTGAACATTGAAGCTGGGGGGCGCGACTTGCCTCTGTTGCTGCCAAAAAAACTTTTTCTTTCCAACCGGGAACTGTTTAGAATGGAACAAGGTGTTAGAAAAAAAGACCATCATTTTTGTCCAACCAATCCGCAAACTACGCAAATTATCAGCGAAAATGCGCACAAATGGTTTGAGCGTATTTTGGAAAAAACAACCTCTCCGCGTATTCTCCATATCTACCCCGAAGAACACCACGAAAATACGTGGTGTGCATGCCCTGCCTGCCGGGCCTTTAGCCCTGCAGAACAGTACCTTATTGCCGCAAACACAGTCGCCGATACACTGGTAAAATTCGACCTTGATGCCCGCCTCTATTATCTTGACTTTGACAATGAGCCTGATGCAGAAGGAATTTCCCCAAGAAAAAACATGATTGCATGCACAGATATTAACACTCCTGGGTTTTTTCCCTTGTGATATAAAACTTTTGATGTTATAATCAATCCATGTACGTTGAATTTTATTCCCTCGGCGCAGCCGAAGAGGTTACAGGTTCCAAGCATGTGCTTGAGGTTGACGGGCTTTTGTATCTGATTGATTGCGGCGCTTTCCAGGGTTCCAGAGCGGAAGCAGAACGCAAAAACAGAAGCTTTGGCATTGCCGAAGATCGTATCGAAGGCGTAATTTTAACTCACGGTCATTATGATCACTGCGGTCTTTTACCGCTTCTGGCAAAACAGGGTTACAACGGGAATGTTTACGCAACTCCTGCAACACGTGATATTGCAAGTCTTATAATGATGGACTCTGCAAACATTCAGGCCCGTGATGCGAAGTATCTAAAAGGTCAGGCGTTAAAAAAAGGACTAAAATTTGACTGGACGCCTCTTTATACCGAGCAGGATGCAATAAAGGCAGTTGGCCAGACTATAGGAGTTTCGTATAACAGACCCATGCAAATTGGCGATGGAGTCAGCCTTGAATTTTACGATGCAGGGCATATTTTGGGTTCTGCAATTGCTTCGATTAAAATTAAAAAAGGCGGCGAAGAACTGAATATCCTTGCCACTGGCGATTTAGGCCGCAAAGGCAAACCAATTATCCGCAACCCTGCAATCCCGCAGACACCTCCAGACTACATCATTCTTGAAAGCACCTACGGCGACCGCCTGCACGGCTCCACCAATGATGCATTAAAAAAACTCGCCGATATTGCAAAACGGGTTGTAGAAAAAAAAGGGAAAATCCTGATTCCTGCTTTTGCAATTGAGCGTACACAGGAGCTTGTTTTTTATTTTCACCTGCTGGTAGACGACGGTATAATTCCAGAAGTACCAATTTACGTGGACTCTCCGATGGCAACTAACGCAACAACAATTTTTCAGGTTCACCCTGAATGTTACGGCGAAGAGATAAAACAAGCTTTTATCCGCCACCATAAAAACCCATTTGGCTTTAACAGCCTGCACTTTACAACCAGCGTACAGGAATCAAAAGCGTTGAACGATCATCCAGGCCCGCTAATTATAATTTCCGCTGATGGAATGTGCGAAGCAGGACGCATTCAGCACCATCTTATGCACAACATACAAAACCCCAACACTACCATCATGACAGTTGGATACATGGCGGAAAATACACTTGGACGCCGTATCCGCAACCGTGAAAAAGAAGTTAAAATACACGGCGAATGGTATAAGGTAAATGCCCAGATAGAAGAGATTAACGCATTCAGCGCCCATGCAGATTATAAGGAAACACTTGAATGGCTCAAAGAAGTAGACACTTCACGGTTAAAAGGGATTCTGCTGGTTCACGGCGAACGCAAATCACAGGCTTTCCTGAAAAAGTTTTTGGAAGAAAACGGTTTCCCGAATGTAGAGATAATTAAATACGGGAAAACATACGAGTTGAGTTAAGGGAAAAGAATATTTTATCGCATGGGACATAAATTCAATACATCTGACGAAGTGTTCGATTGGATATCAAATTTCATCAATGTTGAACGCGGACAGAAGCTAAAAAAATTCAGCGTTGACACAATGGAAGTACTCGCTAAAATTGCAGGCCACCCTGAGAGATGCGCACCGTCTATTCATGTTGCAGGTTCCAAGGGCAAGGGCTCTGTCACAGGAATGTTAGCCGCCATTCTGGCTGCTGCCGGCTACCGTGTGGGGCGGTACATGTCTCCCCATGTAGTCAACATACGCGAGCGTCTTTGCCTTGGCGACGTTTACTTTGATGAGGAGATATACCGCTCTGCAGGCGACGAGTTACGCCACATTGTAGAAGAACTTCTTCCCGCTGCAGCCAATCCTCTCTTTGACACTTCAACCGCAGAGGGCAATAAACCTACTTTTTGGGAATTGTTAACGCTGCTTTTTTTCCTCTGCGCCCGCAAAGCAAATTGTAATGTACTGGTAGTAGAAACCGGCATGGGCGGACGCCTTGACTCAACCAACATACTTGATCCATTGGTCAGCGTAATAACGTTAATTGAACTGGAACACACGGCAATTTTGGGCGATACCATTACAGCAATAGCCGGAGAAAAAGCCGGAATAATTAAAACAAACAAACCGCTTATTCTTGCAAAACAAAACGATGAAGCTCTGGAATTATTCAAAAAAAAAGCAACAGAAAAAAATAGCCCTCTGTATTATTTTCCGGAAATCTCAGAACTTTCAAACGTAAATATAACTCCAAAAGGAACAGAGTTTACCCTTATACAAAAACAAAGTAATTCCTCATTTATTAGTATCCCTCTTCCCGGAAAAGTGCAGGCAGAAAACGCCTCTCTCGCCATTGCCGCAGTAAAAACCGCTTTCCCGGAAATAAGCGAAGATGCTATAAATAGAGGGTTGGCAAACTTAAAAATCCCCGGACGCTTTGAGAATATAACTGCAAACGATTCCTTCCCGCCATTCATAATTGACGGCGCTCACACTCCAGAAAGTCTAACTCTATGCATCGAGACATTCTGCTCTCTCTACGGGGAAGGCGGCGTCCTGCTCTTTGGCTGCGCTGCAGACAAAGATGCTGCGGCAATGGCGAAGATAGCTTATCCGCACTTTTCTAAAATTGTTATTACCACTCCAGGTACGTTTAAACTGAGTAATCCAGAAAAGGTGTATGAAGCTTTTTTACACACAGATGCCGTTGTGGAGCTTGTCAAAGATACGCAGGAAGCTGTTAGACGTGCGATTGAATTTGCAAAAACTTCTCTGCCAATTTTGGGGACTGGGTCGTTTTATTTGGTGTCAGAGATTCGGAAATTTGCTGCTGGCGATATACCATTTTACCAATAAACTTCTATGTTTTTTTCTCCATTCGTTTCTCCAGCATGAGATAAACAACAGGAATAAAAAACAACGTAATAAAGGTAGAGCTAAAAAGTCCGCCAAAAATGCTTTGACCCAATGGGGCATATACTTCCGAGCCTTCGCCTGATGACATGGAAAGCGGAATAACACAAAAGAGCGTTGTGACAGTTGTCATCAGGATGGGTTTAAGACGTGAAATAGCGCCGGTGATGACAGCTTCTTCAAGCGGGATGCCGTACTTGTCCCTAAGCAGATTGATGTAACTGATAAGAATGATAGCGTTATTCACAACCAATCCAGCGAGCGTGATTATGCCCATCAAGGAAACTATGTTAAGCGAAGAACCAAACAGCAGCAACCCTCCGGTAACGCCAATTAATGTAAACGGAATGGAGGACATAACCAGTAAGGGTTGTGTGAAACGTTCAAATTGGATAACCATAACCGAATAAACCAGAAAAATAGCCGCTATCAAAATAACAATTAAAGAACGGAATGACGAAAACATTTCGGCTGTAGTTCCCCCCAACTCCCAGCTAACTCCGGGCATAATCCCGTATGTATTTAGGAGATTCTCAAGCCGGCGGGTACTTTCGCGGACATTTGCGTCCATTAGACTTGCGTTAACGGTAATTGAACGGTTTCTGTCTCTGCGATTAATCTGTGAAAGAGTTTCCTCGATATTCAGTTCTGCAAAATTGGCAAACGATACCTGATTGCCCAAACCTGTAGAAATTCCCAGTGAATAAAGCACATCAAAAGGAATATTACCGCCGCCAAGACTGGTTCGCAGTTCTATCGGATAATTCTTGTCAGCCCCGTAAAAAGTCCCAAGAGAAATACCGTTAAACACAATACGGTTTGTCAAAGCTGCCTCGTATGAGGAAAGACCCATCAAACCCAAATACTGATGAAGTAAGCGGGCATTCATTTCACGCTGATTAAACCGTATATTAAGGTCTGTACTAACCACATTGGGATCTTGCAACATGTACTGCCTGATCTGCTGGGCTGCCGCGGCAACTGTGTCAAAAGTGTTTCCGTAAACATGGACAACCAAACCTTCACCGCCGGTAGCCATCGACAACAAATTGGAAAGACCGCCGTTACTGAACTGCGCATTCACATCGGGAATCAAACGGTTAATTTTGCTTTGAAGCTCGTTTATTATTTCGACAACGTGCCGTCTTCTTTCGCTTAAAGGTTTTAGTTTAATGGTTCCGTAGGCCCAATTTGGTTCACTACCCAGATCAAAAAAACCGCTCTGGCCAACGATAAAAAACGAGGTATCCAGCTCGCCGCCGATGAGCTCCTCTATTGTTTTTTCCAGATGAAGTACTTTTTCGCGGGTCATTTCCAGGGTATAGCCGCCCGGGGTTTCAACGCTTACTACAATTTCCGCCATATCTGTCTGGGCAAGGAACTCAAAACCCAGCAGGCGAAGCGAAAAAACGCTCATCACAAAGAGAGCCAGCACCCCGGCTAAAAAGGAAAACCTGTTTTTAATAACGCCTAACAGCAGCTTTTTGTAGCCGCGTTCAAGAGCATCCATCGATTTTTCCACGCGGACAGAAATTCGCTTTTCCAGGCCCCTCTCTGATTGATGTTTAAGGAAAAGCCCGCATAAAAAAGGAATAACGACTATAGCAGCCAACATCGAGAAAAAGATGGAAAAAATTATTGTCCATGCAACATCTTTTAATATGATTCCGGCAAGACCTGTTAAAAACAACACGGGAATAAAAGCAGCCAGCGTGGTGGTCATTGAAGCAATTACTGCCGAGCCGGTTTCTTTCACGCCCAAAGAGGCCGCTTCTTTAGCGTTTAACTTTCCTGTTTTAAAATGACGCTGCGTCATTTCCAATACAACAATGGAAGTATCAATTATCATGCCTATTGCCGCAGTAATCCCACCCAGGGTAACAAGATCAAGACTCGAACCTTTAACCCACAAAGCCAATAATGTAAGAAGAATCGACAAGGGAATGGAAAAACTGATCATTAATGTGGTACTTTTGTTATGCAAAAATACAAACAGAATAAATACAGCCAAAAAAGCGCCAAAAAGTGCCGAACGTAATACCGATCTTAAGGACATGGAAATATTTGCAGCATCATCGTTAATATATGTAAACGATAAAGAATCAGCGCCATAATTTCTTTCCACATCGCTCAAAATTGCACGAATTTCCCTGCTTATTTTTATGCTGTCCCCGTCCTGCAGCTTCATAACGGAAAGGGCAATTATATCTTCGCCGCTGGAAACAACATAATTGGTACTGCGATCCTCTCGTATTGCAATGTCCGCAACATTTTTTAAGCGAATGAATTGGCCATCCTTAAACGTTATAACCAGATCCTCAAAATCCTGCAGCGAAGTAAACCGGCCATCAGTACGAATGTTTAGGTGGTAACCCTGAAAAATACCATCACCGCTGGGAAGAGAAAAATTGGCAGCGGGAAGAATCCTTGTTATATCCAAAAGCGATAATTGAAGCGCATTAAGGCGATCCAGATCAACTCTAATTTCCACAATTTCTCTGCTGTCGCCATTAATGCCCACATTGGCAACGCCGGAAACACGGGATAAAGCCGGAATAATTTGATCACGGCACAATGTTGACAAACTCGTGCGGCTTCCTTCGCTATACATACTGCCGCTTACGATAATTGTCATGATGGGAATTTCAGACGTGCTGTATTGCAAAATAATGGGTGGGGCGGAAAGATCGGCAGGCAGTTGATTCATTGCTGTATTGATTTTTTCCCTGACTTCATACAACCTGTCTTCGGCATTTTCGTTATAACTCAAATGCAAATTTATTACAGACATCGAATTTCTGGAAGCAGAAGTCATTTGATGTAACCCGGAAAGAGTACCCAAAGCGTCTTCTAAAGGTATGGTTATTTCTGTTTCGATATCCGCAGGTCCAACTCCCGGCCATGTTGTAATCACAACAAGAGTCGGCATACTCATATCTGCGATAAGATTCCGCCTAAGATCAAAAGTTGCCATCAAGCCAAACACAAAAAGGATGATGAGCAGCATTGTTATAATTTTGGGATGCTTTATTGCAAAATCAGCAATTTTCATTGTGGCATATCCAGAATATTAACACGCTGGCCAGGACTGATGAAGTGCTGACCCTCAAGAATAAAATTTCTGCTATGAAATTCATTGGGGATTTGAAAAAAATCGTTATTAAAAAATTCTGGAGTTAGTTCTACAAATTGGGAAACAAAATCTTCTGTAACATACCAAAGACGATTTCCCGATGCCAAAACCCTGAATGGCAGATAATAAATATCTTCTCTTTTTTCCATTGTGAATATTACATTTACAAACATTCCGGGACGAAGCCCATGGGCAGCTCCATCGGGAATTTCGTATTCAACCAAAAAACTCCTGTTTTCCGGCGACACGTATGGCGCAAGGCTAAGCGGTTTAAGATTAAAAAAATCTTCATTCCCCAGTGCAGGCACCTGTATCCTTACAGGCATTGTTTCCCATGTTTCTGCAAAAAACCTGTAATGGATTTCCGGAATTGCCGCCTTTATCCTAAGATCACCAAGATCGCCAAGGGTAACGAGCGGTGTCCCTGCAGCAACGATGCCGCCTTCTGTGCCATGGCGCATCAAAACTGCGGCATTCATGGGAGCGCGAATTCTTGTGTAATCCATATTGAGTCTTGCCAATTCTACCTGAGCGCGGGCAACTTCGAATGTCATTCTTACTTCATCGTAACTTTGACGAGACACTCCCTGAGTCTGAAGAAGCTGGCGAAACCTTTCATACGTGGTACGGGCAGTCAGGAAGGCGGACTGAGCCTGTACATATGTAAGTTCGTAAGGAGCGGAATCTACCTGAGCAATGAGCTGGCCTTCGGTTACTTCGTCGCCTGCCATTACATTCAGCATAACAAGCGAACCGCCAACACGCGGAACCACAGTTATAAGACGCCCAGTTTCCACATGACTTGTAATTCTAAGAGTTTTTTCAAGACTGCCATAAAGCGGCTCTATCACAATTACAGGAGCAAAAAACTCATCATCAATTAAATTCTCTCTTTGCACAATAGAAACAAAAATCAAAATAAAGAGAAGTACAAAAAAAGCAAATATCACAAATTTAACCGCAGAAATTTTTCCAATCATTAATTCCTCATATCTTTACCCAGCAGCTAAAAATTTATTTGCTGGGCTAATTTGATTTGATTTTCCAGTGATTATCCGTACGTTCAAACTTGCCGGCAGGAAGCGTTATCTGCCTTCCGTCATCAGCGGAAAGTTTTATTTGATTTGTTACCGGGTTTGCTTCGGCTATTTTCCAGGATTCATTGTTATATGAAACGCGTATTCCTTCCTGAGGAAGGTTACGCTGCTGCTCGCTGTAAAAAGCATACTCATAATAGAGACAGCATAACAGGCGGCCGCATGGCCCGGAAATTTTAACAGAATTAAGGGAAAGTTTTTGATCCTTTGCCATTTTTATGGATACAGGTTTTAGTTTATCGGAAACACTGTGGCAGCAAAAACTGCGGCCGCATACTCCAAGTCCGCCAATCACTCTGGCTTCATCACGCACGCCAATTTGACGCAGTTCTATGCGCATTTTAAAAACGCTTACAAGGTCTTTTACCAATTCACGAAAATCCACCCGGTTTTCGGCAGTAAAGAAAAACAGAATTTTGGGCTCTTCCAAAAGATAATGCACAAGTACCAGTTTCATTTCCAGTTTATGATTTTGGATTTTCTTCTTGCATATATTAAACGCTTCTTCTTCGAGTTTATAGTTGTTACGCGATTTTTCCAGATCTTCGGGGCTTGCAGCACGGACAATCCAGGCAATTTCGGAAACCGGCGGAAGTTTGCCGCGCACAGGGCTGATTACCTGCGCCAAATCACGGCCATAACGGGTAGGGACGATTACCATCGTTCCCGGACTCAGGTTATCTTCACGGTAAACGGCAAGAAAAGTCTCCTGAGAATAAAGAAGCCTTAGCCTGTAAATTGGAGTATCCGGGGCGATGTCCTCAATTCCGGCGGCAGCGCCGGTAATTACATTGTGTTCCTGAAACTTCGTTTCCCTGCGATCATCTTCCAAAGCGGAGATATCTTCATCGTCAATATTTTCATAATCATCGTAACTACTCATGTTTTTCACCTTATTGTAATAAGTCTATCAAAAGACCCTTGATTTCCTCAAGACGTGAAACAAGCTCCAGCTGGCGCACCTGGTTTGCAAGGAGCATAGCTGCCAGATCTTCGAGCTTTTTGTCGATAATTTGTATTTTGGTATACCCCTTGCTTTTTTCCGCAGCTGGGGTATTACGCCGTCCCTTAAAACCGGGTTTATATTTATTTTGAATACCCTCTTCGTATTCCAAAGAATAATTGTTTTTTACAATATAATTGATGAAATTTCTTACAGCTTGTTTGTAACGCAATATTTCTTGAGGAAGAGGACGGTTTATTAGAACATCACCTGCATCGCGAACATCATCCATTAATAAATTTATTGAATCATCTGAAACTGGAAGACTCTGCATAGGGCCAAGTTCGTCGGCAGTTTTTCCCAACAAACTGTTAAAAACACCTGAAAAGTCTGTTTTTTGATTCTTGCGCAAAGCCTTAAGTTTTTTTTGATCCTTTACGCCGGAATAGGTTGAAGGATTCATAAAAATGGCAGGATCTGCGCCGTCAATTTTAGCCATAAGACCTATTGAAAACCGGCAGCGCTGATTTTATCCCCAGCGCATCCTTGTGTTCTGTCAAAGTTTTTGTCCATATTTCATCGTTTGCACACACTGCTACCTGACCATTGATAAAACATCCGTCATCCGCCTGGATACGGCGGGTAATGATATCGCCAATAACAAGAGCGGTAGAAAGGATTATTAAATGCCCATCTGCAATAATATTGCCGTAAACTACACCGCCTACAGTAATGTTTGTCCCTGATAGATTGCCTTTCATGCGGGCACGTTCTCCAATCACAACTCTGCCCTTTGCTTTTACATCACCGCGAATACTGCCATCGATACGGGTAAATCCGCCTGTTTCGATATCGCCGGTAAGATTGGTATTTGGGCCTATTATCGTATTAATTGAAAAATCACTTTTTATATGAGGCATGTTAATCCTGCTTTTGTCAGCGGCCTTGCCTGGAAAGACTTGAACGGATGGTGACATATCTGAATGGATCTACGACATCAGAACCGACATGGACCTCATAATGCAAGTGAGGCCCGGTAGAAATGCCTGTACTTCCTATGTAACCGATAACTTCACCTTGTTGAACCCTCTGACCTACATTCACCCTAAAGCTGCTTAAGTGCGCATAACGCGTGTAGTAACCATGTCTATGTCTGATAATGATAAAATAACCATAACCAGTGTCATATTCAGCCGTAACTACCTGACCATCCGCAGTTGCAACAACCGGATCGCCGGAACGGTGAGTGGCTATATCGATGCCTCTATGGATATAAAAATGACCAAAAATGGGATGGACATTCTGCCCAAAGAACATTGTAATCTGTCCGGCTCCGCCTCTGACAGGCCATATACTTGGAATTTCGGTTAACAGAACGCTTTGTGAATTAATCAAACTGCCTAATTCTAAAATTGGCTCTACTGATTGAGACATAAACCTGGAAAGCATACGAAGTTCATTAACTTCTGGCGAGTTAAATGCCGGTGTTTCGCTAATACCCAAAAAGGAGCTTAAATCACCGGAAATATTTTGAGATGCGGAATTTCTATTGTTTATACCCAATACTGAAAGAACACTTGAAAGCGCATTTTCAAAACTTCGAGCCTCCCGTAGAAGTAAAGATGTTTCATCGCGAAGCAGATCCAAGGATGCCTGAGTGTCTCTTAACAACCCATCTCTGGTCGCCATTGTACTCATGGTGCTATTATACGATGCGCCATACCAGAAAAACGCTCCAATGATACTAAAAATCACCAATAGGAAGCAAAGAATGGACAATACTGTTACATGGAGGTTGTAAACCTTTTTTTCTGAATGAGGAACAAATACAAGTGTATAACGCCTTGTGAGAAACCGTCCAATTGCCATAAAAACACCAGCAATAAAGCTAAAGCTTTTTAAAACCGTTTTTTTAATTTTTTGGACAATTTTATTCTCTAAACGTTTGTATTCATGCAAAGAAGCCATAAATCTCCCTAAAAACTATCTTATAATTCTACCATCAAATATAACGGTTGTCAACAAAAATCAAGCGATTTTAACCTTCAATTTTCAAATTTCATCTATATAATTCAATATCGGCAGATTTTGCGTTTCTGTACATAAACATTAAACCTATGGTTACCCCCCTTGACGTTCCTATATAGAAATAGAACATAATATATGTACAAAGGAGGGTTCACATGGCAGTAAAGGGAAAAATCACCATTAACGCCGAACTTTGCAAAGGATGTAATTTATGCGTTGACGTTTGTCCCCATAAGATTATTGAAATATCGAAGGATCGGTTTAACCAAAGAGGACATCACCCTGCGCTTGTGACGGACATAGGCAAGTGTACCGCATGCGCACTGTGTGCGGTTATATGCCCGGACGTGGCGATAACCGTTTATAAGGAGGCTTAAAGACTATGACAGAAAAAGTATTGATGAAAGGGAACGAAGCTGTCGCAGAAGCGGCGATTTTGTCGGGTTGCCGCCATTACTTCGGTTATCCCATTACGCCGCAAAACGAGATTGCGGCATATATGTCCCGACGCATGCCGAAAGTCGGCGGTGTTTTTTTGCAGGCGGAAAGTGAAATCGGCGCAGCTCATATGTTAATCGGCGCATCCGCCGCTGGAGTGCGGGCCTTCACCACCAGCTCCAGCCCTGGCATCTCCTTAAAAGCCGAAGCCCTGAGCTATCTGGC
>JAITFY010000075.1 GCA_031281025.1 Treponema sp. | reverse complement strand
TTGGGACTCTTGATTCATAAAAAGCGCGGACATCTATTATGGTTTTTGCTCCCGGCACTTTGCCTGATCTTAAGTATTGAACAAACAAACCATTTTCAGGATCAGACCAAAGCGGGCCGTCCAAAAAATTTCCAGGGCAGACTGCATTTACTTTGATACCGTATTCAATTAGCTCTTTTGCAAAGCTGCTTACAAGCCCGATTCCGCCGAATTTTCCGCCGGCGTAAGAGCCGTTTTTGTTTGAACCTTCAAGGCCCGATTTGGAATTAACCTGTATTATATCGGTTTTCCAATTTGGTGCGGAAAAATGCTGGGTTCTCAATAACCTGCCTGCAAATTTGCTGATAACAAAAAAACCTGTGTAATTTATATCAGTTACGAATTTAAATTCGCTAAGTTCCTGTTCCAGAACACTGCCGGCTTTTAACACTCCTGCATTACTGATGCAAATATCCAGACAACCGGCAGTTTGTATTACGAAGTCAAACATCACTTCAACCGATTCCTCGTTTGATACATTTACTTCGACAGCAATAGCGGCGGTTCGTTTTTCTCTATCATTAACTTGTTGTGCAAGAGTTTTTGCTCCTGTTATGTTTAAATCTGCGATAAAAACAAAAGCTCCTGCACTGGTTAGGTTTCGCACGATCTCTTCGCCTATCCCCTGAGCGCCGCCTGTAACTAAAGCGATCTTGTTTTTTACAACATTGGCCCGTTCATCGCTGATTGTCATGTTAGCCGTAAATGGTGTTTCTATAATTGGCGAATCATCCTTTTGTGTTATACGTTTCTGTACAGAGTCAAAATCATTGTTTATCCAGTATACTGCTTCAACTTTACCGTTAGTTGTAAATTTAACGCAAGAAGGAAGTATGATTTTCCCGTCCATGCCGGGGTTTGACTTTTTCCAGTCATTGTATGTATTGCGGATAATGGCAGCTGCGGATTCTTCGCTTTCGTTGGGAGAAACTTCAATACACATTGCTCTACTTGATACCAATTCGTTTCCGGCAGAATCAGTAGTAACAATAAAAGGTTTGTTTGTCAGGTTAATTACAAAACCCCTTATAAGGGATGCAAAAGTTCTTTTATTCATAAAGTACTCCTTTTTCCAATTCTACCGCAATACCGGCAGCACAGTCATCCGGGTGAAACAAATCAAGTTTTTTCCCAATGTTTGCATACACAGCCAGGCGCTCGTTAAGCGGCATTGAGAAAAGCGGGTTATCTTTTGAGAATAACCCAAAACGTTTATCTACAGAAGCCAGCCTTTCATGTGTTATCAAAGCCCAGTTTGTATCCAGTAAATGGCGGAATTCATTTTGTAAACTTTCCGGGCAGTTAAATGACTGGCGTGAATTGTTAATGTCTACACCGGAAATTTCCATAAAGCCCCATTTGCGGCAAAGGCGCTGAACGTTTAAAAGCTGCAGAAGTGTATTTCGTGGAGGCATGTAAGTAACTGCATGAAAACCCAGCCGGGAAATTTCTGCAAAAAGTTCTTCGATATAGTCGTCTTCAAATTTTTGCGCCCTCTTGTCGCCGGTAGGGGATTCTCCGATATCCCCAAGATATGCATAACCGCAAATCGCTTCGATGGACTGCGCAAAAGCTATTACTTCCTGGACGGGGATACATTCTTTTTCGTTGGGTTGAATAAATATCCTGTTTAAAAAATCTGTTTTTAAAACACCTAAAAGATCGTAAAAATAATGCGGATTATTTGGATTCATAAGTTTTGCACTGATTTTTAACGGAACGGTAATACCCAGGTTTGATTTTAGTCCATCAATAAGGTTGGATCCTTTTGCAAACTTTAAGATGAGTTTATCAGCGGCAGCTGCAAGAAGATGGCGCTCTGTGATCTGTCCGCCTTCAGAGTATTTAGATTTATTGTAGATATCTTGCTCAAAATCAATTTCTAGAACACCGGCTTCTTTTAGTAAAATATTTGCAATAGCAGTCATGGCTTTTGTTCGTTTAAGCCGCTCTTCCCTTATGGGTACAAGGAATTGTGCAGCTTTTTGAATTGCAGGTTTTGGTATACCTTGCACAGTCATATACGCAAGGCCTTCTGAATCGGGGTTGTTGATTTTCCTTTTGGCAAAAGGAGAAGGGTTTCCGTCAGTATCATTTTTAAAGCTCACCCGTACTTCAAAACCAACACAACCGCCGATACCTAAAATTGCGCAAGCCTGGAGCATTTCGTTGGCAGCGCCGATGGAATCATGGTCGACAGAACCTGCTGCATGAAGCCCGTTATCCCGCGCTTGCAGAGCAGCCATAGCAGGGGTATACGGGCTAAAACTGTAAATTGTATGTATATGGTTGTTTACTTCGCCGGAATTGTTTGCCGGTGAATTGAGTTTTCCGGATTTTTGCAGGGAAAATAGAGCAGAAATACGTTCTTCTTTGTCAAAAAAAGGGTTATTGATCGCGGATCGAAACTCTTTCATTATTTGTATAATAACGGAATAAAGAACAAATAGCAAAGCCCGGCATGTTAAAAAAAGCACTTGACATATTTTTTAATTTTTGATAGATTAAAAAAACACTTGGGGGTGTAGTGAAGCTGGTTTATCACGCTGGCCTGTCAAGCCGGAAATCGCGGGTTCAAGTCCCGTCACTCCCGTATTTTTTTACATTGTATTAGCGAATAAATTGGATTACTTTAAGTAAACCATTATATGAGCTTGGCGGGACTTGAACCGGAACCCCCGCCGAAGGAAAAGGCGGCATGGATGCCGCCGGCAGGGGGTGGAGGCGGCCTGGAGTGAGTAAACAGGATGTTTACGAACGGAAGGCAAGTCCCGTCACTCCCGTATTTTTTTACATTGTATTAGTGAGTAAATTGAGTTACTTTAAGTAAACCAAAATATGCAACAAAGTTTCCAGCACGGGCAGTAGCGCAGATGGTAGCGCGCTTGGTTCGGGACCAAGAGGTCCCCGGTTCAAATCCGGGTTGCCCGATATGAACTATTCTCATCAATTTATTCCTACTTTAAGGGAAGTCCCCGCAGATGCCGTAATTGTTAGCCACAGGCTCATGTTCCGTGCAGGACTTGTCAGAAAACTTGCCAATGGGCTTTTTGGTTATCTACCGTTGGGGCTGCGTACTTTTCGCAAAGTAGAGCAAATTGTGCGGGAAGAAATGAACGCCATTGGCGCACTGGAAATGAAACCGCCTGTAATCCAGCCTGCAGAATTATGGAAGGAATCCGGCCGGTGGGACGCCATGGGCGAATCGCTTTTACGTGTAAAAAACCGTTTGGACAATGACTTTATTGTTACCCCAACTGCCGAAGAAGCTTTTACTGCCATCGTTCGGGATGAACTTTCCAGTTACCGTCAGTTGCCGCTGGCGCTTTATCAGATTAACACAAAATACAGGGACGAAATCCGTCCGCGCTACGGCGTTATGCGAGGCCGTGAATTTACAATGAAAGACGCATATTCATGGCACGCTAACGAAGAGAGCCTTGATAACACATATCAGGCGATGGGACGCGCTTACAGGCGTATTTTTAAACGCTGCGGACTTTCGGTAATCCCTGTCAAAGCCGACTCAGGCGCGATGGGCGGCAGCGGCTCGGAAGAGTTCATGGTAGAAAGCGACATTGGCGATAATACATTGATCCTTTGTAATTCTCAGACTCAAGGTCTGTGCGAGTATGCGGCTAACGTGGAAAAAGCTGCCTGTAAGGCCGATTTTTCCTGCGATGGAGACAATGCAGCTGCCAATACACCAAACTACGAAAAGATCGATACTCCAAATGTAAGAACAATAGAGGAACTCTGTGCATTTTTAAAAACAGAACCTAAAACATTTATTAAAACGCTTATTTATCGTGCGGTTAACGTCGAGCTAGACCTTTCTTCCGCTCCAGGCTGCGGCGATCTTAAAGCCAATAAACCATCGCAGGGTTCGCCTGGTGTATATGCGCACGCTTTTTTTGCGGTTGCAATTAGAGGCGACCTTGATGTAAACGAAGTTAAGCTTGCGGCAGCGCTAAAGGCAAGCGAGGTAACTCTCGCCTCTGATTTGGATGTACAACGCCTTACAAATGCGCCTGTAGGTTTTGCCGGCCCTGTTGGATTACAAACCCTTCCCCTGATTATCGACCAATCTGTTACAGCAATGACAAATGCAGTAACAGGCGCTTTGGCAAAAGATGCTCACTACAAACATGTTGTCTATGGACGTGATTTTGAAGCATGGAAGATCGAAGATATCCGTACTGTAAAAGCGGGAGATCTCTGTCCCCTATGCGGCTGTGAATTATACACAAAGATGGGCAATGAACTTGGTCACATTTTTAAACTTGGTTACAAGTACACCAATTCCATGAATGTAAGTTATCTTGATGAAAACGGTAAAACCCAAATTCCCACAATGGGCTGTTACGGTATTGGTGTTGACCGCACTATGGCTTCCGTAATAGAAGAACACCACGATGAAACAGGAATTATATGGCCTGTATCGGTAGCGCCGTATCATGTAATTGTAATTCCAATTAAATACGATGGCGTTGTAAAAGAGGTGGCGGACAAATTAATAAACGAATTAACAGCTTCGGGTATCGAAGTCCTTCTTGACGACCGCAGTGAACGTCCCGGAGTAAAATTCAACGATGCCGACTTAATAGGTATTCCCTATCGTGTAGTAATCGGAGACAAAGGGCTTGGGTTGGTTACAGCACAAGTAGAAGTAAAAAACCGCAAAGAAAAAGAAAGCTGTATGGTAGATGTGGACAAAGCTGCAAAAGAGCTTATTCAAAAAATCCAGGAAGAGCTAAAAATTTATAATAGTTAAATCCCTAATGCTTTTTTAAAACTTACTAAAATTTCATCTACCATTGGGCTTGCGTCTATATCCAGAAGTAAACCTTTTTGGCGGTAATAATCGATTAAGGGAGCTGTCTGCTCGCGGTAAACTTCAAGCCGTTTTTGAACAGCCTGAGGTTTGTCGTCGTCGCGGATGTAAACTTCGCCTTCGCAATGGTCGCAAACATCGTCCTTTGATGGTTTGTTAAAAACTGCATGGAAGTTAAACCCGCATTTGCGGCAGACCCTTCGTCCTCCCAGACGTTCAAGTACACCAGTATCGGGAATATCAAAATTGATCACTTTATCTATGGTAGAGAAGGTTTCAAGCGCCTGAGCCTGGGGAATTGTCCGGGGAAAACCGTCAAGGATGAAGCCGTCTTTAACATCGTCCTGTGCGAGGCGTTCTTTTACAAGGGCGATTGTAGTTTCGTCATCTACAAGCTGCCCTGCATCGATGATGGCCTTTACCTTAAGACCCAATGGGCTTTGCGCAGCAATAGCGGCGCGGAAAATCGAACCTGTGCTAATTTGCTGTACCTTTAACATTTCTACAACTCTTACGGCCAGGGTGCCTTTCCCCGCTCCCGGAGGGCCTAAAAAAATTAACTTCATGTTTTTCTCCTTTTTTGTTTTTTGAACCCTTAAGAACACCCCGTTGTGTTACCGCAGGAGTCGCACTTCATGCATGTGCCGTTTCTTACCAATGTGAAAGAGCCGCAGGAAGTGCATGGGTCGCCTTCGTAACCCTTAATGCGGGCCTGAACAATTTTGATAACTTCGCTTTCCTGTGGATAGGATTCTTCCGGCGAGTCCCGCAGTACCAGAACCTGCGTTTGTTCTGATGGCTGGAAAACAGAAGGGCTGTTTTCCAGTGAACGGCTTTTGCCAAATTGATGAGTAAATATCGATTCATTGCTGCGAGATTCCCCCGGCGCTGACTGATCAAGGGCTTTAAGTACATTTGAAGAGCCGCCGCCTGATTGTTTACCTGATTTTCCAGAAACAGGCGGCTCCCCGATTGCTGCAGGAGGCGCAGAAGCTGGAGGCGGTACGGAAACAGATGCGCTTGGTCTAAAACCTACGCTGTTTTTATCCTTTGGTTTTGGGTTTGTTACGTCAATGTCGCTTTTTGTCGCTGTGGCAATAAGGTCTTCGGGTTTTACCTGCCCTAAATCACTGCGTTTAAGATAACTTATTGCCAGGTCGCGGAAAACATAATCGATAACGCTTGTTGCCATTTTTACATAATCGTGCCCCTGTACAATTCCATTTGGTTCAAAACGGCTAAAGGTAAACGCATCGACATATTCCTCTAAAGGAACACCGTATTGAAGCCCCAATGAAACAGTAATTGCAAAACTGTTTAAGAGGCTGCGGAAGGCCGCTCCTTCCTTGTGCATGTCAAGAAAAATTTCGCCTAAGCTTCCGTCTTCATATTCGCCTGTCCTGATAAAAATGGAATGGCCGCCAATTTTGGCTTTTTGGGTATAACCCATTCTGCGGTTTGGCAAAGGTTTACGAAGCCCGCGGATCTTGGCTGCTTTTCTTTGATCCAGTGTGACAGGAGCCAAATCCAGCCCCTTTTCTACTTTTAAAATAGTGTCGGCAAGCGGGTCTGTTCCGGGAGCGAAAGTGTTTAAAGGCTGAGAGAGCTTTGAGCCGTCCCTGTAGAGCGCAACTGCTTTAAGCCCGTTTTTCCAGGAGAGCATGTACGCTCCCTTTACATCATCGTAATTTGCCGAGTTGGGCATATTTATCGTTTTGGAAATTGCCCCGGAAATAAAAGGCTGCACTGCCGCCATCATGCCGATATGAGCAGCCCATGATATTGAACGTTTTCCGTTTTTACCAGAAGGAGCTGCAGTATCAAAAACAGCATAATGTTCTTTTTTAAGATAGGGAGCGCCTTCGAGCCCCATGGTTCCGCAGGCATACAATTCCGCATCATCAATATCCTGCGAGCAAAAACCAAGATGTTTAAGAATACTAAAACCCTGAAGCGACCATGTAGACTCCGGTATTTTTAAAACTTCTTCTATGAAGGATTTTCCCAATATATATGGATTAAAAATACCTTCCAGGTTAAGGGCAGTTTTAACGGAATTTTCTGCAGCGGAAATTGCCTCAGGCGTAAAACCTTTTACTTTAAGCGTTTCATGATTAATAGCAGGCGCCCCTTTAAAGGTTTTCCTTCCCGTGGCGTATGCAGTAATTTCTTCGATTTCTGCAGGCGAGTAACCCAAACATTCAAGGGCGGGAGGCACCGATTGGTTGATTATCTTAAAAAAACCGCCCCCTGCAAGTTTTTTAAATTTGACAAGTGCAAAATCAGGTTCTATGCCTCTGGTATCACAATCCATTAAAAGGCCGATTGTCCCTGTAGGAGCAATAGCCGTCACTTGCGCGTTACGGTAACCGTGAGCCATCCCCAGCTCTAGCGCTCTGTCCCATGCGGATTTTGCCGCATCCAAAAGATAACCAGGGCAGCAGGCAGGATCAATTCCTTTGGGGATAGTGTGAAGAGATTCGTACTCGGCATTTTCGCCGTTGTAAACAGCCCGCCTGTGGTTGCGGATAACACGGAGCATGTTCTCGGCGTTTTCTCCGTAACACATAAAAGGGCCAAATTCCTTTGCCATAAGCGCAGATTGCGCGTATGCTTCGCCGGAAAGAAGCGCCGAAAGCGCTCCTGCAACGCAGCGGCCTTCGTCGGAGTCGTAGGCAAGCCCCATAAGCATAAGCAGCGTTCCTAAATTGGCGTAACCCAAACCAAGCGTACGGTATTTATAGGAAAGTTCTGCAATACGAGGAGAAGGAAACTGCGCCATCACTACGGAAATTTCAAGAATTGTTGTCCAGATATCGATTGAATGAAGGTATCCGCTGATATTAAACGTTTTGTTTTTTTTGTCATAAAGCTGTGCAAGATTGATCGAAGCAAGATTACAGGCCGTATCGTCCAGAAACATGTATTCAGAACATGGATTTGAAGCCCGAATCTCGCCGCCTGCAGGGCATGTATGCCAGTCGTTGATTGTAGTATGGTATTGAAGCCCGGGATCGGCGCATTGCCAGCTTGTCTTTGCAATGTCTGCCCAAAGTTTGCGCGCTTTTACTGTCTTTACAGTTTCTCCGGCCATGCGGCTTTTAAGCTCCCATTCGGAATCGTTTAACACGGCACGCATAAAGTCATCTGTAAGGCGCAGACTGTTGTTGGAACTTTGCCCGGAAACAGTATTGTACGCTTCATCGTCCCACTGAGTTGAATACTGGGAAACATTAATTTCTTCGTCGCCCTGTTCAAAACGGCGAAGCTGCTGGTACAGGTACGAGGGCGGTATTTTGTCACCTAAAGCAGAACGTAAAACTGCGGCAAGTTCGTGGTTTTTTTCGGCGTTGAATTTATCGTCCAGCGGCCCACGAAAACCGGACAGCGCTCTTTTAATGGCATCAATATGTTTTTTTAGTATAAGAGATCCTGTTACCATAGAGGCAACTTTGTATTCTTCTCCCGCCTTCCAGCCGATATACTTTTCTACATCGGGGTGATCGATATCGAGGGTTACCATCTTTGCAGCCCGGCGGGTAGTGCCGCCGGATTTTATTGCCGATGCCGAACGATCCCCAACTTTTAAAAACGACAAAAGGCCCGATGATACACCGCCGCCGGAGAGGTTTTCGTTAAATCCGCGTAAGCGCGAAAAATTGGAACCAGTCCCCGAACCGTATTTAAAAAGCCTTGCTTCGCGTGTCCACAGATCCATGATGCCGCCGTCATTTACAAGATCGTCGTCTATGGAAAGGATGAAACAGGCATGGGGCTGAGGCCGTTTATAAGCGGTCTCGGACTTGACTACTTGCTCTTTTTTATCGTCATAGTAAAAATGCCCCTGCGCCGGGCCGTCGATTCCGTACACTGAATATAACCCTGAGTTAAACCACTGAGGGCTGTTTGGCGCTGCAATTTGATGCGCCAGCATGTAGCAGGTTTCGTCGTAGAAAGCGCTTTCGTCTTCTTCGCTGTCGAAGTAATTGTTTTGTCTGCCCCATTCAAGCCAGGTATAGGCAAGCCGGTGAAAAACCTGACGTGCATCATGTTCTGCACCGTCTTCGGGAAGAGAATTTCCCGGATCATCGGCCATTAAGGGAGTTTTAGCCCATTTTTTCCATTCATAGCTCTTTTTTGCAGGGACTCCAGCTTTACGGAAGTACTTTTGCGCTAAGATATCAGCGGCAATTTGACTCCAAAATGCCGGCACTATAACTGTATCCTGGGAAAAGATCGCTTTACCATTTGGGTTGCGGATTTCGCTTTTTCGTCTTTCCCAAACAATATCGTAATACGGGCCGCTTGCGCAGTCCGTAAAAAACCGGTTAATTTTCATCACCAAATTCCTTTTTTTAATTAAACAATATGACCACACAGATAGCGGTGTGTTTTAGAGTGTACACCATATATTGTGTCGTGGCAAGTGGGTAAAGTGCATTTTATACACTAAAGAAGCGTTTCAAACAGATGCCCTATTTAAGCGGTCGTTTATCGCTTCTCCAAGCCCTTGTGGGGGGGCTAGTTGAGCGAAAATTCGCGAAATTTGGCAGTTATCCAATTCGTGAAGTGTTTCAAAGAGGCGGGAGGCGGCTTCTACCAGTTGCCCTGATTCGGAAAGAACCTTTGTAATTACCGCTTTGTG
>JAITFY010000063.1 GCA_031281025.1 Treponema sp. | reverse complement strand
CATGGAATGAACCTCTGCCTATAGTTACTGTTAGTGTGGGAGTTTATACATTTGATCAAAATACTCCAACAGATGTAAGTAGTATTATTCGCCGGGCAGACGAAGCTCTGTATATTTCTAAGAAACGCGGACGGAATTGCTGTACCATGTGGAATTCCAGCTTTTCCAATTCTGAATCGCAGGCATATATCCCTGTGTTGGAGGTTGTATGATTGGAATTATTGGTGCAATGGAAAAAGAAGTAGACTTGCTCTGTAAAAGTATGGGAAACTTTACCGTAAAAAAAACAGGCGAGTTTGAATTTTTCTCGGGTAAAATCGAGGGCAAGGATGTTACGGTTTTACGCTGCGGTATTGGTAAAGTGAACGCTGCAGTTGGCTGTGCGCTGTTAATCGAAACATTTAAGCCGGGTTGTGTAATCAATACAGGGTCGGCAGGCGGTGTTAATCCAAAGCTGAAAGTAGGAGACGCTATTATTTCCACCGGACTTGTTTATCATGATGTTGATGTTACAGCTTTTAATTATGCGCCCGGGCAGATTCCGGGGCAGCCGCAAATATTTCCGGTGGAAGAAAAACTTGTAAAAACTGCCGAAGATGCTGTTGATGAACTAAAGAGGGAAAAAGTTCTGCCGGATTCTTTTAATCATCGCCGTGGTTTAATTGGCAGCGGTGATATTTTTATGCATGAGCCGCAGCGTATAACAAATGTTCGCAGCATTTTCCCGGATATTGATGCTGTAGAAATGGAAGGCGCTGCAATCGCTCATTGTTGTAAACTTTTTTCCGTTCCTGCATTGGTAATTCGTGCGCTTTCGGATATTGCCGGCACAGAGTCGCCAATGAGTTTTGAGGAATTTTTGCCGGTTGCTTCAAAACATTCGGCAGAAATAACAATGCAAATTGTAAAAAAAATGCAGTGTTAGCGATATGGTATTAAGAAAGCAAAGAAGATTATTATTTTTAATTCTTGGTGTGGTATTTATTCTAACATTGGGCGCTGTTAATTTTATAGTACGAAATCAAACAAACAGCATCATTAACGATCTTACACTAAGCCGTGTTCAGTTGGCGAATCATAGTTTTGCCAATTATATAACAGAACTGCAGGAAAGGCTTTTATTGCGGGCAAGGGTAATTTCAAACAATGAGGCTATTATTTCTGCGATAAGAAACAACAACCATGAGGCATTAAAGAGATCGTTATTCAATTTGGCTTCTGATATGGATTTTACAAGTATTTGTGATGAACATGGAATTGTTTTGGCAAGATCGCACAGTGATTTAACCGGAGATGATATTTCCGGTTACGCAGGCGTTACAGCAGGGTTAAAAGGATTGGAACGAACCTCGATAGATCAAGTTATAAGTCTTAATATGCGCCTGTCTATTTATGCGAGTGTTCCCATATTTTTTGAGGGAAACGTTATCGGTGTTGTTACATGCAATTTTGATCTTACGCAATATGAATATGTGGACATGTTTAAAGAACGAACGGGGTGCGAGGCGACAATTTTTCTTTACGATGAACGTGTCAGCACAACTTTAAGGGATGATGACAAACAGCGTATTGTTGGTTCAAGAGCTTATGATTTTATTGTAGAAACCGTTATTGTTCAGCAAAAAGAATATCTTGGCAATTTGGAATTATACGGCAGAATGTTTGGGGTTTGTTATTCTCCATTGATCGTTAATGATAAAGCAATTGGTATGTTGTTTACAGGCGTAGATATCAGTTCTACTATCGACAGACAAAAAGCTATGAATAACTGGATTTTTCTTGCGGCATTAATTGGTATGGTAGTATCTGTTGCTTTTGTAATGGCTTCCAACAGGATAATTGGCAGATTAGAAATTCAAGCCACAATTGTAGAAAATGAAAAAGAAAAAGCCGAACATGCAAGCCGCGCAAAAGGTGAATTTTTATCCAACATGAGTCACGAAATGCGCACGCCCATGAACGCCATTATTGGCATGACTGCAATAGCCCGTAATACAACCGATGAAGAACGGAAAAAATATGCGCTTAACAAGATAGAGGAAGCATCAAAACATTTGCTTGGAATAATTAATGATGTTTTGGATATGTCTAAAATCGAGGCAAATAAATTAGAATTATCAAACACGGTATTTGAATTAGACGATCTTTTGCAAAAGACAGTTTCCTTTGTACGTTATGCCATGGAAGTAAAACGTCAAAATTTTGCCATGGAAATAGGCGATAGTGTGCCGTCTTTGTTCACCGGTGATGAACAACGGCTTGCACAGGTTATTATTAATTTATTGTCGAACGCTGTTAAATTTACTCCTGAAGACGGCAAGATTTCTCTTGTTGCAGAATTGGTGTGTGATTTCTTGCAGGAAGAGTCGGGGCAGAAAAAGAAATATTGCGAATTGCGTTTTAAGGTAATCGACAGCGGAATTGGCATTCCTGCCGATCAGCGTGAAAAAATATTTTATATGTTTGAACAAGCGGAATCCGGCACAACACGCAAATTTGGAGGAACCGGACTTGGGCTTGCCATTTCCAGGCATATTGTCGAGCTTATGAATGGCAATATTTTTGTAGAGTCACAGGTTGGTAAAGGTTCCTGTTTTATTTTTACGGTTAAATTGGAACAGGTAGGAAAAGATACAGCTGATATTCAATCCGTAAAAAAAGCTATTGGTCTTACAGGAAAAAATAAAAATGAGTTTTCTGGAAAAAAAATATTGTTTGCAGAAGATATAGAAATAAACCGTGAAATATTTATTTCTC
>JAITFY010000163.1 GCA_031281025.1 Treponema sp. | reverse complement strand
AAGGCAGCTGCTTGCCGATTTGCGTTCCTACGGCAGTTAGTTTTAGGCTAGATACAAACAAGGGTAATTTTTATTGGATTTCCTGGTTGCTTTAAACCGGATAAGGGTCTTTGCTCTTGTTGGAGAAAGCGGTACAGGAAAGAGTTTTCGCTCAAAGCTTGTTGCTCAAAAACACAAAGTTGATTTTATTATTGATGACGGTCTTTTAATCAAGAAAAACCGTATTCTCGCAGGTCAATCGGCCAAAAAAGAAAACTCTTTTTTGGCAGCAGTTAAAATTGCCCTTTTTGATAAAAAATCCCACAGAGACGAAGTTGCACGCAGATTACAAACCGAAAAATACAAACGGGTTCTTATTCTGGGAACTTCAGAAAAAATGGTTCATAAAATCGCAATCCGTTTGCAGCTTCCCATTCCGTTTAAGTTAATTAAAATCGAAGAAATAACTACACAGGAAGATATAGAAAAGGCAGTCAGATCAAGACGTATAGAAGGCAAGCATGTTATTCCCCTTCCTTCTATCGAAGTAAAAAAGAGCTATTCTAACATCTTTTTATCTACCATACAAATTTTTAAACACCGGATTTCACCTGCCGCTGTCCCTACTCTGCATGAAAAGTCCATAGTAAGACCTGAATATTCAAAACGCGAAAGAGTGGCAATTTCCAATATTGCTCTAAACCTTTTCGTTATCCACTGTGTTGGTGAATACAACAAAGATATTAGAATAAAGAAAATCCTTGTAAAGGATACCGATTTGGGTTATCGCCTGGCAATCACTATCGACGTACCATACGGTATCCAGCTTGGCGACAATATCCACAAAATGCAGCATTACATCACCGAAAATATCGAAAGATATACAGGCATTTTAATCGAAGAGATTAATGTAATTATTGATAAAATAACGGAACAAATATCAAATAGCAATTAGCAAACTTTGTTATCTGTTATCTACTCTTTGCTCTTTGCTATCTGTTCTTTTGGTTTACGGCGGCGGCGTTTGCGTTTTTTTGGAGCGGCGGTTTCTTCGCCGGGAGTAATTTTTACCGGCGGTTTCTTGACAGTAATACCTCTAATGGAAAAGTATTTTTTAACCGTACGTTCCATTTCAAAACGGGGTGGATTCATGGGAAGAATAAAAGCACGGGCCAGCTTGAAAATCTCCTTGAAATCTTCCATTTGCAGAGACTCCAATTCTATGATGCTGTCAAGGTAATCATAAAAAAGACAACCAAGCGCCTGACCACGCCGATTTTCGCTGAAACTAAGATCAGACAAACTTTGCAGATAATTCTTTCTGAACTTTGCGTTTTTTCGCATAAGAGCTGCCGCATGAGGCTGAAGGAAGGAATACAATCCCATCTTGTCCAGTAAATCAACAATAGGAGCGGCTTTATCGGAATGGATAATTTTAAAAATTTCTTCGGTAAGACGCGAAGGTGAAATTGCCGCCAGCAGACTGGATTGACTTGATATTTTCATTTTAAGATTCAAGGGAAGTGAAAAACCGGTTTTAGCCGCATATTTAACTGCCCGGATCATTCTTACAGGATCGTCGGTAAAAATCTCGGAAAGAGCAATAATCGGCTTGATTTGCTTTTTTTTAATATCATTCATGCCGCCGACATAATCTACAACTATTTGCTGTTCAGGATCATAAAATAAAGCATTCAATGTAAAATCCCGGCGTTGTACATCTTCTTCGATTTTTCCAAAAGTATTGCTTGTATGCCCATCCTTCAGGGAGCGGAAGGTGGAAACTTCAAAAATACGTTGACCAAAATAAACATGCACAAGGCGAAAACGGCGCCCAATGATTCTGGAATTGCCAAAAATTCTTCTTATTCGGGCAGGGTTGGCAGCGCTTACAATATCAAAATCTTTAGGTTTTTTTCCAAGTATCAAATCCCGTACTGCGCCGCCTACTATGTAGCTGTCAAAACCGGCCTTTTTTAACTTTTTTATTATGCCTATAGCTTCACTGTCAACATCCGCAAAATTAATGTTATGTTCATCGGGAGTATAAATAATAGCTTTTTTTTCAGGTTTGCCGTCTTTTGCGACAGAATATCTGTATCTCATTCACACTTTTTTTTAATCCACGAAATAAGGTTGTCAATTACTTCATCACGGTTAGTTTCATTTAACGCTTCATGCCTGGCGCCAGGATACAAAACAAATTCGCAGTCTTTCACCCCAAGATTACGATATGCATTAACAAGGGCCGTAGGGCTTTTACCCATATCACCTACCGGATCTCCGCTTCCGGAAAAAACATAAACCGGCAAATTTTTATCGATTCTGGTCATTGAATCAGGGTGATGAATATTATAAAGTATTTTGGCCAGGTTCCGGTAAAAACCTGTGGAACACATAAAACCGCACAGAGGATCTTCTATAAATTTATCTACTTCTTTTTCGTCACGGCTAAGCCAATCAAAGGAAGTGCGGTTTGGTTTGTACTTTTTATTGTAAGCTCCGTCAGCCAAAGATCTTGCAAAACGGGATACACTACGTTGGCCTTTGATTGCAGCCACCATTGTCATAACTGGCAGCCCTAATTTTACCATAAAATCCCCAGGCCCTTTTGTTCCAGACAGGATACAACCGTCAATTTTTATATCATTTGGGCCGCCGGAATTGGAATATTCAATATAATTTTGAGCGATAAAAGAACCCCAGGAATGACCAAGCAGGAACAGCGGTACATTTTTGGTTTTCCGGATTTCTTCGTTTAGGGCGCGAATGTCGGCAGTTACTCGAATAAAACCATTACCATCCGCACAATGCCCCAAGAGCCCTCCCTTTTCCGGTTTATTAACAGTAAGATCCGCTGTTCTTCCATGACCGCGTTGATCGGCAGCCCATACTTCAATCCCTGCGCTGGTGAGCTTTTCGGCAAGCGGTCTGTAGCGCAAAGCATGCTCCGACATTCCATGAATTACATGAAGAACTGCCTTTAACTCACCAACAGGCGACCAACGATAAAGATAAAGTTTGGTCCCATCATGGGTCTCAAAATATGTTTCATCCTGAACCATGAACTTATTGTACCGATTTTTTAAAACTATGGCAATGGCATTTTAATGGGGGTGACAGGCATCTATTAAGGTTTTATACTCAAATTAATGTTTTCCTTTTTTATGAAGTGTTTTTTCATTCTTCTTGTCTCAGTTTCTGCATTTTCTCAAACCGAGCCGCGTGAACAGGGGCTTGTAACCATCGATCCCTTTTGGCGTCAAGCGCTGGGAGGCGAAGTGTTATCTCTGCCCCATGTGCAAGCCCAGTCTGCGGTGGTCGCTCTTGACGGGGGTAATATCAAAGCGTACTCTACTTCCGGGACTCCCATGTGGAACTATTCTGCAAGGGGCAGGATTAGCCCGTATATTACCCGCTCAAGGGAAGGGACATCATATTTTTCCAGAACAAATGGTACATTGATTGCATTAAACCGTGCAGGAAGAGAATTGTGGCAGCGTGACATTGGCAGCCCTCTCGTTGCAAGAATAGTTATAGGATGGGACGGAAGATTGTTTGTTCCTGTCGAAAAAAGAATATTTTGCTATACAGCATCAGGCACACTTTTATGGACAAGATCACTGGAATCTGCTTTTACTATCACTCCTGTTTTGGATCGCAGCGGAGGAATTATCTTTACTCTCGAAAACCAGGTATACCGGATCGACCCATTTGGAAATACCTATGTATGGGTACTTCCCAGCGCTCCCGTAAGTGTCGTTTCGATCGAAGGCGCTGCCGGAAGCGCTGTTTCCCAATCAACAGATCAAAGGCACCGCATCATGGTACTTCACACGGATGGAACCATGGAAATACTTGGAACTTCACAAGATTGGTTTATCGGAGCGCAAAGCGAAGTTCACGCAACATTGTTACCCAGACTTCCATCAAGACCTTTGGCTGCTGCCGGCAAAGACAGCAATGCTGCTGTAGTTTTAAGTGACGGCCGGGTAGCATTTGTGTCTACAGAAGAAAGAAGAATACTCTGGACAGGCGACAGCCATTTAAGAGGCAGACAGGAAAACGAAATAGAGATTGTTTTTGATGAAAGGGGAATATACATCCTAAGCAGATCCGGAGCCACAGGTTTTTCTCATGAAGGAAGACGAATGTGGTTTAAACATCTGCAAAATACAGCAGCAATACCCGCATTCGGAGATGACGGCGTACTATATTCCGGCGGGCGGGATTGGATACTTTATGCTTATAAAATAGAAGATCGTATCCTGCCTAGAAGAAATGTTTTTTATGGCCCAACATCTGAAAGCTCTTACGGTTTGGGACGCCCACAATCAATTTTTGTACCTTCTGTCCCTTATAACGAAAATGAAATTAGTAACAGGCTGGAAACAATTGGAAATGCCATAACTGAAGGAAGAGTAGGATCAAACGAACCTGCCTGGACATCTTTTTTGTTAACGCTTTCTGCAAGTCAGCATAAAATTGTTTTTAGAATCGCAGCCATAAATCTTTTGGGGAAAATCGGATCACAGGATACAATTCCATGGTTAGTAAATATTTTTGATAATGAAAACGAACCAACGGTAAAATCAACAGCAATTACAGCCATAGGAGAAATCGGCGTAGATCCGGGAGGCATCGCATTGCGAACATTTCTTAACATAATTATATACAACCCCAGCTTAAAAAACGAACAAGTGTTATCCGCAATAGCATCAGCCACAGGCGCCATTTGCCGC
This sequence comes from Treponema sp., assembly GCA_031281025.1. GTDB lineage: Bacteria > Spirochaetota > Spirochaetia > Treponematales > Breznakiellaceae > WQXQ01. The sequence continues at coordinate 173 of JAITFY010000163.1, read as the reverse complement.
TTTTCGGGCCCCCCTTTAACCGAAACCGGAGTGCGAATACTCACACTGCTTTCTGCCGCCAGCCAACCCCCAATTGTAAGAAGACAGGCAAATAGGGAACTTGCAACACTGAGGTAACTAGTACATTGTACTAAGGCAATTGCTTAGTGTAAACGTTTTTGATTTTTTCTTTA
>JAITFY010000100.1 GCA_031281025.1 Treponema sp. | reverse complement strand
ACTTTTACAGAACGATTGGCAATGGGGTCAGAAGAAATATAGATATCACGAAATCGAGGGGCGACGGTTATGCCGGCAAAATCAATCTCGCCGGAATTGAGTTTGGCATACAAATCGGTTAAGTCGTGAATCTGCGGTACAAACTGAATTCCAAAAAGATTAGAAAGCCAGTTGGAAAACAGGGTAATATAGCCGCCTATTTGTCCGTCTTCTCTTACAAATGCCTCTGTGCCAAAAGTTGAAGCATGTATAAAAAAGTCAGTCTGTTCCTTGAGTGCTTCAATTGCGGCTATTTCCTGGGCAGTTACGCCGGGAATATCCCGGTACGAGATATGTTCGAATGATAAGCCCTGCCCGGAAGAAGGCGCGCACCCGGAACACAAACTTAAAACAAGAAAAACAAGTAGTGTTATAAAAATTCTTCGCTTATTTCTTTTCATTATTAGTCCTTAATAAGGTATTTTCGCAGCTTTTCAAATACCCTATCAATATCAAGAGGTTTGCCAAGATGATCGTCCATACCTGCTGCAAGGTATGAATCAATATTATCCTTAAAGACATTCGCAGTCATTGCGACTATTGGAATTTTTTTCGAGAATTCTCGTATACGCTGTGTCGCTTCAAGCCCATCCATTTTGGGCATCTGGATGTCCATAAACACCACATCATACTTGCCTGGGGAGGCTTCTATCATATCAACGGCTTCCTGGCCGTTTTCGGCACATTCGATAATAAGCCCTGAATTTTCCAAAAGCGCAATAAGTATTTCCCGGTTAATTTCTATATCTTCTGCAAGCAGAAGTCTCTTGCCTTCAAACACGCTGGCAGCTGCTTCTGTTTTCGCCATTACATCTGTTACACTGTCTGCGCTCTTTTCTGTATTGACTGTTTTAGAAATCTCCATTGTACCATCGTTTTCTTTAACGTTAAGCATGTTCACGGTGAAAATAAACCGCGCACCTTTAGCTGGTTCAGATTCAACCCAAATCCTGCCGCCCATAAGTTCTATAATTCGTTTGGATATAACAAGCCCCAGCCCCGTTCCCCCGTATTTACGGCTCGTCCCGCTTTCCGCCTGCTCAAATGGCAGAAACAGCCTCTCTTGCTGTTCCGCTGATATGCCTATTCCGTTATCGGCGACCTCAATGCGCAACTCGCAATTTCCGCCTCTTTCTTTTATCATGGAAACCATTATATTGATTTTGCCGCCATCGGGCGTAAATTTAACAGCGTTAGACAACAGGTTGGTTATTACCTGCGCCAATCGCTGATCGTCTCCCACAAAAAAGCGGGGCATTTTACTGTCCACATTCATGGAAAATACCTGCTGTTTTTCGTCTATGCGAAACCCAATAACTGTAATCACCTTTTGCAGCATTTTCCTAAAGTCAAATTCAATGGGCGATAATTCCAGTTTGTCCGCTTCGATCTTTTCCATGTCCAATACATCGTTAATAACGCCAAGCAAGTGGGAAGATGCATCCCCAATTTTGTTCAAGGCATGATTTTTTTGATCTATGTCCTGCGCTTTTTTTCCAATGGCTGTCATGCCGATGATCGCATTCATGGGGGTGCGCATTTCGTGACTCATCGTGGCAAGGAATGCAGACTTTGAATTGGAAGCGGCAAGAGCTTCGGTTCTAAGCACTACAAGTTTTCCCAATTCTTTGCTGGCATAACGGCTTCTTGCAAAAAAAGCAGATACAAGAACAATAATAATTAACGATAAACCAATTGCACCAAACAGCCACGGACGCTGAGCCAGAATCAATTTAGCCCTGTAATCAAAAGTTTTACGCATCCAATGATCCGAAATTCTATAAATATCAATTAGAACTAACGCTTTATCCAAGATGGACAATAAAACCGCCTCGTTTTTATTAAACCCGGGGTAAATGTCATAGATGTGGTTAAACAAGAAATTAACTTTAAAACCTACGCGCTCCTGATAATTTGTTATGGAAAGCAGTTGAATCATGCTGCCCATCATCACATCAACTTCACCGCGCTCTAAAGCAATCGTAGCGCTGTTAAAATCATCGTACTCTATTATATAAGGATGATTCGGAAACCAGTTATGAAACATAACCGTATGTGAAAAATCTTTTACAAGACCAACTTTAGCACTTAAAAAATCATTTATTAATAAATCAGGAAAATCAGTTCTGGAGATTAACAAATAATGCTCCTTCATCATAACCGTTTGTGGCCACAAGAAACGGCCTTCCCTTGCCGGGGTACGGCTAAGCTGAGGAACAAAGGAAATTTCTCCTGTTTCCAATGCTTGAAGCAGCTGCGGCCATTCTATGTTTATATCCGTAACTACTTCAAACGACAAACCTGTCAATAACGATACTTCGTTTAAAACATCAAATATGATTCCCTGCCATTCTCTTTCATGGGTATTGTAAAAATCAATAGGATAGTTGTAATACTGAGCTCCTATTTTAATAACAGGGTTATCTTTTATATATTCCTTTTCTTCTTCATTAAGCCGTTTCCATAATACATTGGCTATATACTCTCTATATCCAATGCTGTACAGATTGGTAAGATGCTGAATACCGCCATTTTGCAAAGCTTTTGTAACAACCGAGATGATTGGCAAATAAGCCTGATTTCTTGCAGTCATGGTAACAGGATTAAAAATTAACGGGAAAAAGTCTTCAAAAACCATATAGTTACTTGAATCAAAGGCTCCAGCTGCTGTGTCCATTGCGATAAAGGCGTCTGCATCCCCGTTTCGCAGCATCTCATAAATAACGTTATAGTCTCTGGAAAAAATTGCCTCAAAAGAACCTGGTTCAAGCAGGGCGGATACATCATTAAATGTGACAGACCCTTCCAAAAAAATAAAACGCGGCAGGCGGTACATTGCAATAATATGTGGAGGCTGGCTATTTTTAATCTGCATGATTTTTACAGAGCGTTTGGCTATTGGGTCGGAAGAAAAATAGAGATCGCTAAATTGAGGAGCGACGGTCATGCCGGCAAAATCTATCCCGCCAGAATTGAGATTGGCATACAAATCATCCAGGCCATGAATCCTTGGTATAAATGGAATCTCAAAAAGGGAGGAAAGCCAATCACAAAACAGGGTAATGTAACCGCCTATTTGACCATCCTCTTTTAAAAACGCCTCTGTGCCAAAAGTTGAAGCATGTACAAAAAAGTCTATCTGTTCCTTGAGAGTTTCGATTGCGGCAATTTCTTCTGCAGTTACGCCGGGAATATCCCGATACGAGCTGTATTCGAACGACAATCCGTCTTTTGCATCAGAAGATCCTAAACGTGAAAATAAAAACAAAATGAGCGTACAAATCAGTATTAAACAGAGCAGTATTATAATGATTGTCCGCTTGTTTTTTTTCATATTAACCCTGCCTTGCTGGAACGAATCCAGTTATTCTTCAATTCTACAAGTGTCTTAATAGCAGATTCAAAATCGAAATCTTCTATCTGGCGTACAAGTTCTCCGGCGCCGGGAACTGCCCTAAGGGTATCAAGCAGATTCATGGATTCGGGGTTATTGTTTTCTAGCATGGGTTCCAGTTTTTCAAACAAGGCCAAAGCCTGTTCGGTGTCCAAAGGCTGAAGTTCTACCTGCTGTTCTGGTTCTTCAAGCAGCGGTTTTAATTCTTCTAAAACTGACATTAACTCGTTTTTGAGAATATTCATTTTATTTTCCCAGACAGAATCTACTTTTTCTCTAAGCAGATTTTCTATTTCTGCAGCGGCATTTTTTAGTCCGACTTTACCTATGAGTCCTGCGTTCCCTTTTAAGCTATGCGCCAGCCTGTGCGCCAGCTTTAGATCTCCCGAAGCAACTGCATTCGATATTTCGTTATGCACATTTTGATTGTTTTTTAAAAAATTGATTCGCAGTTTTTTTTGCAGTTCTTCGTTCTCCTCATAATCATCCATTGAGTCGCCGCCTGAAGGCAGCGTACCAATAGGCACAAGGTATTTTAACAAAGTACGCCACAATTCCTGAGAAGTAAAAGGTTTGCCAAGACAGTCGGGCATTCCGTGTTTTTTGTATTTTTCCAGTTCACTGGTCATTACATTTGCCGTCACCGCCACTATGGGAGTTCCTGTATTCAGGGCTATTATTTTGGTAGCTGCTTCGATTCCGTCCATAACCGGCATAAACATATCCATAAAAATAAGGTCAAAAGGCTTTTCGTTATTTAACATACGTTCCCTGACCATTTCCACGCCAATTTTGCCGTTCTCTGCTGTTTTTGTTTGCAGCCCCACACGGGCAAGATGCGCGTTTATAACTTCCTGATTCATGGAATTATCATCACAAATAAGGACAAGTCCTTCAAAGTACGGTTTTTCGAGAATTTCAAATTTAGCGCGGTCATGCACATCTTCGGGCACATCTATTGTATCAAAAGAAAGTTCAAAACTAAAGGTACTGCCAACACCTATGGTACTTTCTACTAACAATTCTCCGCCCATCAATACCACTATGTTTTTTGCTATCGCAAGCCCAAGCCCCGTACCGCCATAATCGCGGGTTGTGCTTGAATCTGCCTGAATAAATGGCTCAAATATTTTTTCGATCTGTTTGGGTGTCATTCCGATACCTGAATCTTTTATCTCAAAATATAAAGTTACACGATTGTTGTCTGTATCAATTACTTTTGATGAAAATTTGACAGATCCCTGATTTGTAAATTTAATAGCATTGCTCAAAAGATTCATAAGTATTTGATAAAGCCTTACAGGATCGCCCATCAGGTTTTTTCCAATTGACGGCTCTGCATAAATGCTTAAGTCAAGCCCCTTTTCTTTAACCTTGGGCAGTATAACAGACTGGCAGCGGGAAAAAACATCACGCAGATTAAAGGGAATATAATCCAGCTCCATTTTTCCGGCTTCTATTTTTGAAATATCCAGGATATCGTTTATGATATGCAAAAGCCATTTTGTACTGTCGGTAATTTTTCCAAGGTAATCCTTTGCCTGTTCTGCGGATTCGCTTTCCGCCGCAAGCTCTGCAAAACCCATGATACTGTTCATGGGCGTTCTGATTTCGTGGCTCATCGTTGCCAGGAATTCCGATTTTGCGCGGTTGGCCATTTCGGCAGCTTCCAATAGCTGCTGCCCTGTGATATCCGCATAGTAACCTTCAATCAGATGAGGAGTGCCGTCAGGGTTTTTTTCGATCACACGGCTGCGCTCCCATACCCATTTCATTTTGCCTTCTCTTGTTATAATACGGAAAATAACCTCAAAGGGCAGACCCAAAGGAAGCGTTTCTGAGCTGTGTTTTTCTATTGCTTCAATATCTTCTGGATGCACCATGTCAAAAAACTTGACTGAGCCGCCGTTCATCAATTCTTCTGATGTATATCCGAGCAGCTCATTGCAGCCTTCGCTGACATAGGTATAGGTATATTCCGGCGGATTATAAAGCTGCTGAAATACCATCCCAGGCAGATTGTTTATTATCGCTTCGATTCTTGTAGACATCTTTTTATATTCGCGCAAATCTCGTGTATACCCGGCTACAACATAATTTTCTCCACGTTTGAGCCGGACAAAAATGACTTCCGAAGGCATTATCGTACCATCCAACATCTGATAATTCCAATGAAAAGCACTGGTACCGTCTTCAAATGCCTTTTTGATATATCTTGCGGCTTTTTCAACAGAACGTTCGCCATCCGGCTGATACTCGGGATAAATATGGAAATATCTATCCAAAAAATCCTGTTTGTCCTTAAATCCAAAAAGCCTGACAGTTTCCTGATTGCAGTCTATCTTTTTTAGATTGATATCCCATAATTGACAGCACAATGGGTTTGAATCCAGCATTAACATTGCCTGCTCGTGTGCATCGGCAGCGGCTTCTTCCGCTAATTTACGTTCGGTAATGTCTAACGCAATTCCCAAAAGCCCTACTACTTTGCCATCCTGAACCAGGGGCGTTCTAATGGTTTCATGAGCCCGGCGGGATTTATCGGGATGGATATACCACCCCTCTCTGATTAAAGTGACATTTTCATTTAATACTTTTAGATTATCATCCAGAAACTCCTGTATCATACCGCTATCATGCGTCTCCGCCTTAAAAAAGTCCCTGCCGATTATTTCCGGTTCACTGCCCTTTGCTACTTCCAAAAATTTATTATTGCAACTTGTATACCGGTTATTCAGATCTTTAGTGAACACTATAGCTGGAATTGAGTTATATATAGCAGTAAGAACAGATGCCTGCCCTGCTATGGTTTTGTTTTTCTTTTTATCTTTTATATAAATAAATATCAGTATAATAATAATCAGTCCAAAGCAAATAAGGACGGTATTAACCCAGCGGCCCCGTTCTTCGGCTATTTTTGTCTGGTAATCAAAGGTTTTACTTCTCCAATATGTTGTAATATCGCTTGCATCAATTAGTTTAAGCGCCTTTTCCATAATGGAGCGCAGAATAATTTCATCTTTGTTAAATCCAAAACCGGAATAATAAGAGGGTTCAATTATAATATCTGCTTTATAACCGGGTCTTTCGTAAAAATTCGACATGGAAAGATGCCTGTTCATATTTGTCATAATTACATCTACTTCATCCCGTTCCAGAGCGCTTTGAAGTTCATTAAAACTTCCATAGCTAAATAGACTTTTATGAAAAGGAAACCATTCTAACAGCATTTCTTCCATCGCCGAACCTCTTACTACGCCAACTTTTAAGTGAATAACATTGTTTAAACTGATTCTCCCAGACGAAACTTTAGAAAGAAATGCAAAATTGTCCATTAAAGCATTGGTCTGTGTCCAAATAAAATGCCTTTCTCTTTCTGTAGTGCGAATTAAATCGATAAACATGGGAACATCCCCTGCTGAAACCATTCCTAATAATTCACCTAACGTGGCATACTGATCATTTGTCAGCTCAAAGTTAAGCCCTGTAAGTCTGGATATTTCTTCCAATAAATCAAAAGAAATCCCCTGCCATTGTCTTTCATGGGAATTGTAGAATTTATGCGGATAAGAGTCGCTTTCGGACACAAACCTTACAACCGGCGTATTGTTTATATATTCAAGTTCTTCATCAGTAAGCTGCGAAAATAATTTTGTTTTTCTGTACTCAAAATATCCCTGTTCATATAAACCAACAAGAAAAGGATAAGCGCCGTTTTCCAATGCTTTTTGTACAACCGAAATAATTGGTGCAAGTCCAGGTTTCATTGTTGACAGAGAAACAGGGCCAAAGATTAAAGGAAGAAAGTCTTCCATAACGACATCTTCGTATTTATCAAAAACTGCTTCTACAGGACTAAAAACAATAAAAGCATCAATCTCGCCTTGTTTTAACATTTCGTAAGCCTGATCAAAACCATTAACCAGCACAATTTCGTGAGCGCCGCGATCTGTCATGGCGGCAACATTCTCTACAGAGACAGTACCGCCCAAAAGCCCATAACGCAGCGGACGCAATAAGGCAATAAACTCCAGCGGCAGGCTGTTTTCTATTCTGAAGCTTTTCATTAGGCGCAATGCAACCGGATCGGTAGCAAAATTAGTGCGCCGGGATTCTTCTGAAAATCTTAAAGCGCCGGAAAAATCAATTTCGCCTCTATGTAGTGCGCCAAATAATTCATTAAGTTCCATAACTACAGGCACAAATTGTATTTCAAATAATCCAGAAAGCCATTCGCAAAACAAATGGCTAAATCCGCCGGGTTCGCCGTTTTCTTTTAAGAAAGCTTCGGTACTTGGGACTATCATTCCATAGGTAAAATACGGATATTGCGTTTTAAGCAGTTCAATAGCGTATATCTCATCAAGAGTAATATCTGGAATATCCCTAAATGAAATATTTCCCATTGATAAATCTGCTATTTGTGATGATTTTTCACACCCATAAAATACAATCAATACAAATACAAGAACTACGCTGATTATTTGTTTATTTTTCTTCATGAGTTAACCTTCCTTTTAATGCGTCAAGTGTAATAGATGCGGTTTCAAATTCGTAATTTTCAATTTGTTGTATAAGTTCCCCAGTTCCAGTAACAATACGAAGATCATCAAGCAGGGATAAACATTCCGGGTTTAAATTCTTTAACATAACTTCCAGTTTATCAAACAAAACAAGCGCTTCGGCAGCACCCAGTGTCCTGGCTTTTTCCTGCACAACAGTTTCGGCAAATAGCGGCTTTAATTCTTCAAATACAAGTTGCAATTCGGTGCTAAGATTGCTCATCTTTGTCTCCCAGACAAATGCTGTTCTGTCTTTAAGCATTGTTTCAACCTCTGCTGCAGCTTTTTTTAGTCCGGTTTTGCCTAATAATCCAGCATTCCCTTTTAAGCTGTGTGCTAACCTATGTGCAAATTGTATATCCCCTGCGGTAACTGCCTCCATTATTTTAATATGAACATTTTGATTGTTTTGCAGGAAATTTATCTGTAGTTTCCTTTGCAGTTCATCATTATTATATCCATCTACATGATCTCTGGCATGAGGCAATACGTCAATAGGTACGAAGTATTTCAACAGAGTGCGCCATAATTCCTGCGAGGTAAATGGTTTTCCCAGATAGTCTTGCATTCCGCATCTTTTGTATTCTTCCAGTTCGCTAGCCATTACATTTGCAGTCACTGCCACTATTGGGCTCCCTGTATTCAGAGCCATTATCTTTGAAGCGGCTTCCATTCCGTCCATAACCGGCATAAACATATCCATGAAAATCATGTCAAAGGGTTTCTCTTTATTTTTTATACGCTCCTCTACCATCTCCACACCAATTTTTCCGTTTTCTGCTGTCACTGTCCGCAGCCCTACATGGGCAAGATGCGCGCAAACAACTTCCTGATTCATGGAGTTATCATCACAGACCAATACCAAACCTTCAAAGCATGGTTTTAATATTACGTCGAATCCAGACTGGTTTGATGTATCATCAAATACGTCTATTGTATCAAATGTGATTTCAAAACAAAAAATACTGCCGACATCCGGCGAACTCTTTACTATCAGTTCTCCGCCCATCAATTCCACAATATTTTTTGATATAGCAAGGCCTAAACCCGTACCGCCATAATCGCGGGTAGTACTGGAGTCTGCCTGAATAAAGGGAGCAAATATTTTATCGATCTGTTCTGAAGTCATACCAATACCTGAATCCTTTACTTCAAAATACACAGTCGTTTTATCTGATGGTTGAGGACTTTGGAAAGGCGATTTTTTTATTGATGATGAAAGATAGATCGTTCCCTTGTTTGTAAATTTAACAGCATTGGACAGAAGGTTCATAAGTACTTGATAAAGCCTTACAGGGTCGCCAAGCAGCTTTTTTCCAATCGAAGGTTCAGCATTAATGTGAAGGTCAAGGTTCTTTTTCTCAAGACCAAGCAGGATAACTGACTGGCAACGAGAAAAAACATCATGTAAATCAAAAGGAACCTGTTCCAATTCCATTTTACCGGCTTCTATCTTTGAGATATCCAGAATGTCGTTTATAATGCTCAATAACCATTTTGTGCTGTCGCTTATTTTGCTCAAATAATCTTTGACTTGAGGTACAATGGCTAAATCCTGGGCAAGTTCCGCAAAGCCCATTATGCTGTTCATAGGTGTGCGGATTTCATGGCTCATATTCGCTAAAAATGAAGACTTGGCATTATTGGCAGTTTCTGCTTTATTTATTGCAAGGTTCAGGTCCTCCTGCATGTTTTTAAGCTTAAGTTCGATATCGACAGAAACAG
>JAITFY010000097.1 GCA_031281025.1 Treponema sp. | reverse complement strand
CCGCATTGGCGTTTTGAGTGGGTTAACCCCGGCGGGTTAAAACAAATAGCGGACTTCCCGCCGGATGATTCACTCGCCCGTTTAGAAATTGAAATTCCGGCTTCCTGGACAAACCCTGTAACAGCCTGGCCGTATTGGCCTGCCCACAATTTGCTTCCAAATACTTTCCGGCCTGCCGGTGCTCTTTTCCCCTACGATGTTTCAAAGGATCGTTTGCGTTTAAGCTGGGAAGCAGGGCCGGATACAATTTTTTACTGGGAACTTGCTTTTGCATATGATAATAATGATTCACGAATACCTACAAATTTTGATTGGCAAAGATTCCGGGAACTTTTCCAGACAGAAACATTAAGCGAAGCGGTTTGCGAAAACCCCTGGGTTGTTAACTGGCGTTCTGTTGCCGAAAGAACCATCGAATCAGGTTTTGACAGACGCCGTATTGTCCCCGAAGTTGTTGTATCCACGCTTATTCCCGCTCCTGTCAGTTTACCTGACCATCTGCAAAATAGGTGGCAGGGCCCCTGGTATGGAGCTTCCCCATTTGTAGAACCGCTTTTCTTTGCAGAATGGGAGCCCCCTGTTTTTCCGGTTCGCCCCGGCATTAACGTTTGGGTTTCCGCTCTGGGGATTTTGCGGGTAAATGGGAATAGCCATGTGTTTACGGAAATGAGGAATTAGGTATGGAAAAAATTGTAGAAAAACTGGATAATATAACATGAAATTATGAATAAATACTTTCTCTTACTATTATTATTCCTTCTCGCTTTTTCGTTGACGGCTCAGGAACGTCCTTTAAATACCGGCCTTAGTAACGATGAACAGTATTACTTTGTTGGTATGACGCTCGCAGAAGTAATTGAACGGTTTGGGCCGCCCCGAAGTGTTACTGTTGCAAGGGGCATTGATAACTGGCAGGATGATGTGGTTTTTCGATATACAGGAGTGGATTTTTTTATTCATATTGACAGGATCTGGCAGGTTAAATTTACTACAACTCACGGCATTTCAATAGGAGACCCTAAAGCAGCTGTACTGTTGTTATTGGGAGAAACAGCAGAAGATAACGAGGAACATGTAATCGTATCAATTCCCGGCAGAAACTGGCCGTTGATTTTACGGATTAATTTTAATAATAACGAGAATGTCAGCTCGATATTTTTATACCGTCCTGATTTTTAAAACGAGGTTATTTTGGCAAAAATCTGTTTGTGCCTAACTGGAAAAACAATTAAACGCAATCTGGAAATTTTAGATAAATACCGTAAATTTGCCGACATTGCGGAATTACGGGTTGATTGTCTTGAACCTGATGAACAGTTGTATATACGCCGTTTTCCCGAACTTGCAGGGATGCCGATTATTTTAACAATTAGACGTGATATGGACGGAGGGCATTTTACAGGCGGCGAAGGCACAAGGGTAAAATTGCTTGCTCGCGGTCTTGCTTTTGCCAACGCGGACAGCAGATTTAACTTTGCATATGTCGATATAGAAGACGACTTAGACGTGGCAAGCCTTGAAGAAGCGGCACGAACATTCGGCACAAGAATTATTCGATCTTGTCATAATTTGCAGGGCGATATTGGTAATATTCCGGCAAAGGTTTTATCCATGCGGCATGGCGGAGACGAAATTGTAAAAATAGCCGTATCCGTAAAAAATACAAGTGATGTTTTAAAATTATACCGGGCTTCCAAAAAATGTAAAGACAAGGATAAAATATTTATCGGGATGGATCATTATGGTGTTTATTCCAGAATCCTGGCAGAAAAGTTTGGATCTTTTTTAACATATTCCAGTGCGTTATCAGAAGTTGAAGTCTCCGGCGCTCCCGGACAACTGGATGTAAGAGATTTGGCCGAATTATATCGTTTTAGAAAAATTACAAAAAAAACAAAAATATACGGTGTTGTCGGCGATCCGTTAAAATCAAGCGTAAGTCCATGGTTGTTTAACAATATATTTAACATGGAAAATATCGATGCAGTTTATTTGCCATTCCCTGTAAACTCCGTTGACCATTTTTTTGACCTTGCTAAAGAATTGGGTGTTCAGGGACTTTCGATCACAGTACCTTACAAGGAAGCTGTGTTGATAAGACTTGCAAAACGAACTGCCGCAGTACGGAGAATCGGCGCATGTAATACCATGTACCGCTGCAACGATGGATGGTATGGCGATAACACTGATTGTACAGGTTTTTCGGATTCACTTTTAAATTTTATAGACAGAAAAAATTTAAGGTTTCAGAAAATAACTATTATAGGAGCAGGGGGCGTAGCACGCGCAGTAGCTGCAGAAGTTTATCGTTTACACGGCAAAGCAGTGATATTAAACCGTACTGCATATAAAGCAAAAAATATTGCGTCACAGTATAAATTCCGCTGGGGAGGATTGGACAATCGTGGAATAGAGATTATGTATAAATATAATGATATAATCATTCAGACAAGCTCTGTGGGGATGGAAGGATATGATAATGCAAACGTTGATAATAACGATCCTTTGGAGCTTTACTCTTTTACCGGAAAGGAAGCGGTTATGGATTTGATATATACCCCGCCTATTACACCTTTCCTAAAAAGAGCCGCAGACGCAGGATGTAAAATCATTAATGGGTATGACATGGTTATTCGTCAGGCTTGCCTTCAATATGAACGTTTTATGGGAAACGAAATTCCCATGCAGCTTTTATCATGGATAAACACAGGAGATAAAACATGGAACAATATACGAACAGGTTAAAAGAAGCAGCTGGCAAAGCTGCAGTTGATGACATGGTAAAGAGCGGAATGAAACTTGGTCTTGGCACAGGGTCAACCGCCATTCACGCTGTGCGAAGAGTTGGTGAACTTTTAACGCAAGGTTTATTACGTGACATCGTTGCATTTGCCACCAGTTTTCAGACAGAAATCGAATGTGAAAAACTAAAAATTCCTTTTTTTACACTCAACTCCCAAGAACTAACAAGCGGGCTGGACTTAACAATTGACGGCGCAGACGAAGTAGACATGCAAAATCGCCTTATAAAGGGAGGGGGAGGCGCAATGTTAATAGAAAAACTGGCCGCTTACTCTTCTTTGGCTTATATCATTACCGTAGATGAATCAAAACTTACGGAACAGCTTGGTATAGGTTTTCCGGTTCCGGTAGAAGTGATCCCTGCGGCCAGAGTGCAGGTTACAAGAGCACTTGAAAAAATCGGAGCGGTTGTTATACTTAGAGGGGCAATACAAAAAGCCGGGCCTGTTATCACCGAACATGGAAATCTAATTTTGGACATCAGTTTTGGGCCTAACAAACCAATAGATCCTTCTTTTTTGGAAACAGAGTTAAATCAAATCCCAGGTGTTGTAGAAAACGGTTTTTTTACACGGAAACCGCCTGTAGTTTATATTGCCCGTTCCAATGGAACTATAGAAACCAGACTAACACCAGGTCTGTAGGGGAGAGACAATGAAAGAAGTTATAAAAGAAATTGCCGGCCGTGTCCGGGTATTAAGAGAAATCGAGGAAATTGCTGCCGAAGCTTTGGCAAAGGAACTTGGGTTTGATCCGTCTGAGTATACCTTATGGGAATCGGGCGAGAAGGATTTCCCAATGGGTGCGCTTATAGAGATAGCTGCCCGCTACAAGGTAGATTTATCGGAATTAATCAGCGGTACTGCTTCCAAGTTAAAAACTTTTTGTGTTACCCGCGCAGGACAAGCGCCTGAGGTAAGCCGCCGCCCGATGTACAGTTATTGGAATCTTGCCTACAATTTTCACCGTAAAAAAGCAGAACCCTTTATTGTGGAAGCATCTGCAGAAACAGAAAACAAACCGGTAAACCTTAACACTCATCCTGGTCAGGAAATTAACTATGTTTTGGAGGGGCGGCTGCTGATATCGATCAGCGGCCACGATATTGAGCTGGAACCAGGCGACTGCGTTTATTACGATTCCACCGAACCTCACGGTATGAAGGCTCTGGGCGGAAAAATAGCCCGCTTTATTGCTATTGTTTTCTGATGCTTTTTTCAAAATAGGAGTTAAACAAATGTCATTACTCGACAAATACTTACCAAGAACAGATTTCGAATCTTACGAGGATTTTTACGAAAATTACACTGTCAATATCCCTGAAAATTTTAATTTTGCTTACGATGTAATTGATGTACTCGCACAGGAAAAACCAAACGAACGTGCTTTACAATGGTGCGACGAAAAAGGCGCGCAGGCAGTTTTTACATTCGCAGATATGAAAAACCACTCAAACAAAGCTGTCAACGTTTTGCGCAAAGCAGGAATCGGCAAAGGCGATCCGGTTATGCTGGTATTAAAACGGCGCTGGGAATATTGGCCGGTTATACTGGCGCTTCACAAGTTAGGTGCTATCGCCATTCCAGCTACGCATCTGCTTACTACAAAGGATATTGTTTACAGATGTAATGCCGCCGGTATCAAGGCAATTATCTGTGTAGACGATCAGGATTTGATGAAGCGCATTGATGAAGCCCAGACAATCATAAAAAAAGACTGCGAATCCAGCGGGAAGCCGCATCTGCAGTACAAGGCGTTTGTCCGTTCTGTACACACTCCAGATAACCACAACCCTGCAGAGTCCTTATCATCATGGGTTGATTTCAAAAAACTCGTGAATGACGCATCACAGGAATTCCAAAGACCGGATGTTCCAAACTCCAATAGCGATATTATGCTCCTTTACTTTACTTCCGGTACAACAGGAATGCCAAAAATGGTTCGTCACGATTACGCTTATCCTTTTGGACATATCGCAACGGCAATGTACTGGCATAGGGTAATCCCCGATGGATTGCATTTTACTGTTGCGGATACAGGCTGGGCAAAAGCCGCATGGGGATGTATTTACGGGCAATGGTTTTGCGAAGCCGGAATCTTTATCTACGATTATGATCGTTTTGTACCGGCAGTGATGCTGGAATTAATGAGCAAATACAAGTTGACTAGCTTTTGCGCCCCGCCTACGATATACCGTTTTTTTATAAAAGAGAATCTTGCACAATTTGATTTTTCTGCGCTTAAACACTGTTGTGTAGCCGGAGAACCGTTAAATCCGGAAATATTCGATCAGTTTTTGGCAGGAACGGGAATAAAGCTGCGAGAATGTTACGGACAAACAGAGCTTACAGTTACTCTTTGCACATGGCCATGGATGGAACCAAAACCAGGCTCTATGGGTAAACCAGCGCCCGGCTACGATATAGATTTGTTACGTGAAGACGGAACATCCTGCAATATGGGCGAAGAGGGGCAGATTGTTGTGCGTACGGATAAACGCAAACCTTACGGGATGTTCGGAGGCTATTATCGCGATGAAGACCTTACCAACCGCATGTGGAATAACGGCATCTATTACACGGGAGACGTTGCATGGAAAGACGAAAACGGCTATCATTGGTTTGTTGGACGCAACGACGATGTGATCAAGAGTTCCGGCTACCGTATTGGGCCGTTCGAAATTGAAAGCGCGCTGTTAGAGCACCCTGCTGTGCTTGAATGTGCCATAACAGGTGTCCCTGACGAAGAGCGCGGCACGATTGTTAAAGCGACAGTTGTATTAACAAAAGGTTATGAGACCTTAGATGTCACAACTTCTGATAAACTAAAAATAGAACTGCAAAATCATGTAAAAAAAACCACAGCTCCGTATAAGTACCCGCGTATTGTGGAATTTGTAAATGAACTTCCCAAAACAATAAGCGGGAAAATACGCCGTGTGCAGATACGGGAAGAAGGCTAAAACAATGCTTGAGTTAAATGAACATTTAAAAGAAATCTCCGGTAATGATTATATCGATCCGGGTCTTTACAACAAGTACAGTGTAAAACGAGGTTTACGCAACGAAGACAGTACAGGCGTACTTGTCGGCCTTACACGCGTCGGCGATGTACATGGCTACGAGTTCATTGATGATAAAAAAGTAGCCGTTCCCGGCAAACTTTTTTATCGAGGAATCGATATTGTAGAAATCACTGACGAAGCTGCAAAAAAAGATGCTTTTTGTTTTGAAGAAACAATTTACCTTTTAATGTTTGGAAAACTGCCAACACAAAAACAGCTTGATAATTTTAACAAGCTTATCGGCGAGAACAGGCCGCTTCCCAAAAATTTCGTAGAAGACGTAATACTTAAAGCGCCGTCACGCAACATTATGAATAAGCTGGCTTCTTCGATACTTGCTCTTTATCCATACGATGAAAACCCGGAAAACCCGTCTCCAGAAAACGTGCTTCGCCAGTGTATTGAACTTATCGCACGTTTTCCAAGTATCATTGCATATTCATATATGTCAAAGAAACATAACTTTGATCACGACAGCCTTATTATTCATCAGATTGATCCGGCATTGTCTGCTGCGGAAACTATGCTTTCGCTCATCAGACCGGACCAAAAATACACCAAGTACGAAGCGCAGCTTTTGGATTTGGCTCTTGTGCTTCATGCAGAACATGGCGGCGGAAATAATTCAACATTTACAGTACACGTTGTGTCTTCGGCTGACACCGACACTTTCTCTGCAATTGCCGCCGGCATTGGTTCGCTCAAAGGTTACAAACATGGCGGAGCAAACGCTAAAGTAATCGAAATGATGGACGACATCAAGAAAAATGTGAAAAACTGGGAAAGCGAAGAAGAAGTTTCCGGTTACCTGGAAAAAATCCTAAAAGGCCAGGCCTACGACGGAACAAAACTTATTTATGGTCAGGGACACGCTGTTTACACCATCACCGACCCGCGGGCTACTTTGTTACGCGACAAAGCAAAAACGCTTGCCGAAGAAAAAGGCATGATAAAAGAATACAATCTGCACTGTCTCATTGAACAACTTGCCCCATCAGTTTTTAAAAAGGTAAAAGGGTCGGATAAAGATATATGTGCAAATGTGGATTTTTATTCCGGTTTTGTTTATAAAATGCTGGGAATCCCCGAAGAATTAAACACGCCTATTTTTGCAACAAGCCGTATTGCCGGATGGTGTGCCCACCGTCTGGAAGAAATCATTGCAGGCGGGCGAATTATCCGCCCTGCTTACAAATGCGTACAACCTCAGCTAAAATACACAAGCATCGACAAACGTTAGTCTAAGGTATATTATCTCATTTTTTGTTTTTCAAATCAGATAGTATCCTGGCTGCATTTTCAAAATCATAATTTTCTATCTGTTTAACAAGTTCCTCTGTTCCTGGAACGCTGCGTATTTCGTCGAGCAATTCCACGCATTCAGGGTTTAATTTTGCAAGCATAGGTTCAAGTTTTTCATACAATGCAAGAATCTGTTGATCGCTAAGAGTATTGATTCTATTTTGTATTATAGGTTCATCAAACAGTGTCGCAGGCTTGTCAGCCAGCGAGCGTAGTTCATCTAAAACCAATCCTAATTCTTCTTCGAGAATTTTAACTTTATTTTCCCAAATTGAAGCCGCCCCCTCTTTAAGCAAAGCCTCAATTTCACCGGCAGCCTTCTGTAATTTGGTTTTACCGATTAGCCCTGCATTTCCTTTAAGCGTATGCGCCAGTCTATGTGCAAGTTTTGTATTGCCTACAGCAACCGCCTCGACAATTTCCATAAGGGTAGTTTCATTGTTTTTTAAAAAATTGAAACGCAACTTCTTTTGCAGTTCTCCGTTTCTTCCGTCTTCTTCCATAAGACCAGTGCCTAACGGTTGCGAACCTATTGGTTCGAGATATTTCAGCAAGATACGCCACAATTCCTGCGATGTAAAGGGCTTACCCAGACAGTCCGGTATTCCGAATCTTTTATATTTTTCCAGTTCACTGGTCATTATATTTGCTGTCATAGCAACTATGGGTGTTCCTGTATCAAGCGCCATTATTTTTGAAGCGGCTTCCATTCCGTCCATAACAGGCATAAACATATCCATAAAAATCAGGTCAAAGGGTTTTTTGCCTTTTTTCATACGCTCTTTTACCATGTCAACACCTATCTTACCGTTATCCGCTACAGCCGTTTGTATTCCAACACGTGTTAGATGTTCACAGACAACCTCTTGATTCATGGGGTTATCATCACAAATCAAAATCAAATTGTCAAAATACGGTTTTTCTATATCATAGTAATCCATACCATAAGTTATCTCGTTTGTTGACTCAATCGTATCAAAAATTATTTTGAAGCTGAATAAACTGCCATCTCCTGGGATACTTTCCACAATTAATTTTCCGCCCATTAACTCTACAATATTTTTTGTAATCGCCAGTCCAAGACCTGTGCCGCCATAATTCCTGGTAGTGCTGGAGTCCGCCTGAATAAACTGATCAAATATTTTTTTGATTTGATCGCCAGTCATACCAATACCGCTGTCTTTTATTTCAAAATAAACGGTCGCTTTACCGTTTGTCGTATTCTTTACTGTGGCAGAAAATTTTACATATCCTGCTTCGGTGAATTTTACTGCATTGGATAAAAGATTCATCAACACCTGATAAAGCCTTACAGGATCTCCTATTAATTTTTTCCCTGGCACTGCTTCCGCATAGACACTCAGATCCAGCGCTTTTTCTTTAGCCGCAGGCAAAATAACAGATTGACAGCGAGCGAAAATTTCATGCAAGTTGAATGGCACTTTTTCCAGCTCCATTTTTCCTGCTTCAATTTTGGATATGTCAAGAATATCGTTTATTATTCTAAGCAGCCAGCTTGTGCTGTCTGCAATTTTACATAAAAATTCCTTGATTTGAGGCGTGTTATTGCTGTCAAGAGCAAGTTCAGCAAACCCCATTATACTGTTCATTGGTGTACGAATCTCATGGCTCATTGTTGCCAAAAACTCTGATTTCGCACGGTTGGCATACTCGGCAGCTTCCCATGCTGTGTGTCGTTCAGTACCGGAGATAGCCAGCGCCATTAAATCGGCGAGTGAAGAAGCAAAGTTTTGTTCTTCGATTTTCCAGTCACGTTTTTTGGGATATAGTTCGCTGCGATCCTGCTCAACACAAACCGCTCCTGCCAGCTTGCCTCCGATTCGTATGGGAACATCGATTATAGCGCATAAATTTGGGTTGTAATCGTCAACATAGTCAGCCCAAACATCAGAATCCCGTGTATCGTTTGTTAGAATCAGCCGCTCGGTTTCAAAAAGTTTAAAATACTTACTGTCGCTAAATAAATCAAAATCTTTTTGGATTGTATATTCTCCGGTAGAAAATTCGTAACAAGAGATGCTTTTAAGGGTACCTCCTTCTTTCGACATACTCCATACTCCCACACGGCTGGCGTTCAGAATAGTACAACCTTCCCTGGCGATCATATCAGCAGCATCTTTTAAAATACCGTCGGAAATAGTCGGCGAATTCGTAATTTCAGCTAACACACCGCTCATTCTATTGGCATATTCATAACTGGATTCTATCTGTTTTCTCTCAAACTCGGCAGCTTCCAATTTCTGGCGCTCGGTAATATCTGCATAATATCCTTCAATTAAAAGAGGCGTGCCGTCAGGAGTTTTTTCGACGACCCTGCTGCGTTCCCATACCCATTTTATATCTCCGTTTTTTGTAACAAAGCGGAAAGTAGCCTCGTATGGGCTATCATATAGAACTGCTTCGTTACTTAATTTTTCTACATAATCCCTGTCATCTGGGTGTACCATATCAATATAGCGTACAATTTTATTTTCCAGTAATTCTTCTCTTGTATATCCAGTAAGTTCTACGCAGCCTTTACTGACAAAGGAGTAAGTATAATCAGGGGGATCGTATTGGCACTGAAAAACCAACCCGGGCAGATTGTCTATAATCGTCTCTATCCGTTCATTGGCTCGTGTATTTTCTTCTTCTGCCAGTTTCCGCTCGGTAATGTCCAATACTATGCCAAGAAGTCCTGCAATACTTCTATTTTGAATTAAAGGGGTTCTAATAATCTCGTGAGCCCGTGTGGAACCGTCAGAATAGTTGTACCATTTTTCCTTTATTTTAATAATGTTGTCCAGTAATACTTTTTCCCTGTTATTAAAAAATTCCTGTATTATCTCATAATCTAACTGTGTTTCGTCATGGAATTCTTCACTAAGCATTTCCGCTTCGCCGCCTTGCGCTATTTTAATAAAATTTTTGTTTGAGCTGGTAATTTTATTATCAAGGTTTTTTGTGTATACCATTGCCGGCAGCGAATTATATATTGCGCTAAGTGCAGCCGCCTGCTCTGCGATTGTATTTCTTTTTTTCCTGTCTTTAATATATATGACAATCAAAATAATAAGCATAAACGCAAGGGCTGTTGCAGTGCGGAATGTCCATGACCTCTGCGCTCGTGCCAGCACCAATCTGTAGTCGTAAGTTCTTCGCAGCCTTCTTTGTGTGATTGTTTCGATCTCTATCAGTTCAAGCGCTTTGTTGACGATGGAGTGTAAAATGCCCTGGTTATTATTAAACCCAAATGTAGATTCAAAGTAGTTACCGAATAAAACATTGGCTTTATAATAGGGCAGCTCCTGAAAATGCGTCAGATGCAATAGAAGGTTATTGCTTGCCATCACCATGTCAACTTCACCGCTGCTCAAGGCGGCGAAGGCTTCATCGGTGCTGTTATATTCCACGTTGTTTCTGTGAAACGGATACCACAAATGGAACATTTCTTTATGTGCAGAGTCTTTGATTAACCCCACCCTCACTGAAACAACTTCATGAATATTAATATAAGGGAACTCCACTCTGGATATAAGCGCAGACTGATCCATTAAAAAAGCTCTGCGAGGCCATAAAAATTTGCCTTCCCGTTCCGGCGTTCGGATCAATTCAGAAACCATATAAGCTTCTTCGCTTTCGAGCATTCCCAGAAGCTGAACCCAATCCGAATACTGGTCATTAATGACCTTAAATTTAAGACCAGTAAGGGATTCCACTTCCTGTAACACATCAAAGGCTATACCTTGCCATTCACTATAACGTTCATTAAAAAAAGCAATCGGGTAATGATCAAACGATGCTGCAAAAGGTATTATTAAATTATCGTTTAGATACTCCTTTTCTTCCTCAGTTAATTGTGTATAAAGTTTGTGCCGTAAATATTCCCTATATCCCTGTTCGTACAACTTTCCCAAAAAACGGGCAGCATCGTTTTCCAATGCTTTCTGTACTACCGTAATAATCGGCGAAAGTTCTGATTTTGTCGTCATTAGGGAAACAGGAAGATACAACAGCGGTAGTATGTTTGATACCACAACTCCGCCGAGTTCGTCAAAAAGAGCTTCTGCAGGACCTTCAGCTATAAGTGAGTCAATTTCCCCGTTTATCAGGAGCTCGTATGCGTCAATAAATTCATCTATAAGTACAGCTTCAAAATTTTCGATTGTGTAAGATGGTACTCTTTGAAAAAGTATATCGTCTCTAAGAAAAGCATATCGTAGTGTGCGTGTTTTTATTATTTCCTCTAATGGTTGGCTGTCAGGCAGCCGCATATGTTTTACTGTTCGTCTGGCGATTGCATCTGTCATATAATATATTTGACGGCGTTCTTCGGTTGGCGCCATTGTACCTGTAAAATCAACTGCGCCGTTTTCGAACCCTTCCAGCAGTTCTTGCCATGTAACAAGATGTGGAATAAAACGTATGCCGAATAATTCTGTCAGCCATTCACAAACAAGGGCTGTAAAACCTCTTATCTCCCCATTCATGTCCAAAAATGCTTCGGTATAGGGCATCATTGCATAAGTAAAAAATTCGTAATTTTCTTGCAGTTTTTCTATCGCTGTTATTTCCTCGTATGTTATCCCTGGAATATCACGGTATGAAGTAAATGACAGTAGTCTATCAGTTTGCGGTACTTCTCTGTTTTCACAGCCAGTAATTATAGTTATTAACAATAATGCAGCAAAGCTGAATAGTATCTTTTTTTTCATTTTTTATAATATCCCATATATAGCAAGTATTTAGCGAAAATTAGGGAGTACGATATAGGTAATTATCGCAATCATTCCAAAAGTCGGTTAGGTTTGCAGTGCTAAAAGCTAAAACCAAACGCAATCGAGACGCGGGGACCGCCGATAAAAATAAAATCTTCAAAAATAGCGTATGCTTCATCCAGATCAGATGCAACACCGGAATTACCGCCAATTGATGCTGCCAATCTCTGTCCCATTGTTTTGCCCAATCCAATTCCGGTGTAATAACCAAAAGAAGGCTCAAAAACCAAAGCGACATCAGTGCTGGGTACAACTGGAATACGATACTGCCATCCGATTTTTACGCCGGCATTTAAGTAAAATCTGGTTTCTGTGTATGAGCCTTTATCAACATACTTGTCACCAAACTCGTCTGTATAAATGAATTCTCCGCTAAACTTTGTTGACAAGGTTGCTAAACCTAACATTCCATTCACAAAAAACCGTCTTCCAACATAATAACGTGCATGACCTTCAAGGGTAAACGAATAAATATCTGTTCCAAATACGACTTTAGTTTCTATATTATCAACTTCATCTTCATCTGATAATGTAATGCCAATTCCCAGATAGCCCAATTTCCCACCTACAGTTACATTGTCAAACATTCGCCTTTCGTATTGCGCCGCTAAACCAAAACCGGAAGTGCTGAATCCTTCCTCTCCGAATTCAAGATCGTCAGCTATATTGCGGAAAGCCGACCCAAAAATTGTAGGCCCAAAATCAAATGTGACCGTGTTTAAAGCTTGTGCAAACACGCCGCCTGTAACGATTGCTGTAATAACCAGCACCATTAAAATTTTCTTTGTCATCTGTCTCTCCTTGAAATTTTTTACTCGTCAGCGTCCTGTACTTTGAACGTTTCGCGCGCTTTGATAACATCGTCGGCGATGCGGCCGGAAATCGGCGAGTAGTGGCTAAAGTCCACATTAAAAGAGCCTGTTCCCGACGTGATCGAACGCAGGTCTATCGAGTAACGCAGCAGTTCCGCCATGGGGACTTCTGCGCGTACCTCTGCGATGCCGCCTGTTGAATCCTGACCCGATATCTTGCCGCGCTTTACGGAAAGATCGCCCATTACATCGCCTAAGTATTTTTCCTCGATATAAACAGTCAGATTCATGATAGGTTCAAGCATTGTGGGGTTGGCCTTTTTCATTGCTTCGCGGAAAGCATTACGTGCTGCAAGGCGGAACGAAAGCTCGTTGGAATCTACATCGTGGTGTTTGCCGTCTACCAGTTTAACTTCAACGTCAACAACAGGATAACTTGCCATGCTTCCATGTATCATTCCTTCTATCAGGCCTTTTTCCACGCCCGGAATGTAGTTCTTTGGAATTGCTCCGCCAAAAATTGCGTTGATAAACTCATAACCCTCGCCGCGTCCACGAGGTGCAATTTCGATTTTGACTCTTCCAAATTGTCCGTGGCCGCCGGTTTGTTTTTTGTGCGTATATTCGGCTTCTGCTTTTTTTGTGATGGTTTCCCGATAAGCGATTCTTGGAACACGGGTTTCTACTTCAATTTTTTGATTGTTTTTTATTTTTTCCAGAATGATATTGATCTGAAGTTCTCCCATGCCGGAAATAACAGCTTCTTTTGTTTCGCCATTATACTGAAAACGGAATGTTTTATCTTCTTCGGTTGTACGCACAAGGAATTCACCCAGCTTGTCTTCATCTTTTTTTGCAAGAGCATTTACTGCAACCGAATGGGCAGGCTCCGGTAGACTCAATGGGGCATAGGCAGGGCCGTCAGATGCCGCCAATGTGTCATTGGTTTTAAGAGTTGTCGCTTTGGTGATTATCCCAATATCGCCTGCGGAAAGTTCTTTTACTTCTTCAAGTTTTTTGCCCTGGCAGGTGTAGAGTTTGCCAATACGTTCTTTTTTGCTTTCCGAAACATTGTACGCTTCGCTGTCCGCAGAAAGTTTGCCGGTAATTACCTTTAACCAGGAAAGCTTGCCGGAAAACTGATCATAATTGGTTCTGATCACAAGCGCTGACATTGGTTTATTTGGATCGATCGCAACTGCTGTTTCTTTGCCTTCGGCATCTTTTATCGCGTCCTTTGCTGTTAACGGATTTGGCACAGCGTCAACAATAAAGTCAATCAACGGAAGAATACCGGCATTATTAACCGGAGCGCCTGCAAATGCCGGAACATACCTGTTGTCGGCCAATGCTTTTACAAGGCCCATCTTCATTTCTTCGATGGAAAGAGAGCCGTTCTCAAAGTATTTTTCCATAAGACTGTCGTCGCCTTCGGCGGCCGCTTCAATCAATTTTTCGCGCGCTGCGGCAACTTCGTCTTTGAATTCGGCAGGAATGGCTTCTTCTTTTTCGAGTGCATCTCCCTGCTGGATGTATTCTTTTTCGTGCAATACATCGATTACACCTTTAAAACCGCCGCCGCTGCCTATCGGCATTGTGATGACTACAGGTTCAACGTTAAATTTCTCTTTAATGTCCGCCAATGTCCGTTTAAAATCAGCCTGCTCGTTGTCCAGCTTGGTGATAAAAAGACCTCTGGGTTTACCGCTTCCATCCAGTTTCCGCCACAATTTAACAGTTTCAATTTGAACACCGGATTTTCCGTCTACCAATAAAAGCGCAAATTCAGCCGCACGAAAACCCAAAATAACGGCGCCGGTAAAATCCGATGAGCCGGGGGTATCAAAAAGGTTGATTTTTGTCCCGTTTTTTTCGATATGGCCCATAGCGGCATGTATCGATATTTTCCGTTCGATTTCTTCTGGGGTATAATCGCTTGTTGTCCTGCCGGACTCCAGGGATTCGGCCCTTTGAATAACACTACCTGCAAAAAGCAGATGTTCAAAAAGGGTGGTTTTTCCGGTTTGACCATGACCGGCAATTGCAATATTCTTAATTTTGTCTGTTGGGTAACTCACAAAAGGCTCCTTTGGAAATGTATTTCTTCTATAAGATTATCACCTTGAGAATCGTATAGTCAAGTCCCTATGATCTTTACCAAAAGCCGTTTTTTTCGCTGGCCGTCAAATTCACCGTAGAAAATCTGCTCCCAGGGCCCAAAGTGGAGCTTTCCTCCTGTTACGCCCACAACAACTTCTCGCCCCATAATGCTGCGTTTTAAATGCGCGTCCGCATTGTCCTCGCCCGTATTGTTATGCCGGTATGAGGAAACCGGTTCGTGAGGAGCAAGTTTCTCCAGCCAGACATCGAAATCGTGGTGAAGTCCCGATTCATCATCATTGATAAAAACACTGGCGGTGATGTGCATTGCATTTACAAGGCACAACCCCTCTTGAATCCCCGACTCCCGCAGTAAAGCTTCTACTTCTCTTGTGATATTGATGAACTCTCTTGACTTTTTGGTATTTACCCACAATTCTTTTGTTATTGATTTCATGGTTTATTATACATAAGAACAGGTGCCTTGCAAAGATTATTAAGGGGCAGTATAATTAATTTATCAACAAGCCAGCGTGGCGGAATGGCAGACGCAGTAGACTCAAAATCTACCGCACGCAAGTGTGTATGAGTTCAAGTCTCATCGCTGGTAATAGAGATTACATTCGTATAAAGAAAAAACCAGATTATCGTTACTCATATATGCACTTTATAAGTTGATTTACGCTTTTTTTACGGTATTGTTACGATTTTTTTACAGAATATTGACATTATCCTAATTTAGCGATATATATTTTATCATAATGGTTGGATTTTAATGAGGGCAAAATGTTTTGTGTAATGAATGAAGAACGTATGTTCTTCACAATAAGTATGAAGGAAGGTTTTGTAATATGAAAAAAAATTTAGTTATAATGCTGGGAATTTTACTGGTTTTATGTGTCGTATTTATTGGATGCAGCAGGGGCAGCGGCGGTAGCGGCTCAGCATCAACATCGGCAGCAACTGCAGCAGCCACTAACCCTTTTTTGGGTAACTGGACCAATGATGGAAACGATATGTTTAGGATTAACATACATGATCCCAACTTTACATTATTGTACGGCAGCTTAACCGCCAATGCCGGCACTTATACCTTAAGCGGATCAACTGCAACATGGACTGTTGAAAGACAGGGAATGTATGGAGTACCTGCTGAAACCACCGGAACTGCAACAATAGAAGACGGCAAACTGGTTGGTTGGATTATGGACGACCCTTTCACCAAGCAATAAAAAATCTTACAGGTTTATATTGTTTTAGACGCCCTCTTAAAACAATGTAAAGCCTGTCATTAGCCACGGAGGATTGGCATGCTTGTATGCCTTAATGTTTCGATGAGTTTCAATGGAGGAACGGATATTTTTTCCAAAAACTTTCGGGCATGCTGGCATGTCAATCCTTCGTGGTTTTTGTATCATAAACCAAGATGCTTCGCCACCTTGTCCCGCAGCTCCTTTGGCTCAAATGGTTTTAATACATAATCAGTAGCGCCAAGTGATATTGCTTCCCTTACATATTCTATTCTACTTTCTGTTGTAACAATAACTATTGGAGTGTTTTTATGAACGGGCGATACCCGTATAAGGGGAATTAAATCAAATCCGGTTAATACAGGCATTAAGTTATCCAGCAAAATTAAATCCGGTTTATTGTCCCGCAAAAAATCCATTACATCTTCGGATTTAGACAGAGCATGAACATTAAAAGTGTCTTTTAAGGCAAGTTCGATTGATTTTAATACACTGGGAACGTCATCAACAGCAAGGATGTTTGGCCGGGTTATATCTGTAATACCAGATGGTTTTCTTTTCATAACTCTAAACCTCCTTTACTTTGATTACCAAGCATATCTTCTATATCGGCAATTAATTTTTTTATAGATACTAAAAATGCAGGGTTATGTCTGGTTATATACCCAATATCACCGGCTTTTGCCGCTTCTTCAAGGTCACTTGCCTCTTTTCCGGTTTGTTCGGCATAAATATCCTGGCATGCTCCTTTAATACCATGGGTTCTTATTCTGTAATCAGAAAGTTTCTCTTTGTTGAAAGTTTCTATCTCGCTTAACATGGAACTAACGCCGCTTGCGAATAAACGTAAAACATCTAGGTAATCGTCTTTTTTATTACCATACCGCCTGAGTCCTTTTGTGATGTCCAGACCGGCAATTTCTGTATTCACGGCTGTAAAACCTATAGTTTTTTTACATCACTTGCAGTAATGCTTAATGTTCCATCAGGTTTACGTGTGGCGATTCTTCTAAAATATTCAAAATACTGTTTATCCATTACCGCTATATGGGACAATACCCAGTCTTTAAGAAATCTGGAAAAGAATATCAGGGTAAGCCGTTTTCCTAATGTAAAATTCTTAATATTATCGGCAACAGTTAAAATAAAATCCTCGTGAGCCTTTTTATGCTCAGTATAACCGGAGAATTTTGTCGCAATCATGATTTTCTCTTCTGTAGCGAAATGTACCCTTATATATTTTACCGCTTCCTGAAGAATTTTGTTTAAATAATCACGTTCTTGATCTTCATTACCGGTAACATGGTTAAACATATCATTTACCAATTCTACCAGTTCTTTGTGCTGGTCATCTATCACTTTTATCCCACAAGCGAATGTATTGGACCAGACTATTAATTCGGAACTATTTGGCATATTTTCCTACCATAAAATGTTATATTTTCGTAAATTTGACAGCTTTACGAATGAGTTATTCTAACATATTATTAGCAATAAAGCAAAGCCTTTGAGTCATGATTAAAAGATATTCTTGCTTTTTATTTATTTCTATATTATCATGAAGCATGGAAAAAAAAGCATTAAAGGAACAAAATACCCAGCTCCAAAACCTGCTTAATGACACAGTATTCGTTCTAGCAGATAGGGTCGAAAACCGCGTTATAGGGATGGATGGGCACATAGAACGCATATTAGCATCTTTAAAGATATTAGTAAGCGCAATGTTTACACGCGGGGTATATACCAATGAATTAAACAAAATTGATTTGGGCATACTCTATTCTTCCGCGTGTCTGTACGATATAGGCAAAATCTCGATCCCAGATTCAATTATATGTAAACCAGGCAGGCTTACAAACGATGAATTTGAGATTATGAAAACTCATGCCATGGAAGGGGAACTTATTATAGACCAAATCGTTTCGCGTACTGGAGAAGATGTGGAATATTTACGCAGCGCCAAGTTGCTTGCCGGGTATCACCATGAACGATGGGATGGAAAAGGATATCCACGCGGACTGGACAGATTAAACATTCCGCTTCAGGGGCGTATAATGGCAGTTCTCGATGTATATGATGCGCTGGTATCTACCCGCTCTTATAAAAAACCATTTACTCCCGAAGAATCGGTTAAAATTATCATGGATAGCACTGGTGAAATGTTTGACCCGTTAATTACAGAAGTATTTTACGATGCAAGAAAACAATTCGAAAAACTATAAAAGTTAAGAAATCGCTTTTTTAAACGTTTTAATTGTATCACCCAATGTTTCATGTTTGACTGCTGTAACATCAAATTTGAATATTTTAAATACAATTTGAACACAAAGCCCAATGGTAATTACGGATATAACAGTTCCGAATCCTACCATGCCGCCCAAAACCCACCCAAAAATTGTTACCAACAGTTCAATTATGCCCCGGCAAAGACCTACCGGCAGCCTTGTTCTGCGGGCTAATACAACCATCAGATTATCTCTTGGACCAACTCCAAAGGCAGATTTAATATAAAAGTAAGAACCTAAAGCAATAATAAAAAGACCTGTGATCAGCATTATTATCCCGAATGTTGGATTTGTTGCTTGTGGAATAATATTGAACAGTAAAATAATATCCACAAATACTCCTATCAATATGATATTGGAGATTGTTCCAAAACCCAATTTTTCTCCCAATAGCGTAACTATTATTGCAATCACTATCCCCACAATTATTGAAACAGCTCCCAGACTTAGGAGGATGTTTTTTTGAATCCCTACATGGAAAACATCCCACGGAGCATATCCTATATTGGCCTGAATGGTAACAATGATTCCAAGCGCGTAGAAAAAAAGTCCAGTAATCATAAT
Source organism: Treponema sp. (assembly GCA_031281025.1). Lineage (GTDB taxonomy): Bacteria > Spirochaetota > Spirochaetia > Treponematales > Breznakiellaceae > WQXQ01. The sequence continues at coordinate 60,681 of JAITFY010000097.1, read as the reverse complement.
AAAAAAGCGTACAAATAATTTTTTCATATAACTGTACGATATATTATCAATACGTTACATTATGATCAATATAATAGCATGGAACCAACTCGGTACAGTTGGAACAAACAGAACAAAAATGCTATTATAAAAAATACCCAAAAAACCTTAGGTGAGGCATTTTATTAAAATAGTTACTTTCATCTTATTAGTTTTTCTTGTTTCGCCATTAGCTGCACAGGAAGCGGCCAGTCCTCCTGCCGGAACGATTATCAAAATCGAAGTTGACGGCCTAAGACGAACCAAAACTCATATAGCGAATTATCCTCTGGAAAGATTTCTTGGTTTGGAAGGAGATTTGTTGGATCAGAATGAAGTATATGCGGCAGTAAGAAATACAGGAATTTTGGAAATGGTTTCGGCAGAATTAATCGAAATCGAAAATGGATTACTGCTTAAAGTTACGGTACATGAAAAATGGGCTTTCTTTCCTTTTCCCTTGATTGTTATCAGCTCCAATAACTATTTTTTAGGTCTTTTTCTGGCGGACACAAATGCTTTTGGCCAGCGGGATCAAATGGCTTTTGGAGTAATGTATAGCTCATCAGGATTGTCAGGTATGGTTATGTACAACCATACCCCAAACCGTTCAGGACTGCCGGGCTGGAACACTTTTATTATGTATGGCCAAATGGAAAGGGAAGATTTTGATGGAGACGAAGTATTACACCGCCGTTACTCTACAAACCAGCTTCGTTTATCTTTGGGTTTAAACTATTCATTTACAGATTTTTTTTCCGGTTCTGTTTCATTTTCGTATGCCAATATATCTCTTGTTGAAAATCCTGATTCTATAAATCCTCCCGAGAATGGGGCGACACTATTGTCTGTATCACCGGGATTATCTCTGCGTAAAAGCTCTTGGGATGGCTTTCTTCTTTCGCAACAGGGTATTTCTCTGAGATATGGTTATAACTTTAACCTTTTGGGATCATCTTTTCATCAAGCGGAAATGCGAGGCGCTTATGAAAGATCTCTGATACCTGGTTTTCGTGCAATTTTAAGAACCGGGATAGTTTGGAGATCCGATGGAGATACAAGTACAAATATTCTTTTTGAACATACGCCGCAGAGTGTACAAATAGATATCCTTCCCCGAAATTTTTCTGCCCGGCATTATGCAAGTTTTTCGGCAGGCCTGGAAAAACATCTTTACCGGTTTCGTTGGGGTACATTGTCTACTCCGGGTTCCTGGCAATGTGTTTTTTCACACGGCCCAATTTCTGGCTCTCAATTTGATCATGGTCCTTCTGGAGGCATTCGTTTCTATTTGAGCCGTATAGCCATACCGGCCATAGGTTTAAACCTAGCCTATAATATTAATTCCGGCCTGTACCAAATGGTATTTAATATGGGCATGGAATTTTAAATACTCGATCATGAATTCTTCAAATATTTTTTCAACACAGTAATAACTTCATTAAAATCCAGCGGCTTGCCAACATGATCATTCATACCGGCTGCAAGGCATTTCTCTACGTCTTCCTTAAAAACATTGGCTGTCATGGCTACAATGGGAATTTCTTTTGCCCATTCAATACCGGATAGTCGAATATTTTTTGTTGCATTGTATCCGTCCATTTCCGGCATTTGAAGATCCATGAAAATCATTTTGTATTTGGCCGGATTTGTTATAAACATATTAACTGCGATATTACCGTTTTCTGCACAATCAACTTCCAGGCCTGTTGGTTCAAGCAGTGATAGTACGATTTCCCGGTTAATTTCTATGTCTTCAACCAGCAGGATGCAGTTGTTTTTAAAATCAATGGCGGATTTTTTAATTTCGTTAGAATTTTCCTTTTCCTGATGACCAAGACATTCGTTTATGCAATCCGCAATACTCGACATAAACAAGGGCTTGGGAATGAAGTTTTTAACGCCAACTTCCTGTGCTTCGTCCTGGATAGAATCCCAGTCATGTGCAGAAGTCATAATAATTACCGAGTTGTCACTTCTCTTTTCATAAATAACCCTTGCAAAATCGATGCCGTTCATTTCCGGCATTTGCCAGTCAACAAAATAGATATTGTACATTCCTGTTTTTGCAACCAGCGAAAGCGCTTCCAATCCATTCAATGCAGTATCACAGGTTATTCCAATTTTATCGGCGGCATCTTTAAAAAATTCCAGAACAGCCGGATCATCATCAACTGCAATTATACGGGTGTTTTTTAAATTCATGTTGGGATTTAATAACTTTTTGGGTTCATCTCTGCCGCGAGCCAGGTTTGCAGTAAACGAAAATTTTGCACCTTTACCAAGCTCCGATTCAACCCAAATTATACCATCCATCATTTCAATAATATTCTGAGAGATAACAAGCCCCAGACCAGTGCCGCCGTATTTTCGAGTAGTACTGGCTTCTGCCTGTTCAAAGGCGCTAAAAAGCCGGCCTTTCTGCTCGGCACTTATACCGATACCGTTGTCGGTAATCGAAATGATAATTGTGCATATACCGTTTTTCTCGGATTTTAACCTGGCATCAAGGCATATAAGGCCTTCTTCATCGGTAAACTTAACAGCATTCGTTAAAATATTTGTTATAACCTGCGCCAGACGCTGATCGTCACCTATCAAAGAATGGGGAATGGCAGGATCAATTTCTACTTTTAAAGTCTGCTGTTTTTCGTCTACGCGGAAATTGATGACATCCACAACACGTTGAATTGTTTTTTCGAATATAAATTCCGTCACCGACAAGTTAAATTTCTTTGCTTCTATCTTTGACATATCCAAAACGTCATTAATGACACCTAACAAATGTTTAGAAGCATCCTGTATTTTCTCTATCGCATAATCCTTCTTATCAATGCTTGGAGCAGACGCACCAATAGAGGACATTCCAATAATGGCGTTTAATGGTGTTCTGATTTCGTGGCTCATGTTGGCAAGAAAGTTGCTTTTGGCATGACTTGCCTGTTCTGCTTTTTTTCTTGCTTCTTCTATTTCTGTAACATCATTGGATGCAATAATACATCCGGTTCTTTGTCCGCTTTGATCCAAAATATAATTGGCAACGCCTTTGTAGTAATGTCCTGCGTCTTCCTTAAAGAATACATCAGCTTCCCGGCCTTCCTCTAAAGCAGTTACAGGATCGTATTTTGAACCCAAGGGATAAACGCTGGCATCGTAATATGGTATTCCTATAACATCATCCATAGTTTTATTTATCACTTTTAACGCATGATCATTCATATAAATGATGTTAAAAGACATATCTGTGATAGAGAGCGGGCCGGTTACGCTGCTTACTAAACTATCGGCCATTTCGTCAAAAGAAGCGGCTAGAGTGCCAAATTCGTCTTTGATATCTGAATGCAGGCGAAATTGCCGTTCACCGGATCTAAAACGTGAAATACCATCAAGCACCAGTTTGATATTGTTATTAAGATAAGATGACAAGAGTAAGGCGATAAAAACAACCATTGCAAACAAGGTCAGAGCTATGCCAATAAGAAAAAATATGTCACGAAACAGGCTGGAGTTTATTTCTTCTGTGAGCTTTTCTTCCATGTAGTGCGCAGGCGCAGTAAAATCTTCAATGCCGGCTCCAATTGTTACAAAAGCAAATCCGCGCTTTGAGCCGTTTTGGTTTTCCGGCGCATATTGACCTGTATAGTAATGAATGGCTCCGGCAGTGGTTGGCTTGTAAATGCCGCTCCAGAGAATATAAAACGAACCTGAACCGCCATCTTCTGTCAAGTTCATCCAGCCGGTACACTGTGGCGCATTGTTAAGATAACGCCCATCAAGCCCGACAAAACCGGCACGGGTTAACGCTCTTGCAGGAGACTTGTCACGTGACGCGTAATCAAATATGAAGTTGCCGTCTGCATCCCGTACAGGAAGACCTCCCATGTTTATCAATACTCTTTCGCCAAACTGCGGCAGAACCTCCCTGTTATGGTGAAATTCTGCGTAAAAATCACCCCAGCTTCTGCCGGTTGGTTGTGCAGAAAGCCTGTCCCATGAAGGATTGGCAGCAAGCCATTCAGAGCCCCCTGCACTGTACCATGCATAAAATGGCGTATCACGAGCTGGAATACGCTGTCCATCCACAATTACCGGAATGGTTTTTCCGTTTTCATCTCTAAGAAAACCTCCGTTCACCATATCTCTTTCCATGGCAAGAGTTCCTTCCAGCCAGGGAACCTGCGGTTCACCGGTAATTGGATTGAAACCAACAATGGAATGATGCCTTGGGTGGCATATACTGCGGGATTTGTAATCCCACATAAACGCATAGTTGCCGTCATGCGGGCTTGGCAGCAGGGTATAACGCTCGAGCATGGGATTAATGTAGTCAACCAGCTCCATGATATGGTCGTGATTTAAAGCCATTGTCACGTAACCGGTGATCTCGCCGCCATTGCCGCTAACCGGCGTAGCCCAGCGTACGATACCCTCAAAGCGCTGGCCAACAGGGTTTTCCATTCCTGCGAAAGCCTGTCTTCGGGCAGCCTTCATAAACTCTTCTAGCGGCAGATTCCCAATCTCCTGTAATACCTCATGATTGGGATGTGTTTCGGGGACATTTTTTAATACGCCGGGCGTGTACATTCCAATATAATTTGTACCCACATAGGCGCCTATAACATCTGATACATAGATTTCACCGGGACGAAGTTTTTGCAGTTCTTCAAAATATGTTTCCGCCCGGACATAAGTATTCATCCTGTTGGATACATTCACTCTGTTGGGATTCAACGGATAATTTATTTTTGTTGAATCAGGGTTTACATATTTAAAAATTTCATTTCCGTTCAGATCAATAAATGTAAGTTCATCATATAATGGTACATTTTCCTGATATTGGCTGAAAAATTCCGGAGACCTGCTGCGAAAAGCGCTTCCAAATAATTCATCATTATTTTCCCTGTTAGTAGAAACATTGCCCTGGTCGGCAAAAACAAATGGGATTTTTTCGACCCATGTTTTGCCATCTTCCGAAACTACCCATTCGCCTGGCCTTACCAGTTTGCTATTTTTGTTCCGGGAAAAAGCTTCCAAAACTGCATTGGAATGCGGAAGACTGGCAAGTAGAAGGATATCCTGATCTCGTTGATGAAGAAAATTAGCAACAGACATGGCTAAATCGGTTGTCAGCCTTTCGATACTTTCTCTGGCTCCGTCATTCAACGCAATTGTGGTGTCAATGACGGCAATATTTCGCAGCTCATTACCAAGCTTTGTGAGCTGCGCTAATGCAGAAACCGTGAGCATAATGATTGGAATTATCATTACCACCAAAAAAACAATAATCAGTTTAGTCCGGAGTTTCAAATTAATCCGGTTTATCAATCCTCCAACGCCTTTTGACTGTCTTTTGGCAGTTTTTTCCATTATACGTTCTTCCTTATTTTGTACATGATTATGCACCCGTATAGGTTCTAATGTAAATATAATAATAAAACAACATTCAGAGTAAAGTATTATTGAGAAGGAACAAAACGAAAAACCTTAAAACCTGTATCAATCCCTTTTGCGAGACTTCCTATTTCTTCCCTGATTTTCTTTCCCGCCCGCCGAATTCGTTCTTTACCTATTTCGCAGATATTTTTATAACCAGACTGGGCAGCTTCGCTGCCCTCTTTGCATATTTCCGGAATTTGTACCATGATGAACCTGCGATTTCCGCTGTCTTGTACATTCTGTTTCATAACTGCATGAGCGGTTGTAGCCGATCCGCAGAAGAAGTCAAGGACTGTCATTTCTTTATCATCTATTAAACTAATTAAATACTTTATCAATCCAGAAGGTTTTGCAAAATCAAAAGGTATACCCAATGATTTTAATTCTTTTGCGGCCTGCGAATTCGGAAAATCATAAATCACATCTTCCGGGTGGAGCTTTGCCGCTGCATCATCATCAAAAAATACTTTAGGATATATATTCCACTTTGATTGTTTTCCGTTTTCATCCAATAGCGGATTTTGAGATGAGCCCTTTGTAAAGATCAAAAGATGTTTTTGTTTTAAGTAGGTATCAGCCGACCATCGCCAGACTTTGTCGGCATTTGATAATGGTTTTACTTTTGCGGTATCTTCCTTTTTGTCAGGAAAAACATTTCCAGGAGGAATGATCAAACTGCCGTCTGGAGCCTGAATATAGTACCGCTGATTTGGACGCGAGTCCAGCGAAGGTTGATACAATGACGCGCCGCTTTTTTTATACCTGCGTCCGTCTTTATCAATCATATCGTATTTTTTCTCATCGCGAATTTTTGCAATGCCAAAAGGCGAAAGCATGGGAAGATTTTTTGCAAAACAAACCAGATAGTCTTTTGTAGGTTTAAAATGAGTGCCTTTATCGGATGTTCTTTTTGCAATTCTTGGCACAATTGCTACGAAATTTTCCTCGCCAAAGATCTCATCGCATATTTTTCGCAAGTGAGCCAATTCATTATCATCAATACTGATAAAAATAACACCGTTTTCGTTTAACAATTTACGGGCAAGGTACAGACGCGGATACATCATCGAACACCACATAAAATGGAACTTGCCAAATTTATCGGAATAAACATAATCGTTTCCGGTATTATACGGCGGATCAATGTAAATCATCTTTATTTTGCCGGTGTATGTTTCATTCAGGAGTTTTAAAACTTCAAGGTTGTCGCCTTCGATGTAGATGTTCCGGGAAGTTTCTTCGTCAACGCCATCGCCATGAACAGGAACCAGAGTCCCGGCAGAAGGAGCGGCTGCAATGTGTTTGGCTTCCTTTTTGCCCGGCCAGAAAAAACCAAACTGTTCGGTGTCATCTTCCTTTTTGATGAGCAAAAACTACCACCCCATCCCCTGCGGCATTTGCATTCCACCGGGCATATTGCCGCCTCTAGCGCCTTTTGCCATCTTTTTCATCATGCCGCGCATTTTTTCAAACTTTTTTAATAAACGTGCAACTTCTGCAACGGATGTGCCGGAGCCGCGGGCGATGCGGCTTCTGCGTGGCGGCCCGATAATCAGATGGTTGTCCCGTTCTTTAAATGTCATCGAACTTAAAATTGCTTCCTGCTTTTTTATTTCGGCTTTGTTTATGTCGTCTTCGTTTATTTGTCCCTGCATTCCGGGAATCATTTCCAGCATTTTTTGAAGACTGCCCATTTTTTTCATTGCGCGAATCTGGTTAAGCCAGTCGTCCAGAGTGAAACTTTCTTTCTCCATTTTTCTCTGAAGTTCCAGCGCTTCTTTTTGATCGATTACTTCCTGCGCTTTCTCCACCAGGGTTACTACATCGCCCATGCCAAGTATACGGCTGGCAATCCGTTCGGGATGGAAGGGCTCAAAGTCTTCCGGCTTTTCGCCTGTACCTGTAAACTTTAATGGTTTACCCGTAACGGTTTTGAGCGAGAGGGCTGCGCCGCCTCTGGTGTCAGAGTCAAACTTGCTTAGGATTACTCCGGTAAGACCGATTTTTTCGTCAAATGTTTTTGCAATATCTGCGGCGGATTGGCCGGTCATTGCATCTGCGACAAGAAGCATTTCTTCGGGGTTGGCAGCGTTTTTAAGCCGGGATAATTCCTGCATCATGGGTTCGTCAATTTGCAGACGGCCTGTGGTGTCGATGATCATCGTATCGATCATGTTTTTTTTGGCCCAGGAAAGAGCATTCTGATACACTTTGATGCTGTCTTTTGCGCCTTCTTCCCTGTGAACAGGAATACCAATTTGTTCGCCCAGAACAGCAAGCTGTTCCATTGCGGCAGGACGCACAAGGTCACATGCAACCAGCAAAACCTTGCGGCCATCTTTTTTGAGACGCAACGCAAGTTTTGCCGAACTTGTGGTTTTACCGGAACCTTGTAAACCGAGCATTAATACTTTTGAGATCACGTCAGGGCCGCGCAATTTTAAGGCGCGGGTTGCAGGATCGTCATCACCCAAAAATGAAACCAGTTTATCATGAACGATTTTAATAAACTGCTGCCCAGGGTCTACTGCACGAAGAACTTTTTCGCCTTTTGCTTCTTCGATTGTGGAATTTACAAAACGGCGTACTACACGCAGGTTAACATCCGCTTCAAGTAAAGCCATTTTTATGGCTTCAACAGCATCTTCTATGTTTTTTTCGCTGATTGTAGATTTACCGGTAACAAAACGTAAAGCATCGGTAATTTTTCCGGTTAATTTTTCAAACATTTTTATCTCCGTTTATGGTTTTATTTACTTAATGCCCCAATCAAATAAAAGGTTTCCGCAAAATTCGATTGGCTCCAGCTCGCGGTTTAAAATTTTACACAAACCAACCGAAACAGGCATTTTTAAATTATGCTTCTCTGCAAGTATCCGTATATATTTTGCTGCAGCAATGCCTTCCGGCATATAACCTATTTCTCCAATGCGCTCCAAAAGGTCTTCTATATCTTTATAAGGTTCCAGAATGTCTTTATCGATTATTTCCCTGCCAAAGCGGCGGTTTCTTCCAAGTACCGAACGGCAGGTAACATCCAAATCGCCAATTCCGGAAATTGAAGTAAAAGTTTCGGCGTGTGTTGCGCCTAACGCTTTGCCAAGAAGCTGTATTTCGTTAAGCCCTGCCGCCAACAGAAGAGATTCTGTCCCATCGCCAAACATATCGGCTTTTCCAGAATCTTTTATGGCATCCAGCATTCCAAACGCTATGGCAATAACGTTTTTTGCCGCAGCTGCTACCTGTACTCCACGAACATCCAAAGACGAATAGACCAAAAGGCGGGGACTCTTTAGTAAATTCCTAAAGCGAATGGCATTTTTGGCATTTTCACTGGCTGCAATAAGGCCGGTTATTTTCCCGTCAGAAACTTCTTCCGCATGGCTGGGACCGGAAATATAAACAAGCGATTGCCGGAAAAACCCTGGCAGATAATCTTCCATAGTTTCTACAATCATACGCGGACCGTTTTCGCCTTGAAGGAAACCTTTTGTTATCACTGCGATGGTGGTTTTACCTTCCCGTATAGAATTTACCGCAAGTGTTTTTTTTAACGTATCAAGAAGGAATAATGACGGAACTGCATAAATCAGGAATTGCTTCCCTTCGGCGGCTTCTTCTATATCCGAAGTTGCTTTTAATGTTTCTGGCAATTTTACGCCGGGTAAATACCTGATATTTTCCTTTTTTTGGTTAATATCATCCCTTACATCAGTTTCATAACTCCAGATAATAACATTTTTCTTTTTTTCGGCAATTACTTTTGCAATTGCTGTTCCCCAGGCGCCTGCTCCTAAAATTGCAATTTGAAAATCCATATCTTATTATGGTTTGTTTTAATGATTTTCACAAGGTGCTGGGTACCAAGAAGTGACTGGTGACAACTGCCCCTTTACCATGTATAATCAAGCTAGCAATATAGGAGTGTCCATATCATGATAAAAATTCCAATTACATTGACCAAGCTGGAAAAACAACAATCCCTCCAGACTAAAATTCGCACAGCATATATGGAATTTCACATCAACCGTGATGTCCGTCTTGAGCATAGCTTAAAGGACAGTCTTTTTTCCTTGTCAGGCAATGTCGCTCTTATCGATCTTAAACAGTGCAGGGAATTGACGGCAAAGTTCAACGCAAAACAAGACCCCGCACACCCCGAAAAGTTTATTAAAGCTGGAGACCTTTACGCGATGGGGTTAATCGATGAAATTCTCCATTACGTGGTCGCTCTTTATCAGGCGCAGGTTCAGGACGATATTTTTGAAACTGCGCTTAACAGGTTAGATACTAATCTTGGCAAAGACAAAACCGACGGCCTTTTGAATGCTTTTTCGGTTCAATTTCCGCCGCGGGATGTTTACAAAAACGAAAAAACTGTTGAGCAATATCTAAACAATACAGAAGACGGCGTAAGCTGCCGCGCTTTATCAATCGAAGAAACACTGTTTCTTTCACTTTCAAACTTAAATCCTGCTTTTGAACAATTCAAATTTTTATTTGACGATAAAGAACTTTCCGGCAAGACAGTTTATCCTGATGCAATCGAAGAAATTAAAGCGCATTTTAAGGGATTGCCGGCTTTTGGCCCCGAAGGCATGAGCCTTTGGGATTTCCTTCGCGCTCCCGCTCTTGCTTCTCCAAACTCTCTTCTTGGACAGCTTGAGTACATGCAAAAAAACTGGGGGCTTCTTGTTTCCAGGTTTATAGCCCGTCTGCTCATGAGCGTCGATGTTATCAGTGAAGAAACCAAACCAGGTTTTTTTGGGCCAGGCCCTACCCAAGTGATGAGTTTTGCAGGGCTCGATGAATATGAACGCTTCAGCCCCGATCAGGACTGGATGCCCAAAACAGTATTGATGGCAAAAAGCACGCTTGTTTGGTTATATCAGCTTTCGCAAAAGTACAATAGGGAAATTTCCCGCCTTGACCAAATCCCAGATGAAGAGCTTGATGAATTGGCGCGACGCGGTTTTACCGGGTTGTGGCTTATCGGACTGTGGGAACGAAGCCAGGCGAGTAAAACAATTAAACAGTGGACAGGCAACCCCGAAGCGGCAGCTTCCGCTTACAGCCTTTACGATTACGATATCGCAACTGAATTGGGCGGTTGGGGCGCTCTTTCCAATCTGCGCGAACGTTGTATGTTAAGGGGAATCCGGCTTGGCTCTGACATGGTGCCAAACCACACAGGCCTCGACAGCCGCTGGATTATCGAACACCCCGATCGATTCCTCCAGCTTTCGTATCCGCCGTTTCCCGCTTACAATTACAACTGCGGTAACCTTTCAAGCCGCGGCGATATTACCGTTCAAATCGAGGAGCACTACTTTTCACGCAGCGATGCTGCAGTTGTTTTTAAACGTGTTGATAACCTTACCGGAGAGACACGTTACATTTACCACGGCAACGACGGTACATCGATGCCGTGGAATGATACAGCGCAGATTGACTTTCTTAACCCCGAAGCGCGCGAGGCAGTGATTCGCACGATAATTGGCGTGTGCCAGCAATTTTCGATTGTACGTTTTGATGCCGCCATGACGATGGCAAAGCGGCATATCCAGCGGCTTTGGTACCCCGCTCCGGGAACGGGCGGCGCCATTGCCAGCCGCGCGGAACACGCAATCTCCACCGAAGAGTTTAACCGCCGCATTCCCAACGAGTTCTGGCGTGAAGTAGTTGATCGCTGCGCGGTGGAAGCGCCAAACTCCCTATTACTCGCCGAAGCTTTCTGGATGATGGAAGGTTACTTTGTACGCACACTTGGGATGCACCGTGTCTATAACTCGGCATTTATGAACATGCTTAAAAACGAAGAGAACGATAAATACCGCGCTACCATTAAAAACACTTTGGAATTCGATCCGGAAATTCTTAAAAGATTTGTCAACTTTATGAACAACCCCGATGAAGAAACTGCCGCCATGCAATTTGGCAAGGGCGACAAGTACTTTGGTATCTGTACGCTGCTTGTAACGATGCCGGGATTGCCCATGTTTGGACATGGCCAAATCGAAGGGTACGAAGAAAAATACGGAATGGAATACCGCCGTTCCTACCGCGAAGAAATGCCGGACGGCTATCTGATAGATCGTCACGAACACGAAATTTTCCCGTTGACAAAACGCCGCGCACTTTTTTCCGGCAGCGCTGACTTTAGGATTTTTGATCTTTTTTGCAGCGATTCGGTAAACGAAAATGTATTTGCCTATTCAAACCGCGCCTGGATAAACGGACGCGAAGAAAAAGCGTTAATTTTTTACAATAATTCCTACTATGAAACATCAGGCTGGATTAGAATGAGTGATCCTGCAATTCCGCAGCAAGACGGCTCAACATATAAAGACACTCTCTCCGAAGCGCTCGCTATCCACGGCGAAAACCACTACTTTACCCTGTTACGCGAACAAAAATCAAACCTGTGGTTCATCCGCTCATCAAAAGAAATTTGCGAAAAAGGTTTTTTTGTTGGTTTAAAAGGTTATGAAACACAAGTTTTCCTGGACATTCACGAAGTTGAAGACGATGTACCGGAAACTTCGGGTTTTAACACGCGCTGGGCAAGGTTAAACAATGATTTAAACGGCAGAGGTGTCCCCGATCCGTTAGCCGCAATTAAAGACATTTTCCTTGGGGAACTTTACTACCGGTTTACAGAATTGTCAAAACAAACAGAGCTTACGTCTTTTAAAGAACCCATCGAAACATTTATAGAAACCGCCGCTCATTTTATCGCTGGCGCAGACGGCGCTTATGAAAAATGGACTGCAAGCATTCTGGATGCAAGTAGTCCAACTGCATCAAAGAATCAAACCAGTTCATTTAAGCCGGTTGACAAAGCAGTAATTTGGAAAGAATTCGAAGTATTTTTAACCAGATTAAGTAAATTTAAGGATGTATTAAAGAATACTCCTGAAGTTACGCGTCATGCGTTTTTTGCAGATTGTGTTTTAAAAGAGCCGCTGATCTATTCGGTAATTATCAGTTACGGCGTACTTTCACTGCTGCCTTTGATTATTGGAAAGGAAGCAACAGGTAACCATGCAGTAGACCTGGCTTTTAACCATTGGGATTTTGGACGCAAATTACAGGAAACCTACCGCAGTTTTGGCGCTTCCCAGCAGGAAGCATGGCGAATAACGGACATCGTAAAGGCTGTCTTAAGCCGCAGTACAAGCAAAGCTAGCGCTGCAACTCCGGCTCATGCAAAAATTAAATGGACAGGAAATGCAGCAGAGTTTGCCATCCAGGTTATCTATGCAAATTACAACGAAGAAGATTTCCGGCGTATTTTAGGCATCAACATTTTTGATGATGTCGCATGGTTTAACAAAGAAGGGTTTGAAGACGCGCTCTTTTATTCATTGTTATTGTTCATGGTAAAAAGCGCCACCGAAATTCCCTTTAAAGAACAGCTTGACCACATTACAGGTATTTACGATATTCTTACTATAGCAAAAGAAAAGTCGAATTACCGGTTTGATTATTTTCTGGATGTTTTAACAGTTAAACCTGTAAAAACCAAAGAACAAAAAGCCAAACGAAAATAATAATCCATTGGTTAAATAAGGAGCAGAAAAATGCAGTTTCTCATAATCGAAAGCCATCCTTACAGGGAAAGCTTCAATACAAATGCGGCAGCAATGATCCGTAAAGTTCTTACCGGCAAAGGCCACACGGTGGAAACAATCGATCTTATCAATGATAAGTTTGATCCGGTTATGTATACGGATGATCTAAAACTGTGGAGCAAAGGGAAAACCACAGACAAGCTGGTAGAAAAATATAAAAAGATGATAACAAATGCAGATATGCTGGTAATCCTGTTTCCGGTTTGGTGGGGAAATATGCCCGCCATTTTAAAGGGTTTTTGGGACAAGGTGTTATTGCCGGGCTGGGCATATACCTTGGCGGAAGACGGTTCATTGTCCGGCCTTATCACAGGGAAGAAAGCCGTTGTTATCACCACAATGTCTGTGCCTTCAGTATTTTTTAACGACTATCTGCAAAACCCAGTCCGGGGAGCGTTTATCAAAAACACACTTGAAGTATGTGGTTTTGAAGTAAGCAAACATTTTGAAATTGAAAAAATCGATTCTGGACGTGAGTATACGGAAGAAAAAATGCGCGAGATAGAGAGGTTTTTTGCTATTGTATCAAATTGACCCAATTTAAAGTATTTTTACGCTCTATGTATCATTATTACCAGAAAATATTTTTTCTATCAGTTTTTAGACACCTGTATTCAAAAAAGCATGTAAAATAACCTGTTTTAGAGGTGTTTGCGGATAAATAACTTGGCATAATTCCTGCTAATATATCTGTGTCGACGAGGACAAGCAGTTTCCCGCCGAAAGGGGGCTGGTTCGTTGAACCGGAAATACTGCAAAGAACGTAGTTCCAGGAACATCGTTCCAATAATCCCGTTGGATAAGGAAAAAACCATGAAAACTTTAACGTTTTATCGCCCAAACACAATTCAAAACATCATGAATGAGTTTGGCAACTGCCTTGAGTCTTTGGACTCGCTGCTTCCGCCGGCAACAAGAATGTTTAACCACATGCCTGTGGTAGATGTCCGGGAAATTGACGGCGCTTATGTTTTGGAAATGGAATTGCCCGGTTATGATGAAAAAGACATCGATGTTCACATGGACGATTCAAATCTGATCATTGCTTCCAAACAAGAAATGGATAAGCAAGAAGAGAAAAAGATTGACGAAAAACAGGGCGTTTTTTTAATCAAGGAACGGCGTCTCTGTTCTTTCAGCCGCACTTTCAGGTTACCAAAAAATGCCAATCCAGAAGCGATTAATGCGTCTTTCAAAAACGGCATCCTCTGTTTGGAAATTAAAAAACGTACGGAAGCACAAAAGAAAGCAATAACGATCAATGCGGCATAAACAAAAATACATGCCAGAATAGTTTATTTTGGCATGTATTTGGAATTTGTTATGTTGTAAACAATGACATTTCAGAAGTTTTTTTTGCATGAATTACTTCATCTTGTTTTTTGATTCTGTCAGAATATGAGTTTTCATCTTCTTGTATCAGAATGTCGATTTTTTCCTGTAATGATATTCCATCGATGCCAAAACCGGCGGCATCCCATCCGGGAGTTATCTGTCTGCTAAAAAGTTCGATGCGCTTTAGATTACCAAAAAGCTGCACTATCCTGTCACGGATAACAGGGGGTTTTATTGAATGTCCCAATCTTGGGTGCATAACAATTTGTGGTACGGTTTTGTCAACCGATTTTATATGTCCGCGTTTACCCAAAAGACATATTTCGATATTTGATTTGGTATAACTCCCCATTCCATGCAGGGGTAATCCGTCCTTTTTTATTTTTACCCAAGAAAAAGCGCATGTCTTATATTTAAATCCCCATGCATCCATAACTTTAAAAGCATCCGGCAATGCAGGCATGGTTGCCCATAAAAACAATGCACAGTTTTTGTCACGCATTTGTTTTACATTAAGATTGCAAATCTCGTCTGTTGTCATGGTTTCATAATGCTTTTCTGGAGCAAAGTTTCCGCCGTTTTTTCCTGTTCCCCATAAATATTTCCATGGCGGATCGGCATAAATAATTTGGTACTTCATGGCTTTTGTTATTTACCTTTCTACAATCCCAAATCTTTGCCAATCAAAATCACTTTTATCCGCCCTGCTGGTTTGCAAAACCGTGTGGTTACAAAAAACGAACAGATTGTGTCGGCGCCAAGACAGCGGCTGTCTTGTATATCGGCACAGGTACCTGTTTCGCTGCAGGGGGTTTTAAGATTTGGGAACCGCTGTATGTTTAAGGGAGCGGCAGTTGTTCTAACACGAACAAGAGCATCTTTGCAAGTTTTGGCAACCTTGTTCATGCCGCACACTACAATTACCTGTTTGGGACCAAAAGTCATTGCAGCGACACGGTTTCCAAACCCGTCGATGTTTACAAGCTGGCCATCCTCACTGATGGCATTTGTACCTGAAAGATAAGTGTCGCATAACAGAGAGCGGCGCATTATCTCTGTGCGTTCTTCCGGAGAGGAAGCTTTATCTCTATCCAGCAGATTGTAACCTTCGTTTGAGAGCTCTTCCAAAATACCAAGATCAACCAATGTTCTGGAACCGCCCCATGATACAAGATGATCTTTTGGGATAAGGGATAAAACCTTTTTTACCGCTTCGCCGGTATCATCAAAATAAAACGCATCAAATGAGCGGGATTTAAGAGCTTTTACAACAATAGGCCCAAGTTTTGAATATCTTTGATCAAATATTGTTTTCATTAATACATTATACCATAAAACACATGACAATGAAAGCAACATTTATTGTTCTGCGGAATGGTCGTTTTCTTTTCGATAGTAAATCAGCGTCATTACAATGCCAATTGCAAGCATAACCATATTCAATACAAATGGCAAATTCCTGGAAATATCAGAAAGAATACCGCCAATTAAACCAAAGGGAGCGGAAACAATCATGATGAACATAAAACGAATTGCCATAATTCTGGCACGCTCATTGGGATTAACATGAATTGCAATAATGGAATCACATAATGTAGCCAGAGCGCCAATACCAAAACCATCAAACATAAGTGACACTAACAATAGCGGGTATTTTATTTCGCTTTCGACAGGTATCAGAATCAGCAAAAGCTGCCCAATAAAAAAAGAAGTAAATGCAAAAACAAGAGGGACTTTTAAAAGACCTTTAAGAAATCTGGGGAGAATGAAAAAAAGAAAAATAATCGCTATAACAGATCTAAACACATTAAAAAGCGGAAGCATCGCTTCGGGAACCAGCAATTTTTTATTGGCAATAATCTGCCAGAAAGTATTGTTAATCATTCCCGCAACCCAGCCAATACCAGAAATCAAAATGGAAAATACCATACCGCGGGATTGCAGGATTATTTTTACTACATCACGGTAACCGCCTAAAAGTTGAAAAATGTTTTTATCTTTGGTATCAATCAAGCGTACATTTCCAATAGCTGTTTCTTTTGATGTAAAATAAAGGATAATAACTTTAAGCGTCATTAAAATAAATGCGTTTAGATAAAGTATGCGAATTGCCGGAACAAGCGTAAGGTTAGAAATTAATACTGCAGTTATTGGGGCAAAAATTGCAGAAAAATGCCCGCAAATAATAACAAGCGAAAATATTTTAGTTATCTGTTTTTTTTCTGCATCTTCAATTAAAAGACAATTCCAGGAATTTGCCGTAATCGAATTGGCTCCGTTAAGAATTGCCGCAGCCAAAAAAAATAAAAAACCTTTCGCCTGCCACCAAATTAAAGAAGGCAAACACCAGGCAATAATATCAAAAATAAAGGTGGATTTTCTTCTGCCCATTTTATCAATAATGGGGCCGCCAAAAAAAGAAAAAGCCACCTGCATCAATGTATTTATTGATACAAGAAAACCAATCCTTGTATCACTTAATTCAAGCGCCAGCATATATACCGATAAATACGGCATACAAAGATTCATGGAAAGACCCCAAAGCGGCTCGGTATACACACATGCACGCGGATTACCTTTGAGTTTTGTTAATGTAGAAAATACTGAATCTGACATATAAATCTTTTAGAACACCTGTTCCAGAACGTAAAAAATATTTTTGTCGGTGCCAAAAATTACCCTTTTTCCGGCAATCACCGGAGCGGATAAAATTGCACCTTCGGTTTCCATTTGCCAAAGCAATTTTCCATCCCGCGCCGAAATACAAATCAACTGCGGAGGGTTAAAATAATCTCCAAGCAGACCAAAGTAGACCCGGCCGTCGGCAATAGTGGGAGCAGAGCTTATCGGAGTATTAAAATACCTTTCCCATCGCAGGCTGCCGGTGTTGGCATCAAACGCGCGGGCGACATTATCCCCGCCGGTAAAAATGACTAAATCTCTCCAGATGGTAGGAGCCATAAAATCCAATATATCAAAATATCTCATTAAAAAATTCCACAGATCTTCTGTATATATGGAATCTAATACTCCTTCTTTGTATTGCTGCCAGACTAATTCACCGGTATGACGATTATAGGCATGAAAACCAAATCTGATCCCTCTTGATATATTAGTCAATCTAAAATTAGTAAATAAATCTGCCGTTCCAAAATATAAAAGATCTCCACGAACTGCAGAAAAAGAATACCACCAGGCATCAAGATCACGGTAATTTAAAAACCATAAAAAATCTCTTTTATGGATATCAAAAGGACCAATCAATTCTGTCTGCGGGCCTGTAGCCATATATATCACGCCGTCTGCTATCAGGAAAGTGTAATTATACCAACCCGGATTAATAATACGAAATTGTTCTATGCCATCTGGAGACAGAAAATAAAAGGCATCTGCGTCTCCTACAAAGATGATGTAATCACCGTAACGCTGCACCTGCGAGTTAATCTGACTCATGGTTTGAAAAGTCCATTCTACTTCCCCGGTTTCGCGTGACAAAGCATAAAGCCTGCCGTCCTTGCTGCCAAAGTAAACCTTATCCTTGTCTGCATAAGGGATTGAGTTGATCTCCGCCCCGCTTTTGAATACCCATCGCATAAAACCGCTTTCTACATCCAGGGCATAAAAATTGCCGTCGTCGGAACCAAAATAAATTGTATCACCAATTACTACAGGCGGGTTAAGTGAACGGATTGTTTCATCGTTGGCCTGAAGGTTTATTTTCCAGCGCAATCCCAACGGCGGAGTTATTCGCGAAGAGCTAACTCCCCTGCCGCCTTCGCCGCGAAACTGAACCCAGTCTGAGTTGCGCGAGCAGGTTGTCAAAGATAAAATTGCAAGTGCAATTAACAATAAGTTAGTTCCAATTTTCTTCTCTGCGTTCTCCGCGTCTCTGCGCCTCTGCGAGAAATAAAATTTAGCATTACTCATAAATACGCCAGCCCCCGTAAACTAAATATTCTCTTTATTACATGATGCAACCCAGATTTCCGCATGGACAGGATTTTTTCATACTCATTAAGAAGAAGCTGATAACGCTCATCTTCATCGGCAGGATTAACAAATTGACGCCAACGAAGCTCTGAATAAAGGCCGGCAAACGTTTTAAATTGTGACTCACCATTTGAACAGCTATTTGCAAATAACTCTGAGTACTCGTACGCTGTTTTGGAAGCTGGCTTGATTGGGCTTCCGTCTGCGGCAAGACGTGTTAGAAGCAGCAGATACAAAGAACGCGCGCTTTTGCGCACGCCTTTCCGTCCGCCACGGCGGGCGCCAATGTACAGGATAAGTTCACGGGTGTAACGTAACGCATAGGCGGAAATGATTGCGAGGACCACCAGCGTTATGGCAACACGGCCAACTGCCCGCCACGGGAATTTTCTTAATTGAGAGAAAACCCGTTCGCTGTCCAATATCGGAATAACTACATCCCAGTTGTTAAAGTCGCCCATGCCTTCTGGCGGCAGTGAAAAAGATGTCGCTTCAAAATCCAGCCAGCCAAAATCCGGTATGTAAAATTGTGTCCATGAATGACCATGAATATTTGTCACAAGGAAAAGGTCGTTAAAATCAAATTGCTGTAAGTATGGAATACTTTCACGTAAGGCAGCAAGACCGCGAAGATGCGCCATCGTTTGTAAACCATCCGCAACAAGATAACCGGTTACAACACGGGAAGGAATCCCCGCAAGCCGCCCAAGCAGGGCGAGAGTATTGGAAAACTCAACACAATCGCCTTCTTCGGAATCAAAAAGAAAATATTTTAACACATCAATGGAATACTCATTGCCATAAGTAAGGTTATATTGATATTGAGAAAAACTTACCAATAAGGCAATTATTATTTCCATATATTCATTGGTGCCGGAATCATTAAACAAATTTGTATCAGAAAATATTTCCTGCAGATAACGGTCACTGCGAATAATTGCTTCCTTGTTTTTTTGCCATGTATCAAGCGCATCGTTTAGAAAACCAGTAAACAACAGAATGTCGTCCGCTTCCAGCGGGATTTCCAGATAGTGAGCAAGCGCATTTTTTTCACGCTCGCTAAAACGGCGCGTTGGCGCAGAAACAAGCAGCAAAGGATCGCCAAGATGGATGTTTGAAACAACTTGATGAATAAATCTAAGAGGACCGGCATTTTCATTTAGTATAATCGGATCGACAACAACAGGACGCCATGGCAAATATTTTTGCTGCATTGTTGAAAGGGAAATAACTTCCAGTTTTTGTCTGCCAAAATCATTTTCCGGCTCATTGTTAGACCATGTAACAAAAAGCCTTTGTTCAGCCAAATAGTTAAGCGGCTCTTCACGGCTTGATAAAAATCCATCTATAGGATCAAGGCGCCCGCGAAATACATTGCCCATATAAACAGGTTCTACTTGTGATGCGACAATTTTTACCATATATTGACGGGTTTCGCCAGCGCCGCCTCCCCTGCCAGGCCAATCATGTTCGGAAAGTCCGCGTAAACTCTGGTTTTGCCCGTTTTGCCCCCGCGGCAAGGTTCTACGGCCGCCGCCTCTTTGCGGAATCCCCCGATCCAAATCCGAATTACCAATTTTTTGCGGTATTCTTTCCGAACGCAAATTGTCAATTATCGTATTGCGGACAAAGTCTTGGGGCAAAACAACAAGCAAAACAATTAAAAGCGCCAATGCTCCAGAGAAAAAAACGAGACCTTCTTTCCATGCACTCTTGTAGCTTTTTGGATAAATACATAAATAAATGACTGCACAATGCAATAAAAAAACTACCATTGTCCAGACAAGAATAAATTCAGTAAGCATCATACTCTGTCCCGCAATATCTTCTCCGGATCGCGACAGTGAAAGCAGACGCAAACATACCCACGCAAAAAAGAACGGTTCAAGCGATGTTAGTTTAACCAATCTGGCATACAACGAAGTACGGTGTTCATTAAACAAAAGTGCGGTTAACATAAAACTTGTTAAGCCTGCGGCAAAAAGCTTAAGAGCGCCAATGATTGAGACACCGGCAATCAAAGAAAGTACAGATAAAAACGATAAATAAAAAATACGTTTATAACGCATTTTAACAATCTGCTCAGGAATAAAAGCTGTTATTGCCATAAGCGGAATTACTAAAAACCACTGTATCAATCCAATACGATCAAATGATACAGAAATACCGGGATGTATAAAGATCAATGTTATAACACTAAAGTATAAAAACAACCGCAGTGAAAATAAAATAATTAAAGATCTTTTCATAATTTTATCCCCGCATAAAATAGCTCGATTTTATTTGCCTGGGTTCCCAACGGTTTTATTTTTGATCCAGCAAACCAGCGAAGATCAGGCTCGCATCCATTAAAGGTAAAATCATTCAGACAAAGAATTTCAACTTCTGAATTCGCAGCAGCTTTTTCTAAAGGTTGTACAATAAAC
Source organism: Treponema sp. (assembly GCA_031281025.1). Classification (GTDB taxonomy): domain Bacteria; phylum Spirochaetota; class Spirochaetia; order Treponematales; family Breznakiellaceae; genus WQXQ01. The sequence goes on along the minus strand of JAITFY010000097.1, from coordinate 39,842 downwards.
ACAGTAATGGGTCTTGGATTATTCACAAGAATGAATCCGGGCAACCCAATATCACACGCTGTAGAAAAAACATACATATCTCCCGCACCTTTTGTGACAAACGGTTCACTCTGCGGCGGCAAAAACGAAAAGCCTGCCAATTCATCAAAAAAAGCTTCAAGGTCATCCTGATCTTCGATTTCCCAATTCCCCTGAGCTGTAGTGACATCAAATAAAAACGAAGAACTCAATTCCATTAAGCTTCTTAAAAAATAAGCCAATCTTGCTTTGGCACGATCCAAAAGCCACAAAGCCTCAAGAGAAGTTTTTTGTCCTTTTTCTTCTGATTTATAATTACGAAAATGAATTTCTATCCGGTTGATTTTTTCCTGATTGTCCATAGAAATACGGGTAATAAGCGTATCGATTTTATCAGAACTTTTCCAATTGATGTCACGAATACGATCGCCCGGAGTGTATTCACGCATATAATACCGTTTTTCATCAACGGAAGGTTTGCTGCGGCGATCTTCTGCGCCGGACTGTGCATTTATCCTGATTTCTTTCCCAAAACACGGAGCGCTCCTTATTTTTACGGTTCTGTTGTGGGGCAATCCGCATGAAAACGAAAAAATTCCAAAAATGTCACGTAACTGACAATAGCCGTCGCCCTGAAACACTCCCGACATGGGAAAATCCAACGCTAATAACGCAGAGGTTTCCTTTCTTGGCACCGAAGTTTCCACAAACACACGGCAGCTTTTTTTCCCGCCGCATGGGAAAAAACGGCCCCGGACAAAAAAGTGCAGGCGAAAAAAAAGAGGCAACGAACCCTCAAGGCCGGTAATCTGCGTTTGGTCCAAACAAACATGATTTAAGTTAGCCGTCATTGGGTTAGGCGGCTTCCAGCTAGGTTCCAACGATTTTAGTTTACGCGATTTCCACACCCCAATAACACCAAGTATCAAAAGTAAAAATAGCAATAAAAAAGAAAGAACAATTTCGTAGGAATTACGGTGAAGGAGGGAGCGGATTAAAATGATCAGGGTAATAACAAAAACAGCGCCCCCCATTGGCGTTAAAAAAGGCCGAAAGCGAGGCATCATTATTCCCGTTTTGATTCAACCGGTACGGTATTTAAAATATTCAAAAGCGGCGTTTCCGGAAGTATGGAAGGATCACGGGTAATTATACGATGCGCCATAGCAGGTATAAAAATTTCCTTAATTAAATCAACGGACACATAATCCAAACCACGGCAAAGGGCAAGCGATCTTGCCAGTCTGGAAATACGCACACCAGCGCGGGGGCTTGCGGGGGTTTCGATATCAGGATGCAATCTGGTAAAACGAACACAGTTAACAAGGTAGGAAGTTACATCGGGGTGCATCTGCACATCATCAACCATTTTTTTCCAGCGAATTAAATCCGCGCTGTCTATAACGCTCTGGAAGTTATCCCATGCGTCGATTTTTCCATGCCGGTTGATTATTCCTGTTTCGTCTTCTGCGGAAGGATAACCAAGAGAAAGGCGAATCATAAAACGATCAAGCTGAGGTGTAGGAAGCGGAAACAGATGAACCCCCTTTAGGTTCATTGTTGCAATTATAAAGAAAGGATCTGTTAAATTGTAATGCCTGCCATCAATGGTAACGCTTTGCTCTTCCATCACCTGCAGAAAACTTCCCTGAGTTTTGGGAGTAAGCAGGTTTATTTCGTCACATAACACAAAGTGAGCAAATACCGGGCCCTTGTTAAAAATCATTTCCCCCGAATGGCCGATAAAACGGTTAAACCCCAATATATCCTGCGGAAGCAAATCCACCGTACACTGAATACGGCTAAACCCTTCCATTTTGATGGTGGTATTTCCGTTACTGCCTGCAACCGCCAAATCCACAGGCCGCCAGCGAATTGACTGAGCCAAAGCCCTTGCAAGTGAAGTTTTCCCAACCCCGTGAGAATCGGCAAGAATTACGTGTCCGCCTGCTATTTGTGCGGCAATGATATACTCCAGTTTTTTTTCGTCCACCGAAATTAACTGCCTGATATTGTTAATTAATAACTCGATTGAAGGTCTAATGTTCATAAGTCAGATTAGCATTTTCAGTGCATGAAAACAACCTGCCCTTGTGGCTTTGTGTGAGCGTTTTAAAATATCCTAAAAATCTCGTGCCTCTTATAGATGTTCCTCAAATACACCACTTCCTGTCCCATTCGTAAATATTACAGAGCAAGAGCCCAATCCTATTGGTTCAGGAGCGGGATCGCCGCCAACTGTCGAAGACTCAAGAATAGATATACTAAAATTCACAGCACCGTTGCCATTAAAGTTAGTTGGCATAGTATCTAATCCATCAGTCCAAACCTTTAAAGTAACAGACCCATTTTTTATCAAACCGGCACTAATTCCTTTACTGGAACTAAAGTTGGCACCAGTTGTAAGTTCTGTCGTTTCTCCTAAATAACCCACTCCCCACGCATATTTATTATTATAGAACTCAAGATTTGTAATGGTTATGCTACCGCTTGTGCTAATGTAGTCACTACCATTATCATCACCACAAGCAAGCATTGAAAATCCGATTATTGCAACAAAAGCAATAATCCCAATAAATTTTAATGTCTTTTTCATAATACATCTCCTTTACGGTGTTAATGTCGCCGCCGACATTATATTATATTTCCATACAACAAGATATACTTAAATGAAACAACCATGAAACATTTTATTCTAAACAACGAACCTGACAGTGACGGAATTATCCGGCTGGAAGGCAAAAATTATCGTTATCTTATACGAACCCGCCGTCTGGCAGTTGGGGAGTTTTTCCCTGCTCTTCTTCCCTGCGGGAAGGAAACGTTAATAAAAATACTGTCAACAGGGAATAACCTGCTCATTGGTAAATGTGAAGAGGAAAAATCCCTTGATAACGGGCTCTTCTGCAAAAGCGGTATCCCGCCAATCATCCTGTTACAAGCCCTGCCAAAAGGCGACAAGATGGATCTTATTGTACGGCAGGCTGCAGAAAGCGGTATTTCACAGATAATACCGTTTGTTTCTGAATTTTCAATCGGGAAAGCCAATGTGGGCGAAAAAAAGTTTTCCCGATGGGAACGGATTGTCAAAGAAGCCAGACAACAAAGCGGTTCCAAAGTTAGTACCGCTTTACACTTTCCATTAACAATAAACGAAGTTTTTGACTATTGGGGTAAAATTAACAAGGATGGAGCGCTTGGGCTTCTTTTTCATCATCAAGGGGTTGAAAAAATTAGCCTTCATAGGTATCTTAAAGATGATTCAAAGATCATAGTTATGGCTATCGGGCCTGAAGGGGGATTTTCTGAAACAGAAGTCTCACAATTCCTTGAGAATGGCTTTAAAGCTTTAACCATTGGGGACACAGTTTTACGGACGGAAACAGCCGCTCTTTACTGCGCAGCGGCAATTAAAATAATTTTACTGGAGAAAGATGCGTGGGAGTTGAACAAAGTATAAACAGGGTAAATGAAATCAAACAACGAATAGAATTTTTAAGAGTACCGCTCGATATTATCGCGCCAGAACATCTGGGCGAATATGTTTATGAGCTTTTAAAAGAGAAAAAAGAACATAATATTGTGCTGCTTTCTCTATGGGATTTATTGCGTGCCAGAAGATATGGTGAATATCGCACATATGTAAAGGGAGCCTCTCTTGTAATTCCAATTTCAAAAAGCCTGATTGGCGGCATCAGATTTTTAACAGGAAGAAAAGCATACCGGTATATGCCTTTTGATTTTATTATCAGCTTGCTCACAATTCTGGAAGAACGGGAATTCTCATGTTATCTATTGGGTGGGAAAAATAGAGTTCTTTTAAAAACAGAAAAAAATATCCGGCAAACTTTTCCAAGATTGCGTATTGTTGGACGTTACCCCGGCTACTTTAAAAAACAAGATGAAGTAATTATTATCAAAGCGATAAAAAAATCGTCGCCTTCCCTGCTCCTTGTTGGCAAGGGAATTCGGGGAAAAGAACGCTGGATTGCCAGGAATAAACTCCCCCTTGGTGATGGCCTAAGACTATGGTGCAGCGACATCTTTGACGTTTTTGCCGAGAAAAAAAAGCGCCCTTCCCGGTCTTCTTTTGAAAAAGGATTCGAATGGGCGGGGTATTGTTTCCAAAAACCACTTAAATTTTTGCGTATTTTCCCCTACTTTGGCTACAAATTCACATTGTTGTTTTACAAATTGTTCAGACATTAAAGCCCTTTTATCAGCTCAAGACTGAACATGTAATACCGATAATATGAAATAAGGGGAACTCTATGTTGTTTAAAAAGGTAATATTTATCTCGATTTTTATATTAACAAGCGTTTCTGCTCTTTGGGGCGGAGATACCGCTATTTTTGTCGATCTGGGATTTTCCCCTGATGGCAGAATGTATATGTTTGGTCAATACGGGGTACTTTCACCGTCTTTACGACCCTGGGCAGAAATTTTTGTTGTTGATGTCGCCAGAAACAACTTTGTACAAAATGGCAGAGCTTCTTTTACTCAGAACACTCCGATAAGGGCAGGCCAGGACGGTTCCGGTGTTTTTCACCAGCTGCTCTCCAACAATACAAGTATTGTAAGCCGTCATAATATAAACTTCCAAAATCAGGGACTACCGCTTTACATCTCCCGAAACGATAACCTGCCGTCTCGCGGCGAAAAAATCACTTTCCGTGATTTTTTATCCGGGAATAGATATAACGCACAATTAATCCCCACGATACACGGAAGCGGGCAGAATGTAAGATCCCAATTTTATATCAGCCTTGATGTCACCTCGCCAAACGGTCAAGTAAAAAACTACACTGTTGGCACTCCTAACTTTATTCGCCAGGGGGTTGCCCAGTACAACTTCAAAAACGTAATAATAGATCCCGCAGGCGGTTCAGTTATTTTCGTGATTGAGATGAGACGCGTTGCCGCCAGCGGGTTTGACATCCGCTACATGGTTGAAGCTGTACGATTGTAACTGTAAAACTTATAATTCTGCGGCTTTTGCCTTATCAAATTCTGCTTCAATTGCCTCAGATGGTTTTTTTGTTACCAAGCTTACCAGGAAAATCACAAGGCACGAAAGGATAAAGGCTGGCAGCAACTCGTATAAATCAAGGAAATTAGGGCGGACAACAAGCCGCCAGAACAATACCATAACACCGCCGCTTATCATACCAGCAACAGCCGCAGGGAAGGTTGTTCGTTTCCAAAACAACGAGAATAAAACCAAAGGACCAAAAGAAGCGCCAAGACCGGCCCATGCAAAAGCAACAACACGGAAAATAGACTTTTCAAAATTGAGCGCAACAAAAATGGCAAGTACCGAAACAACAAGCATTGTAATGCGGGCTATCAGCATAACAGTTTTTTCACTGGCATTCTTTTTAACGATTCCCTTATAAATATCGTTTGCAAACGACGATGATACAATCAATAAATAGGAATCGCTTGAACTCATACTTGCAGCAAGAATCCCCGATATTATAAGACCTGCAAAAAGCGGCGGGAAGAAACTCTGAGACATAACAATAAAGATACTTTCCGAATCGCCAAAATCACCGCGATATATAGCCCTTCCAATTAGACCGATACAGACAGCGGCAAACTGGGCAATAAAACACCAGGTAACAGCGATAATGCGGGATTTGCGGATATTGGAGATTTTGTTAACTGCCATAAAACGAACCAGTACATGAGGCATTCCAAAATAACCAAGCCCCCATGCCATGATACTTATGATGGCAATAAAGCCGAATGAGGTGCCTGTGGAGCTGAACTGGGCAACTCCGCCTATTACCTGTTGACTCATGCCTCCATCTGCGTTTGCTACCATGATTGGGTTTGCAACACCAAAGAAATCAAGGAAGCCGGGAAAATTCTGTAAATTTTCGGTAATGCCGGAAATACCGCCGGCATAAAAAAAGCCAAAAATAAATATAAAAACAAGAGCAATTACCATTATTAATGCCTGAATAAGATCGGTTATACCAACCGCAAGGAAGCCGCCAATCAATGTATATGACAGAACGACTATTGCACTGACAATAACCATGATTAACATATTTAAACCAAACAGACTATTGAACAGTTTTCCTACAACCAGGAGCTGTGAGCCAACATAAAAAGAAAAGAAAAGTAAACTGATGCTGGCAGCAATCGCAAGGAGTATCCGTTTATTATCATGAAAACGCTTACTGAAAAATTCCGGCAGGGTTATTGCATTGTTCGCAATCTGTGAGTATGATCGAAGCCTTTTGGCAACAAGACCCCAGTTTACCCATGTGCCAATAAAGAGACCCAGCGCTGTCCAGAACGCTTCTCCAACCCCAAGAAAAAAGGCAACTCCGGGAAGTCCCATTAGCAGCCAGCCGGACATATCCGAGGCCTGAGCGCTCATGGATGTCAACCATGGGCCAAAACGCCGCTTTGCCAAAAAATAATCCTCGGGATTTGTATTACCCTTTCTGGAATACCATAAACCTATACTGATCATTACGGCCATGTAAACTCCAAGGCCAATCAGCATCTGTACATTTGCACTTGACATAATTTCTCCTTTTTAATAACGTTACCTAAGTTATTTTATTATAATGTGGAAAATAATACAAGTATTTTAATGTATTCCCCATTGACAAAACCTTAGGATTATCTTTAACCTGTGAAGAGAGTTATTATGACAAAAATTAAAGCACAGGTTTTAGAAGGTATTCTTTCTGTTATTGTTAATGCTGCATTATTTGCAGCTAAACTATGGGTAGGGATGTTAACCGGCTCGGTAGCTTTGATAGCAGATGCATGGCATACCATGTCCGATTCACTAACTTCTATTTTTGTTGTTATCGCAGCCAAGTTGGCATCAAGAAAACCTGATAAAGAACATCCCTTTGGGCACGGACGATGGGAACTAATTGCGTCAATTCTTGTTGCTTTTGTTTTAGGGGTGATAGGTTACGAATTTCTCACCGATTCAATTGAAAGATTCCAACACAAACAAGAAGCTGTATATACAACAATGGCAATTGTTGTTACTGCAATATCAATAGTTGTTAAAGAGATACTGTCTCAATATGCGTTTTATCTTGGGCGGAAATACAATAATCCAGTTATAACAGCCGACGGCTGGCATCATAGATCGGATTCTCTGTCATCGGTAATCGTTTTAATTGGCATTCTGATTACCAGATTTGCTGCAGGTTTATGGTGGATGGACAGTGTTTTAGGAATGTTCTGCGCACTGGCAATTTTCCTCGCAGCTTTTAAAATCATGAAGGAATCAGTATCCAATATTTTGGGGGAAGAACCAAAAAAGGAATTAATCGAGGAAATTATTGCAGAAATAAAAAAAACATATAAAGATGATTTGCATCTGCATCATTTTCATTTACACAATTATATTTCTCAAAAAGAACTTACATTTCATATCAGACTAGAAAAAAATGAAACTATCGAGAATGGGCATAAAATAGCCACCGAAATCGAAAACATGATAGAAGAACGATTTAATATGGTATCAACAATACACCTGGAACCATTAAAATAAACATAAAAAAGACTAAAAATTTGTTAATTTCTGCGTAATTCCATTTGACATATTCAATTTATTAATATATTATTTATATATGGCGGAAACTCAATTTTTAAATGATGCCAACTATGAGCTGTATCGTGAGCTAATCTATGCAGAAAGTGGCATTACTTTCACACCCACCAATCGTTCTATATTGGAAAGCCGGCTAAAAGAGCGCCTTCGTGAAAAAGGCGTTGATTCCGTAAGAACCTATTTTGATCAGATAAAAACTGATAAAGAGGAACTTAAAGGATTTTTAGATTCGATCACGACAAATTTAACGCGTTTTTTCAGAAATCAAGCGCAATTTGATGCATTAGAGAAGCATGTTATCCCGGAATTGATAAATAACATTAAAAAAATTCCAGGTACAATCAGGATATGGAGTGCTGGTTGTTCTACAGGGGAGGAGCCTTATACTCTCGCTATGCTTTTAAGCGAAGTCCTTCCCAAATCCTGGAATTTTGACATTCTTGCCAGCGATCTTTCACTGAAGTGTCTTATGATAGCCAAAGAAGGTTTTTATGCCGAGAACCGGATTGATGGTATTCCTGATAGTTATCTTGCAAAGTACTTCGACAAGGTAGACGGCGGTTATAAAATCCGCGCCGATGTCCAATCCAAAATTAAGTTTGACTACCATAATTTAAAGAACGATTCTGGACAAAGAAATTTTGATATCGTTTTTTGCCGGAATGTTATCATCTATTTCGATGAAGCAGCTCAAACTTCCGTTATTAACCGTTTTTATGATTCAATGGCTTCTCAGTCATTTTTGTTTATCGGTCATTCAGAATCTCTTTTTGGAATGAATACCAAGTTTGAATTTTTAAAGACTGAATGGGCAACCTTGTATCGTAAAAACATTTAGGAGTATTTTGTGGCAGACGAAATTGCAGTATTAATTGTAGATGACTCAGCGTTAATGCGTAATCTTATTGGCCGCATGGTAGAAGATACGCCAGGGCTGGTTGTTGCTGATAAAGCAATGAATGGTCTGTTCGCTTTACAGAAAATCCCCCGTGTTAATCCAGATGTTATAGTTTTAGATCTGGAAATGCCGGAAATGAACGGTATTCAATTTCTAAAAGAACGAAAAAAACAAGGAATCGAAATTCCTGTAGTGATACTTTCTTCAATTGCTTCCAAAGGAGCGGAAGTAACTATGGAAGCTCTTTCTTTGGGCGCAAGCGATTTTGTCCAAAAACCATCAGGCTCTATCTCTGAGGACATTCATGTTGTCAAAAACAATCTTGTCGCCAAGCTTCTCGGTTATGGTTCCGCATATCGCAGATCTATAGGGAAAAAAGTCCTTACACCTTCCGAATATGAACAGAAAGCTCCATTCGCAAAAACATCGGACATTGCCATTCATTTTAACATGGCACAAGTTAAACCAGTCGCTCCTGCTCCGCCCCCTCCACAGATGCGCAAACCCGGTAGAACCGAAATCATTGCAATTGGAATCAGCACGGGCGGACCAGATGCATTACGCATTGTTTTCTCCCAACTGGATGCCGATTTAAAAGCGCCTATTTTAGTGGTACAGCACATGCCGCTTGGTTTTACCAATGAGTTTGCAAAGAGCCTGGATCGCATTTGCCCGCTGGAAGTCAAGGAAGCAGAAGACGGAGACGGAATCGTGCCCGGCAGGATCCTTATTGCACAGGGCAACAAACATCTTGAAATCGAGAAAAAAACCTCCGGCAATGTTGTCCGTCTTTCGGATGCTCCATTGGTTTCTGGACACAGGCCTTCTGCGGATGTTCTTTTTGCATCGGTGGCAATGTCATATACCAACAGCGCGCTTGGCGTAATCATGACTGGTATGGGCCGGGATGGAGCGCAGCATCTTGGAACGATTTACAAAGAAGGCGGAATGACCCTTGGCCAGGACGAACCTAGCTCCGTTGTTTACGGAATGCCGCGTGTAGCATACGAACTTGGCCATGTAATGGAGCAGGTTTCTCTGAACAAAATAGCACGCCGAATTTGTGAAGTTGCAAAGACACCTCGGTAATACCGCGGTAATACCACGGTATCACCGTGATAGTTATTTTAACTAAAACAGTAAATCACTTTTAACCAAACTTATAACAATCTGTGCAGAATGTTTTGACGCAATCGGCAGGAACTCTGCAAAACTCATGGGCGATTCGCTGCCTGCAATGTCAGAAAGAGAGCGAATAACCAGAGCAGGAATGGCAAAAAGCCGGCAGCAATGAGCGATGGCAGCGCCTTCCATCTCTACTGCGGTTAAATCCGGGAAAAGGCGGCAGACTGCGTTAATACGTTCAACCTCGTGCATGAACGCATCTCCCGACCCAATCAAGCCGCGGCAGTGGTTAAACGAATCAGGAAGTATTTTTTCCCGCTTTAGTTCGTCTACGGCATTTTCGGCAAGCTGAACAAGGCTTTCTTCCACCGGGAAAATCTGCGGCTGCCCCGGAAGCTGGCCCGGTAAATAATTAAACGCAGTAACATCAACATCATGATAAACAAGCCCGGTAGAAATGACAGCGTCTCCCACATTTAATTCAGGTTTGATGCCGCCTGCCGAACCGGTGTTGATAATATAATTGGGGTTAAAGCTTTGAATGAGCAATGCGCAGCCAACAGCAGCATTCACCTTGCCAATTCCGCAGCGTAGAACTACAACTTCTTTTCCTTCGATTTTTCCGGTAAAAAAATCAAAACCGCCAATTTTTTCTGTAAAGAAATCCCCCATTGTTTCACAAAGAAGGCTAATTTCATTCTCCATCGCACCAATTATTCCAACCATTTTACACTCCTTAGATAAATCCTTACGTTAAAGAAAAGTAATCGCTAAAGGGTTTTCGCCACTCGTACTGTTTATCTTTGATTTCCCATTCAAGTATTTTTTTGATAGAAAAGTCTTTCATATTTGGCGGGTTATTATAATGGACTATTCCAAAACGGCCGCCGCCGATGTAACAGACACTGTCGTTTTTATCAAGTTTTTCCATTTCGGTGATTCGTGTTAATACACAATCAAAGTGAACGGGAAGACCAGACGTTTTATCGGAGATTGCGGTAGAAACATCTTTTATCGGCTTTCCACACCATGGACAACTGGGTGTAGTGACAGGATTGGCAGGCGGTACAGGCGCTGTCCAGCGCGGACGTTCATGGGTATTATCACGGTTTTTTTCGAACTTTGGTTCGGGAAAAATACCCTCGTTAGATTTTCTACCATGTTTTTGAGATTCATCTCTACGCCCAAAACGATGCCGGTTTTTGCGATTACTTCCGCCTCTTCCGCTCATAATAAATACCTTCTTTGGAAATTTCCATTAATTGCCTGCTCATTATAAGAGCCAGTCTTTGAATAGCAGCATGAATATAATTCTCGTCATTTAAACGCTGCCTAAGAATTTCTACGCGGTCGGGTTTAATATCTTTCAAAGTCTGTTCTTTTATCATACACACTCCGTGAAGGCCGACGCAAGATGGTTTACAGAATTATTGCTGACAAATACAACATCAAAACGAATTATCATGTTACTATATTTTCGATTTTCTAATAGGAAAAACTTAGCTGTTTTAATGATTTTTCGCTGTTTTTTTATATCAACACCATATCTGAGGTCTTCCATGCCAAAAACAGACCAGTTTTTTACCTCAACAAAGACAATTGTTTCACTTTCAAGGGCAATAATGTCAATTTCGCCGGTTTTTGAACGATAATTTTTAGCGATTATTTCCAAACCTGCGGATTCAAGTGCAATAACAGCCCGCTCCTCGCCATCTTTCCCCAACTTTTTGTTATGTAAACTCATTTAAATTGATAATTCCGAAGGATCTACTGCTTGTCTAATATAAATAGTTTTGTCACTTAAAAGATCGACGTTTTTTTTATTTTTTGAATCATATTCATTGCCGTTTTTATCCAACAATAATTCAACTACAGGCCTAACCGGAGCATTGGCATGTACATTAATGACCCTTGCTACAGAGCCGTCATTTAGCCGGACAATTGAACCAATTGGATAAATACCCATTATTTTTGTGAATGCCATTATTACTGCCGGATCAAAACGGCGGGCATTATCGGCAAGAAGATTTTTTACCGCTTGATATCCGCTTAAAGAATCCCTATAAGATTTTTTGCTTACCATAGCTTCAAAGGCATCGGCAACTGATACAATCCGGGCGCCAATATAAATTGCCTGCCCCATAAGTTTTTCGGGATAACCTTGACCATCCCATCGTTCGTGATGCTGTAAAGCAATTTGGTTTACTTCATGCGGACAGAACAGCTCTTTTGCAACGATTTTTGAGGAATACATTGAATGGCCTTTTATCTGCTCAAGTTCCGCTTCGGTTAAAGCGCCCTTTTTTTCGGTAATGCCTTTGGATAACCTGAGCATGCCAACATCATGCAATAGCGCTCCCGAAACAATATTGTTTATCTTATGATTTGGCAGTTTAAGCTCGTAAGCTGTCAAGGCCGAAAGAATTGCAGTATTAACAGAACTTTTTGCCAATTCGTTTCCAGCAACTTCTCCGCCAAGAATGAAGCCAATAAAAGCGCCTAAATGATCCCTTAAATCCTGAAGCAATTGATCGGTGATTTTATCAACCATGCGCACATCAACATCATCCCCGGATTTTAAATTCAGAAAAAGAGAGTTTAATTTTTCGATCAGATTTTTATAAGCACGATATGGAGGTGAATTTGATTGAACATCGCTGATGGAAAATTTGCTGGACGTTTTCTTTTCTGGTACTACTTCTTCTTGTACACTTTTCTTTTTTTCTTCTTTTTTTTCTTCTTCTGGTTCCAGTATATTCCCATCGGTTTTTACAATATCAATACCCCAGGAAACAAGAAGATCAATATCCTTTTGACGAAGAGGAACATTTGCAGGTACAAGCATGTTTCTCCCATCCGCATACACCGGCTGGGAAAAAATCAGACCCGGTCTTAAATCATTTGTATTTAATACATTCATTTTTTAACCTCAAATTTATAGCTCCATACCTATAAATAAGGGAATACTTTTGATACCTAGCTTTCCTGCCCGGTAACAAGAGCCGCAGCGGACTTGGCGCTTTTTTTGATGATAAGTTCCTTAATTTTTGCACCCTTGCCGATCTTCTGACGGATGTAGTAGAGCTTTGCCCGCCTGACTTTTCCGGGACGTACAACTTCTACCTTAACGATGCGCGGGGAATGAAGCGGGAAAACTCTTTCCACACCGATACTGTAGGATATTTTTCTTACCGTAAAAGTTTTTCCCACTTTGGAATTCTTCATTGCGATGACAAGACCTTCGTAGATCTGTACACGCTCATTTTTTCCTTCTACGATTTTAAAGTGAACCTTAACTGTATCTCCAACTTTAAATTGATCGAGTTCTGATTTCATTTGTGCAGCTTCAATGGCTTGAATTTCGTTCATTACTTTCTCCTTGATATTTACCTATAATGCCGTTTATTTCCTTGTTAAAAATCCCAAGTTCCCTGCCTTGCTGTATTAAATCCGGTCTTTGACGCAAGGTTTTTTCGACCCTTTTTTCAAGGCGCCAAAGCCGTATCTGCTCGTGATGCCCCGACAACAGAACTTCTGGAACCTTAATTGTATCAAAAACTTCAGGTCGTGTAAACTGGGGATACTCCAAAAGTCCCAAAGAAAAGCTTTCTTCATCCAGCGAATTTGCACAAATTACGCTATCCACCAGCCGGTATGTAGCGTCGATAATCGCCAGCGCTGCCACTTCGCCCGAAGAAAGAACGTAATCCCCTACTGAGATTTCGTCATCAACATAGCGATCGATTATACGTTGATCGATGCCTTCGTACCGTCCGCAAATCAGGATTAACTCCTGTTCTTGAGCCAGTTCCTTTGCTAGCTCCTGATTAAATGATCGGCCAGAAGGGCTAAGATATATAACCTTTTTTTCTTTCACTTCGACAGGCTCAGTGACAGTGCCGGCCACTGACCCTAAAGCGCCGGTCGCTGAGCCTGTCGAAGCGCCGGCAAATTCCAGAGCACGGGCAAGCGGTTCGGGCAGCATGAGCATTCCCGGACCGCCGCCGTAGGGTGCATCGTCGCAGGTTTTGTGCTTGTCAGCGGCAAAATCACGGATATTTATCGCTTGATACTCGATAATTCCACGTTTTATCGCTTTTGCCATGATTGAATTGGCAAAAAAAGCATCGGTGATTTCTGGAAATAGCGTTAAAACTGTGTATTTCATAGGTTTATCACTCTAAAATCCATAAGTTTTGAAGTACTGCTTTGCCTTTCTCTGGGTTTATCTCGGTAATGAACTCCTTCCTGAAAGGTATCAAGCGTTTTTCTCCGGAGTTAAGCTTTACCTCGACTAACTCTCCGCCGCCGCCATCGATAATATCTGTTATAGCGCCGATGACTTCGCTATCTGCTGTGAGTACGGGCAGCCCTTTTAAGTCCTCGATGTAAAACTCGCCATCTTTCAACGGGGCAGCCTGCTCCCGATTTGCAATTAATTGCGCTCTATTCAGGGTTTTTGCAGCTTCAGGGCTGTTTATACCTGCAAAGCGCATCAATACAGCGGGGGGGTAAGGGGTGCTTTCTTCGATTTTAAGTTCCCGCTCTTTCCCGTCCTGGCTTATAACAACCGATTGCAGCTTTAAAAGATGCTCAATTTCTCCCGAACAGGAATGGATTTTTACAAATCCCTTTACTCCAAAAGGGGCTCCCACCAGCCCAATAACAAATTTATCAGTCAAGAATTTCCAATGTGGTATGTTTTCCGGCTTTAGCGCTGGCAGCCTGAAGCACAGTTCTGATCGCTTTGGCAATGCGGCCATGTTTACCAATTACTTTGCCAATATCGCCATTTGCCACCCTCAATTCCAAAATAGTGGATTTTTCCCCTTCTACAACATTTACATTTACCGCAGAAGGATCATCCACAAGGGATTTCGCCAGATATTCAATTAAATCTTTTTCCATATTGTTTTTCCTGTTGTTACTTTACGGTGACGTTTTTTTTGTTGAAAATCCTGCGAACCGTATCGGATACACTTGCGCCTTTTGCCAGCCATATTTTGGCTTTTTCCGCATCAAAAACAATCTGTTTATCTTCTGCTTCGATAGGATGATAATAGCCAAGCTCATCGATAGTTTTTCCATCTCTAGGCGCCATCTTGTCCATAACAACAATGCGGTAATAAGGCCGCTTTTTTGTTCCAAATCTCTTGAGCCTGATTGCTGCGCTCATAAAAAGTCCTCCTACAAGTTTCCCGTACAACGGGGTCTGACAAATTGGATTAACGGCAGCTCAGACAAACTTATACCGTAAGCTTAGTGTAGGATTTTTGCGGGGTTGTGTAAAGGGTTCTGGGGGACAATGCAAATTTGCTTGCTTACATTCCGCCAAAAGGAGCCAGTCTTTCCCAGTTGGAAGGTTCGATTCCGTCTCTGTCTATCCGCACAAAGACCGCAGGGCTGTAGTCGCTTCCGGGACGAATCAGGTTATTTGCATTCAGGTAACCAAGATTGATCCCTGGAGCGCCTGGGACATCGGAAAGGCGCATTCGTGTCATGGTTTCGGGGTTTCTGGTGATGGAATCCCAAGCGCGGGCAGACTCGGAGTACAGAGACATGGCACGGGAGCGGAATTCGTTGTTTCCGGTTTGTTCGGCAAGGGCTTCGTAGACAGCGCCCGCGTTATTGCGCGCCATCATCAAGCGTTCGCCAATCTCCAGGAATTGCACATTATCGTTAGGCAGCAATACAGGCAGGCGGACACGCTGATTTTCAAGAACATCCAGCAGGCGGTTAAAGTAGCTCTGTGCTGCAAAGTAATTGCCGCGCTGATAAGAAACATTGCCGAGTGCATGGAGCAGCCGCCTGTTCAACGGCATATCAACAGAAGCTCTTGTAAGATAATTTAGTGAATTTCCCCAATCTTCAAGCTGATAATGAGCCGCACCCATGCGGAACAGGATTTCGGGCGGCGCATGGTCGTATCTCTCGGCTAGATTGTAAAATCTTAGCGCATTTGTTGCAGCTTGCCTGTCGCCTGTTTTAACGTAGAATTCAAGATCCCCTCTGGCAGCATAGAGCCGGCCTAATTGAGGAGTGGCGCGTATCAAATCTCTCCTTAGGTATTCTTCGAATAACTCGATGCCAATAACCAGATGTTCTTCGGCAGGAAAGAATTCCCTGTTATTTACCAGTAAATTGGAATAACGATAATGTGCATCAACTCGATTAAGACGCCGCCTATTGTCTTCGGTGCTGGCCAGGTCAAACGCACGAATGGCATTTTCCAGAGTCAGCCGCTCTTCTTGAGTGTTGCCAAGCCAATGATGATAACGTGCAAGATGATAATGGGGCTCCGGCAGATTAAGATTTTCCCCAACTGCCTGCAATAACATATTCCGTACACTTTCTATACTTTCGATAAACGGATTAGGTACACCCCTTGGAGTTTCAAGCTGTTTATCCAGGAGATAGCCGCCAAGCTCTGCAAGAGATTCGGGAGAAAGCTTTCGCCTGTTATTACTTTCAAACCATCTCCGCAGATGAATAACTTCACCTAGATCGTCTATACGAATGAAGTACTTCAGCATCCGTTCAACAACAGGTACCTGCCACCCCTGAATTTCCAGAACCCGTGCGTAGGAATAACGGGCATCTTCGTATTTGTCAAAAAACCTTGATGGATCAGAGTCGGCCCAGGCAAGGAAATTATCCCCCGCCGCAAGAAGGCCGTCAACATCGTTAGGAGCATAATCAAGAAGCTCCCTTTGCAACAGTCTATTTGCCCTGTCATAATTAAACATATAATTGCTAAGCAAGTTGGCATAATCCAGAACTCCCTTTTTATCCCGCGGATAAAATCTTAAAAGTTCTTCGTATTTTCCTTCTGCAAGCATAAAACGCCGGTGATCCCTGAATGCTTCGGCATAAGTGTAAAACCAGCTTTTTTTACGATGCAAAGTAAAAGCCTGATGAAACAGCTCATTTGCCCGCTGATATTCACCGGCTGCAATTCGTTCATAGCCGCGTTGATACAAAGACTCGGCCACCATTGGTATGTAGACAAACCGGTAACCAAGATATACAACTGAAGCTGCAAACAATGCAATGACAGCAATTAACCTAAAAACCGGAAGGAAATTATTAACAAAAATGTAGGCAAAACTTGCCTGTTCCGCTTCAAAAGCCAAACCTGTGCCTTTTTCAAAACTTTTAGGTATTACAATCGCCTTACCGGTAATTTCTTCTATAAGGGCGGCGGTTTCCTTCACATGAGCGCCGACAATCAGAAGTCTGATTAATCTTGATAATTGCTGAGGCAAAATAACCTGCTCCGCAATTACTTCCTGACAGGCAATCCTTAAATTTAGCGGATACACAGACAATGTTTTTAGTAAACTGCTTAAATCATCCTGACTTAATGCGATTTCTTCGATTGATTGAACATCAGGCGGTTCTTCTGCTTTTGATTTTTTACGCCTAAAAAACGAGCTTTTTTTCTGCGGAAGATTGATATTTAATCCGGGTTTTGATTTATCAAATATATCATCAAGTCCGGGAATATGAAAATCATCGCTGCCAAATTCCTGATCTTGAGATTCTTCAGACCCCGTTTGTTCAAACTCAGTTTGCCCAAAATCTGTATTTTCACTGCCAGACTCAATATCATCTAATCCTGGAAAAGTGGTGTCTGACTCTGGAGAAAAAGCTGACCCAAAAATATCATCTAAAGAGGTATCTTCGACAGGTTGTTCCGCGGATTGTTCCGCGGATTGTTCCGCGGATTGTTCCGAATCATCGGCTTGAGAAGCAAACGGATCAAAATCTGACATCGAGTCATCTGACATCGAGGTATCTGACGCAGTTTCGTCAGAAGTGAAGTTGTCCAGAGGAAAATCGAAGCTATCGAATTCAGAGTCCGTTATCGTTGGACTGGATTCAGCAGAATCAGTTTCGATAGAGTCCGATTCAGTAAAGCCCATGTCCGCTAAGTCAAAGTCTGTAGAGTCTGACTCAACAGAGTCATCTGACATGAAGTCTGACATTGAGTCATCTGACATTGAGTCATCTGACATTGAGTCAGCTGACATTGGGATATCTGACATTGGGATATCTGACTCTGGAGTGTTAAACATTGACTCCCCGCCCAGGTCGATACCGCCTTCGCTGTAGATGTCATCAGATGGCTCTTGAAATTCCTGAGGGAAATCCAGGTTTGTTTCGCCAGTTTCGCTTTCGTCCGCAGGAAACTCAAAATCGCTAAAATTATCAGAGGGAATTTCTTCACTTGAGTCAGATTCCATATCAGATTCCATATCATCAGAGAGTCCTGATAATAAATCGGCTGGAAAAGAACCTTCGTCCATGCCGCCAAGAATATCGTCCAATCCTGATGAATCTGATGGAGCAATATCCTCTGCTGTACCACCAAGAAGATCATCCAACCCTGATGAATCTAATGAAGAGGTATCCTCTGCTGTACCACCAAGAAGATCATCAAGATTGTCAGAGGGAGGCGGGGTTGTTTCACTGGTAAGGTCACTTAAAAAAGAGCTAAAGTCAAAGCCGCCGGCATCCTGATCAGTAGCAGATAAATCAGGAATATCGTCAGGCTGCTCATCTGAAACTTCTGTCTCACGGGAATAGTAAAATGGAGGCGCTTCTGTAGTTGGAAGAGCGAGCTCGTCAAAAGGTATGTTTTGAGAAGAAAGATCTTCTCTCTCTTTTGCAATGTTGTTGAATGAGGCTCTAAACTCTTTTAGCTCATTTATAGTTGGCATATTAAGATAATTATATATCGACCGATAATTGTAAAGAATGTATGAAAACGATTAGAAAATTCGTTCTTTTCATTGTAATTGTCTCATTTTCCTTTACGGCGGCGAATTCCGAGGATTGGGAATCCAATGAGTTGATTAATCTATTATTATCCCTCCAAAGGCCGAGTGAGCCTGCAATTCACGAGAATTTTGTGATTTTCACCGCAGATTCGGGCTTACGGCGGGTTGGAATCGCTTTTGCTCACGAATTTTTTGGTAAAACTTACTGGTTTAGGCCGCTTCATATCCCGCAAGACTATTTTAATCCTATTCTTTTACCAGGAGAGAAAACTCCCAGCGAATACAAGGATTCGGGAATTCAGTTCCATGTGTACCGGATTCCGGATCATATGAGGGAACTGGAATACAGGCTGATAATTAACGGTTTATGGACGACAGATCCCGCTAACCCGCTTAGCCGCCGCGACCCTGCTTCCGGCCTGACCATGTCATTACTGCACATACCGCCCAGAACGATTAGGCCAAATCCCCTAAATGGTCTTCCAGAAGGCCTGGTTTTCCAATTCTGGGGGCCATCGGGAGAGACCGTCACTGTTGCCGGTAGTTTTAACGGATGGGATCCTTTCATGTACGAATTGAGAGAAGGCCCTGCGGGTGTGTACAGTGTCACTATTCCGCTGCCGCCTGGCACTTATCAATATGTATTTTTCAATAGGGGCCGGCGATTCACCGACCCCTACAACCCAGATCGTATCTACACACGAGACGGGAATGCGGCAAATGTAATTGTGGTTCCGCCAAGCGCTTTATAACGCCTGGCAACTGCGTTATTGTTTTTTGGTATACGAGAGTACAGGTATTCCATCCATTGTCCAGGCAAGGGTATTACCAGTAATGGAAAAGTTAAAAACAACCATTTCAAAAACTTCATCCAGAAATTGGTCAATGTAATCAAGAAAATCTGCTTCAAAAAATTCATCCATTTCCTCTATTGGAAAATCGTATTCACTTTTTAAAATTGCTTCTAACTCACTTCTTGTATATAATTCCGGCCCTAAATCCAGAAAAAGTCCATTATAATGGGTGTTTATCAGTGTTTTACTGTCTCCACTAACTGTATAAGTTCCTTTTGCAATTATTATTTGGTCATACCTAACTTCAAAATTCCCGTCATTCAGTTCTAATTCTGAACCGTCTTCGGCAATCCATATTCCTTCAAGTGAAGAAGCGCCTGTTCTGTTGCACCCAATAACCATTATTGCGAATACCAGCACGATTACTAACATTCCTAGTGCTTTTTTTTTGTTTACCATTTTTTTCTCCTTAAATACATTGGTGATAAAGTATAAGCTATTTTTTAATTATTGAATAGATGAGGCAATCCCAAAACCAACCGAGTTTTGCATTGCCTCAGATGTCACCATATTTTTAATTCTGCTCTGAATGCAGCGGTATTACTTTCGGTTTTTCTGCCTTCAAAAGCAAAAGTTTGACAAGCGTTATTATCAATCTGGATTGGAGCAGAAAAAAGCGAAATCGTTTCACCGCTGATAATCTCGCTCAAATAATTGATGTCCAGGCGCAGTTTACCGGCATTTTCCAGAAGCACAGGATCAAGTGAATCTTCTATCCATTGGATATAACGAACATTGTTTACGTGTCCATTGTAGTCAAGATCGGTGTAAAGCGCTTTTCTTTCTGCGGCTTTTTGTAGACTTTCCTGTTCTTTTAGGCTGATGATCGTATTTGCTTCCGCAGAAACGGCTTCCAATCCCTCATTTAATGGCATTAGATCTTTAAAAAACTCCGGTCTTATGGGGCGGCGTTTATCGATATCAATGATTAACCATGCACTGCGGGCAGAAATGACGGCTTTTTCATCTTTGTCTTTGATCTGATAATCTCTGATTGCAAAAAGTCTTTCAAACCCCCGCGGCCATGTGCGAAGTGAAACAGCTTCACAGTAATTTGGCCGCCTGTCTACCAAAACAGACATTCGCGAAATGATCCAGACCTGGCCTGCTTTTGCCATATCTTCGCGTCCAACTCCCAGGTTCTGCGCATGGCTGATTGCCGCTTCCTGAAAAAACTGGAACACTGCGTCCAGGGTGAGTCTGTCTGATTTATCGATTACACCGAATCGTATGGGAAAGGTTTCCTGCCATACATCAAGTTTTTCTGATCCGTTTGGATTTGCTGGGTTACAATTCATATTTTATGATGATAGTGATTTTGACAGGTTTATGCAAGTCGTGATAATGAGTAGGACTATTTAAAGAGCCTTTACTAAGCCGCAGCTATATTTGCATTTTTTTTGAATTTATACCATAATTAATATAGATGGCAGAAAATGGACAAATCAACTACATTGATACGCTTGGACAGGTACTGGAAGCCAGAAAAGAATGGCTGGAACACACCGAATTGGGGAAATTCAAGGAAGAGTTAAGGGTATTTCACACCTCTTTTGCAACATTGTATAACATTTATTTAAAGAAAAAACTAATAGATGAAGATCCTTATAAACAGGAAGCCAAAATCAGCGAAATTGAAGTACCGGATTCCAGCAGTTTCCCGGAAGTAAAACGGATTGAGCAGCTCACTATCCGGCTTGCAAATTATGATAATCAACTGGATTTTTTGGTCAATTTTTATCAACTGGGTGTGGATTTTCTTAATCTTGACCGTATGAAAAGAATTGTGGGGCTTGTCCGGTATATCGACTGGGTTAGTTTTTCTGCGGATTCGCAAAGTATGATGACTAGGTCGGTTGTATACATAACCAATCAGTCAAAAGTGGGTGTTGATGCAATTACTCTTGGGATTATCAGCGAAAGTCTTTCCAGATTGTCAAAAACAACCAATATAATAATGAGGACAATAAAGGATCTTAGCACCTATTACAGAGAAAGATACAAACTTGATATCCGAAAAAAAATCACTCAAAGTATGTCTGCAAGCGATGCTACGCTGGAAAACATCAGGAAAAAAGCGCCCACAGAAATGCCTGGACAGCCTTTTTATAGGGAATTGATAGAGGAGATTATCAAAGAAGATTATTCCCCAAGCGGTATAGATTTGAGAGATGCGATTCTTAATTCGTTAAGAATAGTGGATGATAAACCCAAAATCGCAAAACAAGTTGTTGATTTTAAGGCAATCCTTCTTGATGGTATTCAGGTTATTGGCAATTCATCAAGCACACTTGCCGAAATTGTTTCAAAATTTGACGAAAATCAAGCTGTTATGGAAAGCCGCAAGAAAGGTTTTTTAGAAAAGTTAAAAGACCTGATTAAACAAATGACCAAAGCGGAACCAGACCCAGTAATCTACATTGTTGAATACCCGGATGGAACCAAAGGGTTGCCGTTAAAAGAAAAGCTAAATTTCCATCAATTTAGGGACGAATTGGAAAAAAGAGGCAAGATTTTAAGCAGTTTAGCCCGCGGTCCTGCATATAATAAACTTGCTGTCATGACAGAAGACCAGATAATCGTTTATCTTGAGAAATATATCAAGGAAATTCAAAATCTTCATAGAACCATTAGCGCACTGGATGATTTTTTCAAAACAAACGTTCTTCCAGAAGGCAGAGATAAAATCAAAGGGGTAAAACCTGAATTATCTGCCCTAAAAAACTCTTTTGTCAAAGCCAATCAGTTACGGTATGAATACAGCGCTCAAAAAGAGGCGGATGAACAGATGAAAAACCTTGGAATTAACCCCGTAATACAACCTGCGGCTGAAGCTCCGCCTCCCCAGCCATAAAGCGGTTTGGGCAAAAAAAGCGAATTTGCACAGGAAAACTGCCGATACTATAGAAGAAACGGGTAAATAGTTTGTCAACATTTTTTAAACCGCTGCTGGTATTAGTAATTTCTCTCCTCCTTTTTGCTGGTTTTTTCTGGCTGACTGATAATGAGCTGCTGGAATTTATCCAGGCGCGATTTTACAACCCTTCTGTTTTGAATTCATATATCAAAGAAAATGTCATAGATGCTGACATAGTTGAAAACCACATTTTTTATCTTCAAAGAAGATTTGCTGCTTCGCTTAACTATCCGGCCATCCGCAGCAGTTTTTTACATAACCAAAATGCAGAAGATATTTTTGAACGTTCAAGAATATATGGGATGATGCTGGAAACTACCATTGGGCTTCAGTCTGTTCAATTTGTTGACAGTAACGGAATAAGGATTCATTTTTCAACATCACCCCGCGATATTATCAGCCAAAACAATTATTCAACCGCATATCGAAATTACAATGAAGACCCTTTAGCGCTGCCTTTTGAAACAGTGAGTGTTCCATCCGGTAGTTATGCGAAATTTACAATGGATGATCAAACCGACAGGATAGTTTATTCGTTCCCATTTAACGATTCAATGGAAGTTTACAGGGGAACTGCGCTTTTTACCGTATCTGTCAGGGCATTAACAGAAAAGTTAATCGCCGAAGGACGGCTGGAAATAAACGAAAATGTTTCTATACTTGGAGATCCTCCCGGTGTTCTTTTGGGAATTCCCAGAATCATGGGTGTGGATTCATCAAGAACAGAAATACTAGAAAAAATATCCGCAATTTGGAATAACGAAATGAGCCACGTTACCATTGATTCAGAAGAATCGGGGATTAAATTTTCTTTAGTTTCATCAAAAACACATAATGGTCTTTTCTTTGGCCGTTTGATAAACGATTATTTATTTTCGATTCCTGCTTCCATGAAACTTCTCTTAAATCTTTCCATATTTATTTCGTTTTATTTGTTGTTGTTTTTCCTGTCAAATCTAAAAGCAAATAAACTTACAGTTGTACGAAACAGGATAAAAAACCTGCGCGAAAAACTTTTTGAGCAATTATATGTAAATAAGTCAAACCGGGAAAGAGCCAAATGGATTTTGGAGCTTGAGCAGCGCCGGGACGAGATTAAATTAGACATAAAACGGAACCTTAAATTAAAGTCCCACATGGAAAAAAACGTTGATATTATTATCGATAATTCATGGGATGAACTGCTTACAGTAATCAAATCCGGCAGCAGTATCGATATACCAGATTCTCCAATTCAACACGAAGCTCTGGAGGTACTCGAAGAAGTAGAAACTCTCGAAGAAATTGAAGAAATCCAGGAAGCGGAAGCGCTTGAGGAAATCGAGGAAATCCAGGAAGCGGAAGCGCTTGAGGAAATCGAGACCCTCGAAGAAATTGAAGAAATCCAGGAAGCGGAAGCGCTTGAAGAAGCCGAGACCCTCGAAAAAATTGAAGAAATCGAGGAAAAAGTTGAAGGTTTCGAGAAAACCGAAGCCCTCGAAGAAATCGATGACATTGAGATTCTTGAAGAATCAGAATTAATTTCTGCAATTGAAGAAATTAAAAACATAGATGATATTAAAGTTTTTGAAGGTTTTTATCTGGAACCTGCCGATGAAGAAACCCAAATCGGTCTTTTAAGGCGGACAGAGAAAAAAATTGGAAGAACTAAAAAAGGCGGTCTTTTGGCTACAGCTTGTAAATATGATCCAGAATCGGAATCCATCAGCAAGGGGTTACTGGCATCTGCAAGTGAATTTGATTTTAGCAGTATTTATGAAACTGTTACCCGCGAACAGGAAGATCAAAATATTTGGGATTCCAAAATAGATATCGTTTCTCCATTCTCTTCAATGTTTGAATCTCTTAAAGAAAACAATGAATAATAAAGAAAATTGTTGTATAATTAATATACGATAAGGATAAGGATGGTATTATGTTTTCTAAAAAAGATAACATTAAACAATCTGCCAACAAGAGCTTTGGCATAGGAGCTTTATTGTCAGAAAGCAGACGTTTATTGGCGGAATGTGAATCCGCAGACTTTTCTGTTAAAGCACCAACCGCTGAAATTTCGCCGGAAATTAAAGAAATATTCGAAAATTTTTCAAAGGCAATAAAAATTAACCAGGACAATATGCGCTATGATATTATGAAATTTCAACTTGCAAATAAAGCTTTACATACCGGTTTATGGGACATGAACGTAGTTGCAGGTGATCCTGCCAATCCAAACAACAAATTCACATGGTCGGACGAATTCCGCAGAATGCTGGGTTTTAAAAATGAAATTGATTTCCCCAACTTAACCAGCAGCTGGGTTGATCGTCTTCATCCAGAAGATAAAGAAAGAACTTTAAACGCTTTTGTCGAACATTTGTCGGATCATTCGGGCAATACGCCGTATAATCTTGAATACCGGTGCAAATTAAAGTCCGGCGAATATCGTTGGTTTCAGGCATTAGGCGAAACTATTCGTGATGCGAATGGAGTTCCTTTACGGGTAGCCGGCCTGTTTATGGACATTCATGAAAGAGAAATGGCTGCGGAGACAGAACGGCAGCTCAGGGAGCAGCTCAAACACGCCTCCAGCCTTATCGAAGGGATAAACAAACTGATACATGAAATGGACGAAACAGTCGATCAGGAAGTAACATCGGTAAATGATTCATCAACTGCAACGGAAATAATGATAAGTTCGATAAGACACACTTCAGAAATTTCACGCAGGGAACAAGATACCATAAAGATGTTGATAGAAACTGCCGCTCAGGGGCAGGAATCCATGCAGGAAACCATTCAGTCGGTTAATACTATCTCTGAATCTGTGGGAGGTATAGCGGATGCAATCCACATTATCAGTGCAATTGCGGCAAATACTAACCTTTTATCCATGAATGCAGCAATTGAAGCCGCTCACGCCGGAGCAGCAGGAAAGGGGTTTGCGGTAGTTGCCGACGAAATTCGCCGTCTTGCAGACAATACTCGTGTAAATTCCCGGAATATTTCCATAACCTTAAAAACCATTATTGATGGAATTTCGGTTACCACAAAACAATCCGCCAATACCGAAAACCGGATTGCAGAAATATCCAGAGATATAAACGGTTTTGCAGGAACCATGACTGAATTGATCGATACTTTTAACGATCTGGCAACAAAAAGCAACGAAGTTACTGTCGCACTCAATAAACTTAAAGAACAAAGTGAATCGATGAAAACTGGTTATTTTCAAATACTGTCAATGACACAAAAATTATCCAGTGTTATGGCCGAATATTGTAAATAACATAGCCAAAGCTCCATTGACATAATGTAAAAACCGCCATAAACTTAATATATGAACGTATCAACATATACAGTTAAACCAAAACTCCCTGCGGCATTAAAACCTTTAGAGGAGATTGCCCGCAATCTTTGGTTATCGTGGAATTATGACGCGGTTCAGCTTTTTATCAGGCTGGACTTTGATGCCTGGCTTAAATCTCAGCAAAGTCCTATACGGACACTGGGAATGGTCAGCCAGGAACGGCTTGCGCAGACCGCAAATGACGATTCGTACCTTGCGGCTCTCAAGGAAGTTTATGACAGGTTTCAACGCTATAAAAAAGGCGATACCTGGTACCGGGGGAACTACAAGGATGTTGTAGCATACTTCTCGATGGAATACGGAATGGATGCGGCTCTGCCTATTTATTCCGGCGGCCTTGGGATTCTCTCTGGGGATCACATGAAAGCTTCATCGGATATGGGGCTGCCATTGGTTGGTATCGGGCTGTTGTACCGTCAAGGGTATTTTAAGCAAATGCTGAACGCCGATGGATTCCAGCAGGAAAGTTACCCGGAAAATGACTGGTACAATATGCCGGTAGAAAGAAAAGTTGACAAAGATGGCGCGCCGATTAAAATTTCCGTAGATTTGGCGGGACAGCAGGCTGTCGCTCAAATTTGGGAAGTAAAAGTAGGACGTTCTTCATTATACCTGTTGGATACCAACATGGAAGAAAATACGCAGGATATCCGAAATGTAACAGCAGCTCTGTATGGCGGAGATAAAGAAACCCGTATGCAGCAGGAGATTCTCCTTGGCATCGGCGGTATTCGTGCTTTAAGAGCGATAGGAATCAACCCGGCAGCAACTCACATGAACGAAGGACATTCGGCATTCCTTGCACTGGAACGTGCCCGTGAAATCATGACAGAGAAAAACTTCTCGTTTCATGAAGCGTGCGAACTTATTTGGCCTACAAATTTATTCACTACACACACACCTGTTCCGGCAGGACATGAACGTTTTGATATTGCCATGATGGATAAATACTTCAAGAGCTGGTCGCAAGTACTGGGTATTTCCTGGAAAGAATTCCTTGGACTGGGGCGAATAGATGTAAATGATGAGCGTGAAGTTTTCTGTATGACAGTGTTGGCAATGAAATTGTCGGCTTATGTCAACGGTGTTGCAAGACTTCATGGTGTTGTATCACGGGATATGTGGAGAGGACTGTGGCCGGGGCTTCCGCTGAACGAAGTACCAATAGGGCATGTCACAAACGGTGTTCATCCACGCACATGGATTTCTTCCGGTATGCTTGAATTACTGGATCGCTATCTTGGCCCCACCTTTGAAGATAAACCAACAGAGCTTAGTATTTGGGAGCGTATAGACCGTATTTCCGACGAAGAACTTTGGCGTACTCATGAGCGCCGCCGTGAACGGCTGGTTGCCTTTATACGTGAACGTATCCATGCACAATACGTGCGAACAGGCGTCGATATGCGCCGTTTTAGACAGGCAGAAGACGCTCTCTCTCCTTATGCGCTTACTCTTTGTTTTGCCCGCCGCTTTGCAACTTACAAACGCGGTAATCTATTGCTTCGCGATCCGGAACGCTTGATTCGGCTTGTAAAAAACAACGATCGCCCTGTCCAGCTGATTTTCTCCGGCAAAGCGCACCCTCATGATATACCTGGTAAGGAACTAATCCGTGAATTGATACACTTTGCGGATAAATACGATGTTTCAAACCGTATAGTATTCGTAGAAAACTACGATATGAACGTGGCAAAGTATTTAACCTCTGGCGGGGATGTGTGGCTGAATACACCGCGCCGGCCAATGGAAGCATCTGGAACCAGCGGTATGAAAGCGGCAATGAACGGCGTCCTTAACTGCTCCATCATGGATGGATGGTGGGACGAAGCTTACGATCCCGAAGCAGGATGGTCAATCGGTCATGGTGAGTATTATCACGACGAAAAACTGCAGGACGATGTAGAAAGCAAGGCGCTGTATGATTTGCTTGAACGGGATATTATTCCATTGTTCTACCAAAGGGGAAATGACGGGCTTCCACGAGGCTGGATAAAAATGATGAAAGCCAGCATGAGGCAGATTGGGCAGTCGATGTCATGTCACAGGATGTTAATGGATTATGCAAATCAATTTTACTTTCCGGCGCTTAAGAATTATCGCCGTTTTAGTAAAGATGACTATGCCGAAACAAAATCTATCGCGGCGTATTTTGCAAAATTGCAGCATGCATGGCCTGGCTTAAAAATCATAAAAACCGAATCCAATGCCAAACCTGTGATGCAACGCGGCGATATGCTGACGGTAACAGCCCATCTCGATTTAGGCAGTATTTCTCCAAACGAGCTGCTGGTTGAATTGTATCACGGCACAGTTTCAAATCAAACCAATGAAATTGCCGATGCAAGAAAGACCGAAATGAAATGGGTAAAATGCGAAGGAAATATCAACGTATATCAAATTCGTATTGAATGTGTGGATACGGGAATGCAGGGGCATACGATACGCATACTTCCCAAACATGAAGCTTTGATTCATCCGTATCGGTGCGGCTTTATTAAATGGGCCTAGGCACTCCAGAAATGTTTGCTAAATAGCTTACTTGGGGTCCTGTCGGCGACCAAAAGCACCATACTCGTATGGCACTTTTGTCGCCGACACCCCTCAAGCGGTATCCTAGTAACCCGCTTAAAAAAAACGAGGAAAAAATGTCAAATCAACCTGTCTCTTTTAAGTATCTGGATGTAATTGCGTCTTTTTTTGTTGTGATTCTTATTGTTAGTAACATTGCGTCTTCGGCTAAAATTGTCGATCTTGGAGTTTCTCTTTTTGCGATTCCGTTGGCTTTTGACGGCGGAACACTGCTGTTTCCGCTGGTTTATGTGCTGGCGGATGTGCTTACCGAGGTTTACGGGTTTAAGGTTGCAAAACGCGTTATCTGGACGGGGTTTATTGCAATGGCGCTTACTACATTGGTTTTTTTCGTATTGGGTATGCTGCCGCCGGAATCTTTCTGGGAAGCCGAAGTTGGAAACGAAATGTTTAATGCGATTTTAGGCGGGATGAGCTATGGCGGCATCGTGCTTGCAAGCCTTTCTGCATACCTTGCAGGAGAATTTTCCAATGCGGTAGTTCTCTCCAAAATAAAAGTTGTAATGAAAGGACGTATGCTTTGGGTAAGAACTATCGGATCTTCATTGGTTGGGCAGTTTCTGGATACATTTATCTTTGTATTGATAGCCAGTGCAACCGGCGTATTTAAGTGGGAAATCTTTTGGAGTCTTGTAATAACAAATTATATTTTAAAATGCGGTGTAGAGATCGTTATGACTCCCTTTACATATTGGGCATGTGGATTTCTCAAAAAGAAAGAAGGTGTTGATGTTTATGATCATAAGGTAAAATATAGGCTTATATGATTTTTTACACTCTTTACAAATTTAGCTATTCAATATATATTAGTTCATAAGGAGATTAAAATGAAAAAGATTCTTTCTGTTCTGGTTCTGCTCGTAATTTTTACGACAGGTACGGCATTTGCCCAAAATGTTCATCCCGGTGGTTTAGGGATTGGCGTTATGTGGGGCGGTCACCTTGATGATGGCTTTACTGGTAATGAAGGTGCAGCTTTATCCCTTAAATTACCCAATAATCCATTCTTTTGGGGTGTGAGTGTTAATAAAGGACCCACTATCGGTGTTCAAGGAGATCGTTATTTCTTTGGCTCGAAGCTTATTCCAACATTAGGATGGTATTTAGGACTTGGCGGCTACGGCAGCATATATTTGGGTGATATTGCAGCTCTGGAATTTGGTCTGCGGGCTCCTCTTGGTCTGACTTTCCAGCCAATTGATCTTTTAGAAATATTCGTTACTCTTGCACCCAGTTTAGGGATAAGTATTATAACAGGCGATGACGGCGATATCGATTTTCCTCATTTCCGGTGGCCGGTTGAAATTGGTATTCGTATCTGGCTGTGATGTTGTTGTCTCGACAGGCTCAGACAACTTGATGTTGCGTCTGAGCTTGTTGATGTTACTTGAAAAAGCTAAATTTTCCGTATTTAAAAAGTTTCCCGTTGGAGCGTTTTGTTAAGTCATCGATGGATTTAAAGATAAAAGAGGCAAAGGCAGTTTCGTTTCCAAGATCGGACGTAGAGAAACCGGTAGTGATATAGGGCTCGCAGTGTGCAGCCGATAACAAACCGTGAGCAAGGGCACGAAAAGACGCAATAGCCGAAGGACCCAAAAAATCTACAACTTTTTCTTTTCCAGAATTAAAATTGATATCGGGATAAACAAGAACCAATGTTCCGTTTTCACGTTCTTTAAAAATTGCAGTTAATTCTTTTATAAGATAAAACCATCCCTTTATGTGATCGTTAAGCATGACTTCTACGGCAGAAAAAGGGAGTTTTGCAGGTTTACTGCGAATTGATGGAGGCGAACAGACAAGGATCGCTTCGTCAATGCGTTCAAGCCGGTTTTCTGCGGCAAGTACCAGAGCCCTGGCCGAAATCGGGCTGGAAGGATTCCAGTTAAGAGAGAACTGTTTGTCATCCTCAGAAGAGGAATCGTTGCTGCCTCGAACATCAGCAGAAATCGTCATTCCATCCGAAAGCCTGTTTGGTATCAATGCCGAAACATACTGCTTTACCCTGTTGGCTGCCTCAACCTCAATAGCCCGGCTAAGAGTGGAATCATTTCCTGCAATAAGAATTCCCCTTGTCATAAAAACCCCAAATTTTACCTCATTTTAAACTTCGCTTGTACAGTTTACATTTTACTAACATTTATGGCAATATCTATCCATGGATCAAATTAGAGTAGCAATGATTGGCGATGTAGTTGGAAATCCAGGGCTGGAAGCTCTTGAGGCAAAACTGCCGCTTTTAATCAAGGAACACCAAATTGACTTTGTCACCGTCAATGGCGAAAATGCCGATGAAGGTTTTGGCATGACAGAAGAAAACTTCAGGCGCATCATAATAGCAGGCGCAGATGTGGTAACTTCGGGCAATCATATTTGGGAAAACCGGGAATTCTGGCCTGTTCTGGAAGCGGAAAGTAACATATTGCGTCCTGCAAATTATCCATCAGGCTCTCCAACTGTAGTTGTTCCGGGCGCCGGATTTGTTTGCATAAACAAAAAAGGAATAAACTGGATTGTGATAAATCTTCAGGGACGCGAATTGATGAGCCCTATTGATTGCCCTTTTCAAAGTTTTGACCGGCTGATAAATACCCACAACAGCGGTTCTTCCATTGCATCTCCGGTAATACTGGTAGACTTCCACGCTGAGTCAACCAGAGAAAAGGAAGCGCTCGCATTTTATGTTGATGGCCGCGTTTCATTGATTGCCGGCACACATACGCATGTGCAGACTGCCGACGAGCGAATACTGCCAAAGGGCAGCGCATATATCACCGATTTGGGAATGACCGGCAATACAAACAGCGTTATCGGCATGGACCCTAAAATCTGCCTGGAACGTTTTAACAAATTGGTTATGTACCAACTGAAAACCGCAGCGGCAAAAAGCCTGGGACAAGTACAGGGCGTAATTGCCGAAATTGACGCAAGTACAGGAAGAGCGGTTTCCGTTAAAAGGATAACCGGCTAATCGGGCTTCCAATCCATATGCCTTCGCCCAGGTAATCCATTCTCCGGCCTTCAATTAAAAATTGTACGTCTCTTATGTTTTGAAACTCTGTCACTGTCCATACAATTTGCCGCAGTTGAGCAACATAACCTTCAACTCCAAATGTGGTAAAAAGAAAATCTTCGCTAAAATTGATATATGCGGTATCTCCGCGAACAATTGCCGAAAGCATCCTGGTATTTTGCGGAATTAAATTTAAAATGCCGCGGCTAAGTTCTTCTGCAGAAGGGCCGGCAAGCAAGGCATTTAAAACATCCTGCATTGGGGTTTGTGAAACCGGTAACCTGCGCGTAACTCTTGTATGTAAAATCTGCCCATCACCGCTGACCTGTGCAAAGTAAATGGTTCTGTCTCTGGTCTGGGCAGGCGGTGTCACCGGCTGAATTGGCTGTTGCGGCGGCGTTTGCTGCGTTGTTGCCGGCTGCTGTGCAGGTTCAGCTTGCGGTGTTGCAGCAGGCTGCTCAACAGGCAGCTCAGCGGACGGCTGTGCAGGCTCAGTTTGCGGAGTTACAACAGGCTGCTCAACGATTTCAACACGCACTGCAGGCGTTTGGTCATCAAGCGTACGTTCGTCGATTAAAGGAATATCATCAGCCAGTAAAAGTACTTCCTCGTTTCCCGAAGGGGAAGTTATACGAACACAAAAAACACCAAAATTTCTTTGAATGGTTTCTGCGTTTATCAAAAAAATACTGATAATTACGATTATAAAAATAAGCCAGAAAATAAGTACTATCTGAGATTTTTTGGATTCTTTTTTATTATTGTTTTTACGTGTTGCCATAAACGTATGGTACGGTATTATTTGTGTTTTGAAAAGACTGTAACTCTATACTTCAAAAATGGTATGCAGGAAAAGAGCGGCAGCCTGCGATACATTAAGGCTTTCGATATTGCCCGTGCCAGGGATTCGCAGCAGGCATGAACACTGTTCTTTCACGTTATCGGGAAGCCCGGTTTCTTCATTGCCAAGTACAAGAACAATACCGGGACGTTTAACCTGACTGCCAGTTTTAACAATGCCTTTCAAATCACTGATACGCCGCCTTGCCCTTGTGTCAGTACCTATTGTGACAAGACGTTTTGACGCATCTTTTAGGAAAGCAGCTGTGTTTGTGATTTTCCGTACTAAAAAATGCTCAAACCCGCCTTCCGCAACACGATAGGCGCTGGTTGTAAGCCTTAAACCTTGTTTGTCTTCATCATTGCCAATTATACATTTTTCGTTTAAAACCATAAAACTTACATCAAAAAAAGCAGCAGCCCGTGCAATAGCGCCCAAATTATGATCGTTACCGACAGAGTGAAGAAGAATGCCTGTTTTTCCTTCGTTAACCCACAGATCAAGGTCTTCTACACTTAACGGTTCAATTACCGGCTCTTCGATCATGGCTACCACACCCTGGTGGTGTACGCTTTTGCAGATACGCTCCAGCTCTTCGTCTTCGCATATTTTGTAAGGCCGTTTGCGCTCGGCAAGCTGTTTGCAGACTCCGGTAAAAGATTTAAGACGGTCTTCGCGCAGGAAAAGTCTGTTAATCGTATCAGGATGATATTCGCCAATTGCCAGTACTGCATTCATCCCGCAAACAGCCAGCTCGTCGGTTAATTTATTTCTCATAGTAAAATCTGTTCACCATCAATGGCGGTTGATGCGTAGCATCCAGCGTATCGCGCCACAAACTGCTCTCTGGATTAACCTTGTTGCGATGAGAAATTACTGCCTTGATTGGCAGATGAACAAACCTGTTGTTTACAATGCCGATGATCAATTTGGTTTTTCCTGACATTGCGGCATGAACAGCAGCATTTCCAAGACGTGTACAATAAACCGAATCATCGGGGTTTGCAGGAGAGGAACGTATCGCATAACTTGGATCGATATATTTTAGATTTATCTCTATTCCTCTCTCTTCGAAATGTTTGATGATCCTGCTGCGAATGTAAATTCCAACATCGGCCATTTTTAAGTTGCCGCCGGCGTCGGTTTTCTTTTCTTTCATGAGTTGATCCTGCATTACGCCTTCGGCAACAACTATAACTGCATGTTTGTTTTTCTTGAGCCGTTCTTCCAGATGATGTAAAAAACCATTGTTGCCTTCAAGATTAAATGGTACTTCGGGGATCAGAACAAAATTAACTTCGTGGCTTGCAAGCGCTGTATGCGCCGCAATAAAACCGGAATCTCTGCCCATAACTTTTACAAGACCAACGCCGTTAATTGCAGATGTTGCTTCAACATGAGCTGCTGACACAACTTCTACGGCTTTGGAAACTGCAGTGCTAAAACCAAAGGAACGGTCTAAAAAGGCAAAATCATTATCAACGGTTTTAGGGATTCCTATTACGGCTATTTTAAGTTTTCTCCTGGTGATTTCTTCGGCAATGCTAAGAGCTCCATGCTGAGTACCGTCTCCGCCGATGGCAAAGAGCATGTTCAGGTTGAGCTTCTCCATTGTATCAACAATTTTTTCAACTTCATTGCCGCCGCCGCGGGCGCTGCCCAAAAACGTGCCGCCAATTTTATGAATATCATTTACAAGATCAGGATCAAGGTTTTTTATGGGAAATTGATCTTCCGGTAAAAATCCCCTGTATCCATAACGGATACCCGAAATCCTGTTTACTCCGTAACGCATCCACAAGCAGCGTACAATTGACCGGATTACATCGTTAATTCCAGGACACAATCCTCCGCAGCTTACGATGCCGGCATGTACATGAGCAGGCGTAAAGTAAATGGTTTCTCTTGGGCCGGCACGCTCCAGGACTTGTGTTTTATCCATACTTGGCTGCCTTCCGGGAACTATAAATGAACTTAACCTTACAAACCTGTCATCTACAACAAACTTTGCAGCTTTATCCCCAATTTCTTTGGACATTTTAATTGGCGAAAGCACCGAAGGCTTCCCAAGCGTTTCAATTGAAAAATCCATATTTTCCATTATTAAAAATCTCCTGTTTTATAAGTATACATTGATAGTTAGCTATAAACAACTGAGGTTTATAAATTCTGACTGACAGCTTTTCAAAAATTGTTTTAATGTATATAATCCATTTATGGAAACCATAACCGCCGTTGCTTTATGTGCGGTAGGCGCTGAAAAAGTTGTATCAAATGAATTACGAAAACTCAGTCTCAAAGTTGACGAATCCCTGTATGGCAGGGTGCGGTTCAAAACAAATACGGCGGGTCTTTATTACGCATTGATTGGTCTTCGCTGCGCCGACCGTGTATTGCTGGAAATTACGCAATTTAAGGCAGCCGATTTTGATGAGCTTTTTGAAGGAGCCAGCTCTGCGGCCTGGGAGCAGTTTGTACCAAAAGGCATGGGCTTAAAGGTTGCAAAAGTGCGGACAAACAGGTCGCAGTTAAAAGCGGAAACCAGTATTCAGGCAGTTGTTCACAAAGCAGCGGCAAAGCGCCTTTGCGATAAGTACAAAACAAATAGGCTCCCCGAACCTGCAATGATTTCCAGACAAGACCAGTTGCAGGGAGTTAAACCACTAAAAATAGCAGAAGTACGTGTGTACATCGAAAAAGACGTGGTTTCCCTGCTTTTGGACTTGAGCGGAGAACCTTTGTTCAAACGAGGTTATCGAAGTGAGGGAGGCGCTGCGCCGCTGCGGGAAACGACGGCTGCTTCCATGTTGTTGTTATCCGGCTGGAAACGCAAGTTTCCTCTTTACGATCCTTTTTGCGGCTCAGGTACGGTGCTCATTGAAGCGGCGATGTATGCATGGGACATTGCACCAGGACTTGGCAGGCGCTTTGCCCTGGAGGACATGCTCATTGCTGATAAAAAAATCGAACAGGCAGTACGCGAAGAATACCGTGCCAAAATCGATGTTAGCCGCTCAAATAATGATCGTCTTGTAAGAATAAACGGCAGTGATGAAGACCTTCGTTCTGTGTCCATTGCCGAATCCAACATTGCCCGCCTGTGTGACATCATCGAAGGCCGCTCTGTTTTACGTGGAATTCGAACTGCAAACAGTAACCCTTTGGGTTTAGAGCTAAAGGTTCTTCCAATGTCGAATACCAAAGCTCCTTATCAGGATGCCGGTTTTATTGTTACCAACCCGCCCTACGGCAAACGGCTTGGAGATCAACTTCAGGCAGAGAAGGCCTACCAGCAAATGGCTGGTTTAAGCCGGCAATTCCCAGGCTGGAAACTTGCTCTTATTTCCGACCACAGCGGGTTTGAAAGCTTTTTTGGCAAAAAGGCGGATTCATGCCGTGAAATAAGTAATGGCGCAATTCCTTCTTATTTTTATTGTTTTGAGTTAAACTAATATATGTTAATTAAAAGGAGGAAAAATGGCAGCTGCTGTTGAGCATGACAAAAGGCGGAAAAAAATTCTTGAAAAAGCTCTTGCTGTTTTTAAGGATGACGGGTTTGAGAATGCTACTTTTCAAAAAATTGCGGATAAATGTGGAATTACCAGGACTATTTTGTATCTCTATTTTAAAAATAAAAAAGAGATTTTTAACTACAGCATTAAACAGGTTTTATTAAATCTGGAAGAAAAACTTAAACAGATTACTTCCGATGATTCATTAGGTAGTGTAGAAAAAATAACAAAAGTATATTTTGCGATTTTTAAACAAATAGAACATAACCGCCAGCTTCTTTCTGTTGTATTGGATTATCTATTACATCTTTCAAGAACTGATGTTGATCCAGAAAAACGAGTCCGCAGGAGAACAGTAAAATTGCGGCATATTTTATTATCAATGTTGATAGAAGGTATAAAATCGGGAGAGCTTAAAAAAGTTAATATTAAAACCACAGCTGATTATCTAAATAGTTTTGTCGAAACTGCCATTTACCAAATAGTAGTCTTAAAACGGGAGAATCTTGATGAATTACGTGATACAGTTGTTTTTGCAGTAGAGCTGTTTTCAAATCCCGGTTCAGAATAAATGGGTATGGAGTTTTTCCATAAAGGCATTAATATCCAGCGGTTTTCCAAGATGGCCATCCATCCCTGCATTAATACAATTATCAATGTCTTCTTTAAAAACATTTGCAGTCATTGCAATTATTGGTATTCGATTTTGCTGCCCGGAAGTTTCATTCTGCTCTTTTTCCATTAATCTAATTTGACGCGTTGCTTCATAACCGTCCATTATTGGCATATGAATATCCATGAAAATCATTTCATATTTACCTGGATTTTCTTTATACATTTCTACTGCTTGTACTCCATTTTCTGCGCAGTCTATATTTATTTCTGTTTCTTCCAGTAGCATTAATACAATCGTGCGGTTTATTTCCATATCTTCTACAAGTAATATGCGGTGACCAGAATAATTTATTTTTGTGTCTTTTTGGTCTTTACTGCCAACCGAAGGATCTTCTGTTTCAGTTTGTTCATTGGTTTCTTCACTTTCAGAAAGCGGACAGCGTTGTGCTTGAATTGTAAAAGCAAAAGTAGATCCCTTGCCGGGTTCAGATTCAACCCAGATGTTTCCGCCCATCAATTCTACAAAACTTTTGGAGATCGAAAGCCCTAAACCGGTACCGCCGTATTTTCGCGTCGTGTTGGCCTCCGCCTGTTGAAAAGACTGAAACAGGTTTTTTTGTTGTTCTGCACTGATGCCGATTCCTGTATCGGTTACTGCAATTTGTATTGTACAAACTTCGTTTTTTTCTCCCAGCAATTGCGTTTCAAGATTAATGGTTCCATTTTCTGGTGTAAATTTTACTGCGTTACCCAAAAGATTCGTTATTATCTGCGAAAGCCGCTGATCATCACAAACAATATTCTTTGGAATGTTCTTGTCTATTTTTACTAATAATTTTTGTTGTTTTTCTTCCACACGGGAATTGATGATATCAACAACCCGCGAGATCATTTCTTCAAAATTAAATTTAACCGGTACTATTTCATATTTATGGGCTTCGATTTTTGACATATCCAATATATCATTAATTACACCCAATAAATGTTTTGATGCATTAATTATTTTATCCAACGCATAATCTTTTCGTTCAAGATCCTCAGCGTTTTTTGCAATTGAGGCCATGTTTAAAATTACGTTTAACGGTGTGCGTATTTCGTGGCTCATGACAGAAAGGAAGTCGCCTTTTGCCTTGCTTGTAGCGGTAACTTTTGTTATTGCGTCTTTTAATTCATAATTGTAAACATCAAGCATGATTGCAGCGGCAATTGTGCTTGCAATCATTGTTACAAATCTTTTTTCGTTGTCTGTCCAATGACGCGGAGTATGGCATTGTTCTGTAACCAGCACCCCCCATAAAAACCCCTCGACATAAAGCGGTACGCTGATAAACGCATAAACGTCGTCTACTATCAATTCACGGGCATCATCGATCGTGCTTTTTGTTGTATCAGAACATGAAACAAACGGCATCGAACTGCTGTCGTACAATTTTTCCGGAAAATGGGATTTTGCAAAAGCATGTATATCAAAATTTCCTTTGCGCAATATGTGATTATCTGTAGACCATTGATACATCATATTTACATTACCGCCATGGTAATCCATATTAAAAATGATAACTCTGGATACTTTATGGTAATTACCCAATTTGGCAATGGCTTCGTTTATAAGCGCTTGTGATTCTCCTGACGAAACAAAGCTTCGGGAAATTTCTGAAATTAATTCCTGTTGTTCCAGGCGTTCTTTAAGCAGATTTCTTTGTTTTTTAAGCTCATCTGTCATATTTTGGTAAAAATCGTCAATATCGGATACTTTTTCGTCCATTTCGGAATTTTGGATATTTCCCGGAGTACCTGGATTATCAGCTTCTTTATTTTCCATACAATTTCACCGTACTATAATAATATCTAATAATAACATAAAAATCATTATTTTTGTATACTCCCAACTTGATATTATCCCTTATAAAATGGATAATAGAATATATGGATACTGGGCAAATGTTTTTTATATCCAGTCAGCTTATCCTTGGGGCAATAGCGGCTTTTTTGGCTATTTTTCTATGGCCAAAAATTAGAGATGCGGCATGGATGCTGATAATTTTTGGTATTATTGTAACTTATGTCGAGACCGTGTATTCAATATTAAGAACCCTTGGCATTAGTGGTGATGGTTTTTTGATTTTTGATTCGGTTCCATTGGTATCATTTATACTACCAACTGTGAGAGCGCTTTTTTTCATTTCCGCTTTTGTTATAATGATTTTTGGGCTATCTCGTAAGAAATAGTTTAATAAAGATAGGAGAAATAATATGAAATCAGTAATTATTGGGCTTGTAATTCTTGCCGGGGCTGTTTTCGCGATTTTACCAAAGGTATACTATGGGCTTGGGTGGGGAAATGACGTATTGGTCTTTCTCAGAGGTGGTTCCCCTGTCCTGTTGATCCTGATAGGAATGATCGCTGTTTTTATTGGCATTGCCAATATGAAAGATCGCGCAGAAGCCAAAAAAGAAGAAAAAGAAAAAAAAGAGTAACCTGGTTGTTAAGCCAGAAACATCGTTCCTTTTTGAGTTCCCAAGGCAAGCGCTTCCAGGCTGCGCGTTTTACCGCCGTTTGCAAGGATTGTAGGAATACCATAAGATAATGCAAGCTCTGCGGCATCCAGCTTTGTTGCGATGCCGCCCGTTCCAAAGCTATTGGTTGCTCCTATGGTGATGTTTTTTCGCACCTCTTTAACGTCCCGCACCTCTTCCACCAATGCAGCCTGAGGGTTTTCTTTGGGGTTTTCGTCGTATAGTCCGTCGATATCGCTGAAAAGAATTAAAAGATCGGCGCTCCAAAGAATTGCCGAACGTGCGGCAAGAGTATCGTTGTCGCCGATTTTTATCTGCTCTACAGAGACAGTATCATTTTCGTTGATAATTGGAATGATGCCTTCGTCTACCAAAGTAAAAAGTGTGTTACGCATGTTCAATGTTCTGTTGGTATCATTAAAATCTTCGCGAGTTAAGAGAATTTGCGCTATGTGTAAATCGTATTGTTTAAAAGCACGGCGCCACGATTCCATTAGTTCAACCTGTCCAACTGCGCACAAAGCCTGTTTGTAGTGAATATCCTTTTTACGCGCCCATTTATCCATGGTAGAAAGCCCTGCCACTTGAGCGCCCGAAGATACAATGACAATTTGTTTACCGTTTTTGATAAACGCCGCAGCCTGGTCGGCAAATTCCAAAAGAAACGCTGTATTGATCTTTCCATCTTTGCCGGCAAGTGTGTTGGAGCCAAACTTAAAAATGATTTTTCGTGCATCTTTTATTAATTGTGTAATCATGTTTTTACCTTTATGTTATTCCCGTATTTGTCCATCACCTGTTACAAGATACTTTATTGTTGTGAGAGCTTCAAGTCCCATTGGCCCTCTGGCATGGAATTTTTGAGTGCTGATTCCCAGCTCTGCGCCAAAACCAAATTGACCGCCGTCTGTAAACCGGGTTGATGCATTAACGTAAACACATGCCGCGTCTACCCGCAAACGGAAGTCTTGCGCTGCTCTCAAATCGTTGGTGAGAATTGCCTCTGAATGTTTTGTTCCATAATGGTTAATGTGCGCGATTGCCTCATCACAAGAAAAAACTGTCTTTACAGCAAGAATGTTATCAAGGAATTCGGTTTCCCAGTCTTCTTCGGTTGCGTCTTTCAGCGTCAAAGCAGCAGGTATAGTGCCGATTGCGTTTTTTGACTCTGCATCGCAGCGCAATTCAACCTGCTTATTTGACAGACTGGCAA
>JAITFY010000110.1 GCA_031281025.1 Treponema sp. | reverse complement strand
GTAAATACCCCATGTTTTTTACTTGCCGTAAGCCATTGTGCTGCGCGAACAGCGCCTGATGCAAAACCTTCACGACTGCGGGCAGTGTGGGTTATCTCTATTGTATCTGCAAAAGAGTCAAAAAACAAGCTATGTAAACCGGGTACATTTCCCACACGTAAACTTGGAAAGTGGAACTCACCGGCCTCTGGCTTCCGGTTCATGGTTTCCCAAACAATTTTGTTTTTTCGTTCGATTCTGGACAGTATACCTTCGGCTAAAACCCTGGCAGTTCCCGAAGGACTGTCAATTTTTTTGTTATGATGGGACTCAAAGCCGCCCACATCGTATTCGGGGAAATTGTTAACCAGCTCTGCTGCATACCATGCGATACGGTAAAACAAGTTTACCCCAATCGAAAAGTTTGATGCCCAAAGAAGCGCACTGTGTAACCCCTGCCCATTTGCCTTTTGGACAGCTTCAGCCGCTTCGTCCAAACGCTCAAACCAGCCCGTTGTACCCGTTACCGTTGGTATACCTCTTTGTGCCAGCGCAACGATGTTTGCCAAAGCCGTATCAGGCTGCGTAAATTCGATTGCAGCATGAACAGCGGTAAAATCCGCATCGGGGATTGTTTTAACTATTTGCGCTCCAGATGCCGCTTCCTTTACAAATGGATCAACAATTACAGAAATAACAAACCCCTTATCAACGGCAATCTGTTCAATTATTTTTCCCATTTTTCCATAACCAATAATCGCTAAGTTCATAGTTACCTCATTCCTCAAAAAAATCCAAATGAAGCGCCTTAACCGCTTCCGCAGCTTCATCATCATTCACAATAAAACCGATATTAACCTTGCTTGCACCCTGCGAAACCATTTGCACATTTATACCGATTTGCTGGCAAACCTTAAAAGTTCTTGCCAGTATTTCCGAAGAACGTTTAACGTCGCCAATAATAGAAATTATCGCTTTTCCTGTCTTTACTTCTACGCTTGCTATTTTTTTTAAGTTATTTCTTACTTCGCCAAGATCGTATGTTTCATCCAGGGTGAGCGAAACCGATACCTCGCTTGTAGCAACCATGTCAATTGAAATATGATGTTTTGCAAAAACAGAAAAAACTTCTTCCAGGAATCCGTATTGACCCAGCATCCTTGTAGAAACAATGTCCACCAATATTACATTGTGTTTGGAAGTAATGGCGCGTACAGGCAAATCCTTAAGCTCAGAGGTTTTTGTAGTTAATGTTTGCTTAATTATGGTGCCTGGCGCTTCAATGTTATACGAATTTTTTATCAGTACCGGAGTTCCTGTTTTCATGCACGGCCGCATGGCTCGCGGATGCAGAACCTGAGCGCCAAAATAAGCCAGCTCTGCCGCTTCATCGTATGTAACATTCTGAACAGGTTTTGCGTTTTTTACGATTCTTGGATCCGCTGATAAAATACCGTCAACATCTTTCCAAATTTGTACTTCTTCGGCTTTGCAGGCTGCAGCAATCATTGTAGCAGATAGATCCGAACCGCCGCGTCCCAATGTTGTGATATTACCCTTGTCATCTTTTGCCAAAAAACCTGTAATAACAGGGAGGACATTACCCTTTATCTGCGGCAGCACTTTGGCCGGTATCAAATCCCAGCTTTCTTTTAAAAGTTCTCCTTGAGTGTAATTGGAATTGGAAAGAAACCCCATTTCCCATGCGTCAAATGCTTTTGCATTTATTCCAATGGATTTTAAATAAGCTGCAACAATCCGCACACTGAGCCGTTCTCCAAAGGAGACAAGATAATCCTTTGTCATTGGAGAAAGTTCCTTAATCAGCGAAATTCCCGACAACAAACGTATAAGCTCATCCAAAAGGCTTTTGATTTCTTCTTTTGGGATATTAAGGTTTTTCATCGTTGCCAAATGGAGTTTTTCGATATGGGTAATTTCTGTTTTCCCGTCTTTTATTGCCAAACTGCCGGCCTCAAGAAGATGATCTGTTGTATCTCCCATTGCCGACAAAAGCAATACGGGTTTTCTATCCAGCTGTGTTTGCACAATATCCGTGACATGGCGTATCCGGGAAGCATCCGCAACCGAACTGCCGCCAAATTTCATTACGATCATATAACCCATTATACAAATATTTATTTTTCAGGGCAATGGACTGTCACTATCTTATCTGTTATTATATCTACGGAGGAATACCATGATTGGATTTTTAACAAGAAAAACCTTTTACGATATGTGGGATAATTTGTTCAGAATTGTCCTGCTTAATTTAGGTTTTATTTTAATTGTCGCACTCGCGGTTTCTATTCCCGTTTTTGCTGCCCAATTTTTTGATTCCATCGCACTTATTTATGCTTTTTCTGCTTTAGGAATGATTATCTGTATGATTTATCTGGCTGCCGTTTCTTATTCACTAAAAACAGTTTCCGATTACGGTACTTTTACTTTTCGTGATTTGCTCGCTGGTTTTAAGGCAGGCTGGGCAGCAGGGCTGGTTATGGGTATCTATGTTTTTATTCTTTTAAGGATAATGCCATTTGTGTTTTTCTTTTATTTGACTATGGAACCGCGTATGCTGGGACTTGCTCTTTGGGCGATTCTCTTGTGGATTTCGATTTTTTCCCTGCTTTCTTTTCAATACTATTTTACTGTTTACTTCCGGCTGAGCGCCTCTTCATCGATTGGGACGAATCTAAAAAAAGCTTTTAAAAAATGTATAATAATTGCACTGGATAATACCGGACTTTCAATATTTTTATTTATTAACAGTTCGATTTTAGTGCTTATATCCGTTGTATTATTCTTTTTGTTTCCCGGCGTGGTTGGTGTTGTTCTTTATATTGATGAAGCTCTCCGCTTGCGTCTGTTAAAATACGACTATCTGGAGAGCAACCCGGAAGCCAATCGCCGCCAAATCCCCTGGGATTCATTGTTAATCGAAGAACGCGAAAAAACCGGCACACGTTCATTCAGGAACTTTATCTTCCCGTGGAAAGACTGATTTAATGCCGATACATCCTGCTACTGCCCGTTCTCTGCCCGGTATTCCGCCATGTATGGGTGTGTTCACTGTTCTTACGATGCCATCGTCATAACGCAGGGCAAGTGTGGTTGAGCCGCCGCCGTCAAGATTGATCCCGTCTTTGCTGCCAAGTAATTGCAGAATCAATGCCGTTTCCAGCTCG
The DNA here is from genome assembly GCA_031281025.1 of Treponema sp. Taxonomy (GTDB): domain Bacteria; phylum Spirochaetota; class Spirochaetia; order Treponematales; family Breznakiellaceae; genus WQXQ01. The sequence goes on along the minus strand of JAITFY010000110.1, from coordinate 12,774 downwards.
GTAGCGCCGGCGCTGCCTGAACGTCTGCCATCAATAACCAGCAGGTAAAAATATCTGTTTGTGCCGGATATGGAAAGTCCGGCAGCGCTCCGCGGATGGCGTATTTCGTTATTGAGAGTCCTTTTTGCTGCTTGTCCGTCTGTTAGTATTTGGTAGAATCCGCCCACAGCGTTTTGAATATTTTCTGTCGAATTTATTGCCGATTGTCCAACAATTGCCGCCGTGCCGTCTGTGTAAAAAACAAGCGCATCATAACGTGTGTTGGCAGGTGCAAGTTGAACCCCATCCGAGACAATGATCCCCATGTTTTTTATCGGCTGCCCTTCTCTCGATGAAATAACATCAAATGGAGTCGCATTAATACCCGCAAGAAGATTGTTATCATGTACAAAACTGGAAACCCTTGTGCTGGCAGCGCCTTCGTTTCCGGCTCTCACGACAATACCCAAATTCTGCGAAAATAGACAAATACGCAGAGCCCAAAACTCAAGGCGGGGGGAGACAGTTTTTGCGTGGAAAAACCAGAGACCATCCGTTATGGATTGCCAAACAGGTTCAATGTCCTGAACAGCGCTGAATAATACAGGCTGTTCCTGAACGGAACTTAACGGATGGGTTGCTGTACAGGACAAAAAAACTAACAGTAACGGGAAAAAACGGTATGAACTTTTAGCTTTCACTCTTACCCTTACGGTTTCTTTTCATCACTTTACGGGCATTTGACTTTTTCTTCCTGTTAAGGATGGTAGAGGGCTTTTCAAAATATTCGCGCTTTTTAAATTCGCGAACAATGCCTTCTTTTTCCACCATACGCTTAAAACGTTTGATGGCTTTTTCAAGCAGTTCATTATCATCAACTATGATGTGTGCCATGCAGATCACCTCCTTTCCTCTTGGGAAGAATAATAACAGCGGTTTAAACAGCCGCTAATTAAAAAGTCTACTGATAATTAGATCTTTGTCAATAAGCGGCCGCTCTACAAAAGCGTCGGGGTCTGTGTTTTCCGTAGAAACCCTCACTTCCCAATGCAAATGCGGCCCTGTCGAAAAACCTGTCGAGCCGGAAAGACCGATAACTTCACCCGCCTCTACAATGGCGCCTTCTTCTGCGATAACGCTGTCCAAATGGTAGTAAATGGAGTAGATTCCCGGCGCATGTTCAATTATTATCGAATTACCGGAAACAATCCTTGCGCGGCTCAGCACAACAAGTCCTCTGCCGCTTGCATAAACTTCTGTTCCTGTTGGAATGCCAAAATCCACACCAGCATGAATTGACGTGACCCTTCTTCCATCAGCATGCTGATTAATACGGCGGGAGCCAAATTGGCTTGTTCTTCTTGTAGAAGTTACAGGCAGGACAAAGGAGTCAAAATGATAAACCTGATCTCCCGTTGTACTTAGAATGCTCCATAATCTGTTGGATTCGGCTTCTCTCTCCTCTCTGCGAGCTGTCAGCAAATTTGTCAGAGTCGCAGTTAGTTGAAGCGTTTCTGATCTAAATTCCCTGTGCGCTATTGTAACCGGAATTTCAAATGTTACGCCGTTTTTGTCATTTACAATGAAAAACACCCTTGCAGGATTTGAACTTTGTCCGGTTTGAACTGAGCATGGAATTGTTAGAATTGCCGCCATAAAGTTTAAACGTCTATTTTTAAAAGTAACAGGAAAAAAAACTGTCTTTGCTGTCTGTCTGTTGTTTACCATTAACAGAGCTTCTCTTGCAGATGTATTCACTGCAATTGTTACAGGTTCTCCCGGACGCGGAGATTCTGGTATTATTATAAAATTGGGTTTAACAGGAGTTTTTTCTCCGGGAATTACAGGCGCTTTTGTTAGTTCCACTAAAGGTTCAATGGCAGGAACCGCTGTTCGTCCTGCACAGGCTGTTAAGACAACAAATAGAAGAACGGTTAAAAGCCCTGTTTTTTTCATTTCTTTAAATCCAAAATTATCATTTGCGGCGTTTCATTTTTTTTGAAATAATCTCGTGTAATGTTAAATGCAACATCAACTTTATCGTTAATGCGGAATTCCTTGTTTGTAAAACGATCTGCATTTTGCCAATACAAAGCCGGCCATTTATACTTACCGGTATCAAGCATTAGTTTTAAATGTTTCGATTCCGGCTTTCCAATATAGTTTACATCTTTGACAGTGATTTTTCTGGCAATAAAGACAAGCTGATCATTATCGCAGCCATAAGGTTCAAACATATCTATCAGTTTAAGGATATCAGGCGAAAGAAAATCCAGCGGAAGCTCTGCATCTATCTGAATGGTTTCCTCTTGTTTGTCTTTTTCAAATTCTATTGTTAATGCAATATCTTTTAATTGTTCCAATAAAGTATCAAGGTTTTCCAGCATTAAACTGAAACCTCCGGCTGCCTTGTGTCCTCCTGCATCGATAAATAAATCGTGGCATTGTTCCAGCATCAATTGGATATTATAATTTTTTGCAGATCGGACAGAGCCTGTACAAATATTTTCGTTTATGGAAATGGCAATTGACGGTACGTTAAAAAGCCGGACAGCACGCTGAGCCATTAAACCCGTAACGCCCTTGTTGATTTTTTCGCTGGAAACCACAACTAGTTTTTGATCGTAATCTTCAAAACTTTTATATATTTTATCTTTGATAATATCCCATGTTTCTTCTTCGAGCTCTTTGCGGTTTTCGTTCATTGTTACAAGTTCGCCCGCCAGACGTTCTCTTTTTTTAACATCTTTTTCAAAAAAAAGGGCTGCCGCAATTTCTGCACTCCCCATACGCCGTGCTGCATTTATGACAGGGCATAATTTCCAGGAGATATCTTTTGTTTCAAAGCGGCCTGTTAGATCCAGTTTTTGCAGTAATTGTAAAAGCCCCGGCCGCGGATTTTTTTTCAAAGCTTCGATACCCTTGCGTGCGATTATCCTGTTTTCGTCTAACAGCGGCATAATATCTGCAATTGTGCCAAGCGCAGCCAGTTGAATTTCGGCGTTTTCCGCTTCGGTATCTTCGGAATTTTTTATGCACAATCGCGCAAACGACGTAAAAAGATTGACAAAAACATCAAGTTCGTTAAGTTCTTTTTCGGAATACTTTGCAATTTTGGAAAGTTCCTTGATGCGCAAAAGGCTTTGATCTGCAACTTGAGGTATCATTTTCCCAATCTGCGGCATTATATCCAGCATTCCAATTTCGATTGTTTTACCAAACAGTTTTGTAAAAGTCTGTTTATGCAAAGCCCCATCCCAGCAAAAAATCTGCTGTCCGTGAAGAAAAGCCGGCAGCCTGGTATCGTTAATTGAAATTCTACCGGGCACAATAACTTCTGTGAGCGTATCTGTTACCATAAGGTTTCGCATTTTTGCAGCTTCGATGATCCATGCGTCATTTGCAGGCCTGGTATTTAAAAGGCAAATTTCCTGTCCGTACAGTTCGCTTTTTTGCGCAAAACGCAGGGCGTTAACCAGTTTAAAGGCAACGCCGCAGCCTGCAAGGTTTCTAAACGGGTATGTCGAGTTTTTCAACTTTGGATTTATGATAACAAAAGCTTCGGGTAATTCTTCCTGCGGTTCATGGTGATCTGTTACGATAACGTCAATCGAAAGTTCAGCGGCCCGCTTGATCTCCTGAAACCGCGATATGCCGCAGTCAACTGTAATTATCAGGGTGCCGTCTTTGGCGGCAAAATCCTCGACTGCTTCCATGCTTAGTCCGTAAGCATCGTCGCCAGTGGGGATGCGCCATGTAACATCCATGCCAATATTTTCAAGGTATCCGGCAAGAATGGCAGTCCCCGTAATGCCGTCGACATCGCCATCGCCAAAAACCAGTATTTTTTCGCCTTCTTCCTTTGCAGCCAGGATACGTTCCACCGCGTCATCCATCCCATCCAGGGCAAAAGGATTACGCAGAGCAAGAAGATCGTCTTCCAGAAAATAACGTATCGACTCTCCTGTAGAGATGCCGCGGCGCACAAGAATCGAGGCGGTTAAAAGGTCGCAGTTGAATTTTGCCGAAATTTCCTTAACCGTTTCCGGAGAAATCTCTTTTTTGTCCCACTTCATGTATGTTAAAAGTATCTGATTAAAGGAATTTTATCTAGTACTAAATGTTTGATTATTGGAAACTGCCCGGAAGAAGACTTGAACTTCCATACCACTGAAGGCACTAGTACCTGAAACTAGCGTGTCTACCAATTCCACCATCCGGGCTTGATAACAGTTTAGCGATTGTTGTTATTTTGGTCAATGTGCATTGCATCAGCTTATCGCTGTCTCCAGGGCAACTTCCATCATGCTTGTGAAGGTATTCTGCCGTTCTTCGGAGCTGGTACATTCGCCGGTGATCAGGCTGTCGGAAATGGTCATGATGCCGAGTGCTTCGCGTCCGAATTTGGCGGCGAGAGTGTACAGTTCGGCACATTCCATTTCTACTGCAAGGCAGCCGAATTTAGACCATAGTTTCCATTCTTGCGGATCTTCTGTATAAAACATATCAGACGAAACTACGGGGCCAACCTTTGGCTGCCATCCTTTTGCGGCGGCAATATCCCAGGCAGTTTTTAACAACGAAAAGGCAGCGGTGGGAGCGAAATCCCTGCCGCCAAAGCGGATCTTGTTGGCACCGGAATCGGTACATACAGACATGGCAAGCACCAAATCGCGTATTTTTACGTTTTCGTTGATGGAACCTGCAGTCCCTATACGGATTGCCCGCTTTACGCCGTATTCCCTGAACAACTCATTCACATAAATTGATATAGAGGGGATACCCATCCCTGTTCCCTGTACAGAAACCCTTTTCCCTTTGTAAGTTCCGGTAAATCCCAGCATATTTCTGACATCGTTATATAAAACCGGATTTTCCAGAAAAGTTTCCGCCACAAATTTGGCGCGCAAGGGGTCGCCGGGCAATAAAACAACTTTGGCAATTTCCCCTTCTTTGGCAGCTATATGTATCGACATGTTTTTCTCCTTTTTGGTGCAGCTACCCTTTTACATATTCATTAGAATAAAATTTCATAATAATATCGATTGCTTGATCATAGACAAAACTTTTCGATAGAAATTCTTTTTCAGTTATTATATCCGATATGTCAGAAAATATTTTAAATGCTTTTTCTTGCTCATGCTCTCTTAATAAATTAAAAAACATTTTTCTCTTTTCCAAGATAAAATATTCATCAAATATTTGGCGGGGGAATAAAAAATTTTTAAATAATTCTGAATAATCAATAGGCATGTTTTCTATTCCTGTTCTAAAATGACTGTCATTTACTTGCTTATAACTATAAAAATCAACAAATGATTCTGATTTATTTAAAAATTCAAGTAAGTTTAATGTTTTCTTATTTATACTTTCTCCATCTGCTGATATTTTGGAAAGTCGCTCTATTGATTTCTGGCGTGATTTTTTCCCTGAAGAACTGAAAATAGCATAAAAAAAAGCTAAAAAATGGATGAATTCATGAGCAATGATTGTTTTCTTTATTATTTTCATTTCATTTGTATTATTAAAAAGGACTTCATCAAGAATGATGTAAAAATGAAAAATTTCATATTTTTCATTATACTTAAACATGTGAATTGCTTTTTCATTATTCAAATTGGCTTTTAGTAAGGATATTGCCCAATTACCAATATTTTTTAAATTCGCAAAGTTGGTAAAAGATGATAAAAAAACGGGACTATCGTGGTTTTCCTGCAGTTTATTTAACACTGGACGAAAACTTTCAATGATATAGTCAAGATCGCTAGTAATCTTGTTTAATTCATCAGCCATGTTTAATGTTCTCCTACCCAACAGTTATAAACAGCCATAATTATTATAATAGCTCATAAACATAATATTCTTTTAAAATGCTAAACGCCTGGTTAATTGCAAAATTTTCAGTTAGCCATTCTTCTTGCGCTATTTGTTTTGCTATATTTTTATATAATCCGATGGCTTCGCCATACTCTTCCTTCTGCCATAAACTACTAAATTTATCTTTATCATGTTTATTAAAATATTCATCAAATAATTGACGTGAAAGCAAAAAATTCCTGTAAAGATCCGAATAATTGAGAAGTGTATCTTCTTTTCCCAATCTGAAATGGTTGTCGTCTGTATATTTTGAATTAGTAAAATCATCAATTGGCTTTAATTTGTCAAGAAATTGCTGAAGTTCCAAAATCTGTTTATTATTTAAGTTATCAATTTTTTCTGAAAGTCGTTTATACAATATTTCAAAAAAGAATTTGCGATTATTAATTCTTGCATAGATGTATGAAAGAAAGTGCATGAATTCATGTACAAATATTGTTATCCTGGTTTCTTTATTAACTTTAAGGTTTTCATTTTTTATAAAATAGATTTTATCCATAACAATATAACATCTTATGAAATTTTTATTGTTTTTTTTGGCTTTAAACAATAAATGCGCTATAGGATTGTCATTGCTTTTTAGATTATGTTTTAGATCGGTTATTAATAGCACAATCTCCCATTCTTTAATACTATCAATTTTTCTTAGATTGGGGAAATATGATAAACAAGCAAAACCATCAACCCCTTTCTTTATCTGCAAGTATTTTAGAACAGGGCGAAAAGTATCAATAGCATACCCAAGTTCACTTATAAATTTATGTGAGCCTTTCATATTACGGATATCCTTTTTTTCTCTATCTTATGTTAAAGATAAACAAAATACATTTCACGAGTTGGTACAGTGAACAATTTCTTCCGTTTTGTCCAATTTCTTTTTATAGGGATGTTTTTTTTCGTATTCACGTATTGCATCCAGTGCAGCAAATGTAGATTCCAAGCTTCCTATGCCATAATCTTCAATAGCGATAATACCAAGCTCGTCTATCTCTTTCTTAAGATCCCTGCCTTTATCCATTGCTTATACCATCCTCTTTCTGTTTATCATCTCCCTGCCAATGTAGGGGCAAACTACCCTGTATGAGTATACAAAATAAATAGCATCCATGCCTAGATGTTAAAATACTCTTTATTATTATTCTAACTTGTATTTTTCATTTTTTCCAGAAAATACCCCTCTTTATTTAGCATTTCTTCATAAGTAACCTGAATCTGTGCAGCTCTCCCTGCCGGCTAATCGTCAATGGCTCCGTAAACAATCTGGACGAATCTCCATTGGAGATCGTTGTTAAAGTCGGACAAGAGCTGGGTAAAAAACAAAGCTGTCATTTCTTCCGTGTGATCCACCAGATAGTAGGTTCCCATCATGCCCTCCCAGGCCCATTCGCCCACAGAACCGTTAAGCCCGGCTTTTGCGGTATCCAGCATGGTTCGCACTCCAAGACCGTAGCCGTAACCGGCCATGTGGGGAGAAAACGAAGGTTTCATAGTAGAAAGATCGCAGTGGTTCATCAGGATAAGGTCTATTGTCTTTCGGGAAAGGATACGTTCACTCCCAAACTTGCCTTTGTTAAGCAGCATTTGGGCAAAGAGAGCGCAGTCAGCCATAGTGGAGCTTAAGCCCCCTCCGCCGGATTCAAAGACATTAGGATTTACAGTGGCATAATCAATATCCATCGTTGTTAAATCCTCAAGTCCATTGGGGCCATAGCGGTATGGTTTTATCAGACGATCCTGTTTTTCTTTTGGAACATAAAAAGCAGTATCCTTAAGCCCCAGAGGTTTAAAAATTGTTTGCAAGAAATATTCTCCCAGAGTCATGCCGGAAATAACCTCTATCAAGTGTCCAAGAACATCATGGGAGAATCCGTATAACCATTGCTCTCCCGGATGGAAACAGAGGGGAACTTTTGCTGCCTCATCGACCATCCTTGCAGTGTTCCAGGGTTTTCCTTGTTTGGCGTCTTCGGCGGCTTGTTTGCTTCCTTTCATCATGACCCTTGCGGGATAACTAAATTCTCCTGGGTATGGGATGCCGGAAGTCATTGTAAAAAGATGTTCAAAGGTGATTGGCCTTTTGGCAGGAACCAATACAACCATTCCCCGTTTGTCTGTTTTTGCAACCTTCATATCTTTAAAGGCAGGCAGAAAATCTGCAATAGGCTGATGAAGTCTGAATAACCCTTTTTCGTATAGGGTCATTGCTGCAACAATGGTAAAGGTTTTGGTCATGGACCAGATACGGTAAATTGCATCGTTTTTGAGCGGCGCTTTTTTCTCCCTGTCCCTCATGCCAAAACTCGAACAGTAAGCTTCATGTCCCCGGCGGATGATCATTCCAGCTGCTCCTCCAACTTTTCCCTCGTCAACAATTCGCTGTAAATAGGCGTTTATGCTTTTTAAACGTTGTGGACAAAGTCCGTGGCTTAAACTTTTTTCATTTGTTGTTTTCATTTTTTTACTCCATATAAGTTACTTTGGTATTATTTTAAGGTAAAAACTCAAACATTTCCTCATGTATTTTTTCCCATGTTTCAGGAGAAACGCTTTTATTGTCAATAATTAAATGGTGAAACCGGGGTCTATTTTCTGCTCCACTGATTGAGACCGGAACAATGTTCCAGTTGGTTAAATTAAATTTTTCAATATGTTTTTTTATTTTTGAAATACTAATCAATTCATCACGGGGACTAATAAAAATGAGCGCAGGAATATTGCAGTTGGTAAACCCGCTTTTGTATAAAGCATCTTCCAGTTCAAATAATGCCTTGTTTGCAGAAACTGATGCGCCGCTATGTGCCCGGTATTCCCTGTGTGACTTGCCGGGTATAATCGACCTGTTAAGAAGAAAAATACTCCCGGCACGGAAAGCAAAACGAATGGTTCCTTTTACTGCTATAGCCGGCGCAAAAAGAACAGCCCCGGCAAAAGCAACATCCTCTTCGTTTAACATCAGATTTAGGTACACAAGCGCACCAAGTGAAAATGCGGCAAGATATACGGGGATATTATTTTCGCGAGCAATTTCCGCTGCCTCGCGGTATTGTTCAAGCGCCGAATCAAGCCAATCCTGTGCTTTTACATTTCTCATTTCAGAAACCGGCCCGACATGTCCTGGCAAAGTTACATGGTATACATGATAACCTTCATCTAAAAATAACTTTGCAATAGTGCCGTCAGTTATATCATCACCCATTTTAGAAGGCAAAAGATTCAAACCATGAACGGTTAAAACTACACCTTTGGCAGGAAGAAGCTGTGTTTCAAAAAAATTGCCAAAATGAATGTTATTATCTACTGTTGTATTGTCAACTGATCTGCATGAAACAATAAGTAAAATACAGATTATCAGGATTAATATTTTAATGCTTTTTTTATGCACAGTTATATTATATCAGAATTTCTGATCTAAAAGCCAGTTTAGAACATAAAGTCTTAAAATACCTCTTTAAATGGTTAGGAAAACAAACTTTTAAGTTTTTTGTCTCAATTAATTAGAAATATTGACAAATATTGCAAAACCCACTTGACTAAATATTGTTTTTTTAGTAATCTTGCAAAAGAATGTAAAATGCCCGGGTTCTCTCTCTACAGGTTAGGTATGTAGAAGGGATGCTGTGTGTTGGGTAGAAAGCAAGCTGCCCTTATAGCTCAGTTGGCAGAGCACATCCATGGTAAGGATGAGGTCATCAGTTCGATTCTGATTGAGGGCTAACGAAAATGCTGCACATTTTCGTTTCGGAGTTTTTACATAGTAAAAACTCCACGTTAACAACATGGAGACTCTGGGTTAACATAAATTAGAGAGGTTTAAAAATGGCAAAAGCAAAAAAAGGAGCAGTTGAGTTAATTGCCTTACAGTGCAGTGATTGTAAAAGACGTAATTACACAACCAGCAAAAACAGACGCAATATTCAGGAGAAGCTTGAATTCAACAAATATTGCCCGCATGAGCGAAAACACACACTCCACAAGGAGTCAAAAATCAAATGAGGAATGAGAAGTGTGGACTTAAACTTAAGGTTCAAAGGAATCTAATTTCTAATTTTTCACTTCTAACATCTAAAAAGGCGTATAGCTCAGCTGGTAGAGCGGCGGTCTCCAAAACCGCAGGTCGCGAGTTCGATCCTTGCTGCGCCTGATATCAAGCTGAAATAAATACTGAAGGTGGTAACATGAGGAGAGTTGTTCGATTTATTAAAGAGTCTCATGCTGAACTTAAAAAAGTTGTTTGGCCAGGCAGAGAGGATGTAATTAGCTCAGTCAAGGTAGTTCTTGTTTCTACCATGATTGTTGCAGCTATTTTAGGATTAATAGATTTCTTATTGCACATGGGCATAAGTACTATTTTTTCCCGATAAAAATAAGGTGTTAAGGTAATCGATGGCTACTGGCTGGTATGTCCTGCATACATATTCAGGATATGAAAATAAAATAGAAAAGACCATTCGCATGATGATCGAAAACGGCGATCTGGACAGAAATGTTGTCAATGACGTAAAAGTTCCCTGCGAGGAAGTGGTCGAAATAAAAGAAGGAAAAAAACGCACTCATGCAAGAAAGTTCCTTCCCGGGTACATCCTTGTAGAAATGGATCTGGGCGATTCAGACATGGGAGACATGGGCTGGAAGACACCCTGTACAAAAATTAAAAAGATTCAGGGAGTTGCAGGTTTTGTCGGCACACCGGCGGATCGTAAACCGCAGCCGCTTTCCGGTGATGAAGCAAGAGCAATTTTGCAAAAAACAGGCGAAATGAAAGGAGAACGTGCTGTACGTGCAAGACAAACTTTTGCCCTTGGAGAGCAGGTTAAGATCATCGACGGGCCGTTTGAATCATTTGTTGGAACCATCGAAGAAGTAAACCACGAAAAGAATAAACTCAAAGTAATGGTTGGTATTTTTGGCAGAAATGCACCTGTAGAAGTCGATCTTTTACAAGTTGAAAAAGTTTCATAGAAAAGTGGAAGAGGTTGAATTACAGCCTCGTTAGTTTGCTTAGCCGGCAAACATACCACAGAGGAGTTAAAAATGGCAAAGAAAAAAGTAGCAGCTTATATTAAGCTGCAATGTCCTGCGGGAAAAGCCACGCCGGCGCCGCCCGTTGGACCTGCGCTTGGCCCTCATGGGGTCAGCGCTCCGACATTTGTCCAGCAATTTAATGACCGGACAAAGAGCATGGAACCGGGCCTTACCATTCCGGTTGTAATTACGGTTTATGCGGATAAAACATTTACGTTTATCCTTAAAACCCCGCCTGCTTCAGTGTTGATTAAAAAAGCATTGGGGCTGGAAAAGGGTTCCAATGAACCGCACAAGGTAAAGGTTGGCAAATTATCAAGAGCGCAGGCCGAGGATATTGCCAAATTAAAAATGCCGGACTTGTCCGCAAACGATCTTGACGCAGCAGTGTTGATTATCGCAGGAACTGCAAGGTCTATGGGAATAGAGGTGGACAAATGAAACGGGGAAAGAAATACAAAGAAAGCGTAAAAAAATATAACGCGGAAAAAGTATACGAACTTAACGAAGCATTAACCCTTGTAAAAACATTGGCTTTTGCAAAGTTCGATGAAACTGTAGAGCTATCGGTAAAATTAAACTTAAAAAAGAGTCAGTCTGTACGTGATACTGTAGTTCTGCCAAATCAGTTCCGGGGCGAGAAGAAAATCCTTGTCTTCTGTAAAGCGGAAAAAGAAAAAGAAGCTCAAGATGCAGGAGCTTCTTTTGTCGGCGCCGAGGAATTAATCGAAAAGGTTAAAGGCGGCTGGACAGATTTTGATGTTGCAGTGGCAACCCCTGACATGATGAAAGATGTAGGTAAACTTGGTATGGTATTGGGACGCAAAGGCCTTATGCCCAATCCAAAAACCGGAACTGTAAGCTTCGATCTTAAAGGAACATTAGCCGAACTTAAAAAAGGCCGCGTTGAATTCAGAGCCGATAAAACAGGTGTAATGCATCTTGCTGTTGGCAAGGTTTCTATGGAAGCACAGCAGGTTGCCGAAAACGTAAAAGCGGTTATTACCGAAGTAAAACGCAAACGTCCTATCGATGTAAAGGGCGAGTTTATCCGCACTGTTTCGGTAGCTTCGACTATGGGCCCGGGTGTTTGGGTCGCAATCAAGGATCAGGATTAGGAGAAAAACATGGCAATTATAGCAAAAAAAATTCAGGATAGCAAAGTCAAGGCCATTGGGGAATTAAAAGAATCTTTTAGCAATGCTCAAGATTATATTTTTACAGATTATCGCGGGCTTACAGTTCAACAGATCACCAATTTAAGAAAACAGCTGCGCGCCAAAGATGTGGAGTACACTGTTGTAAAAAACAACTTTGCAAAAATTGCTTTTGAGCAGCTGGGTACACCGGATGTTTCCGCTTACCTTGTTGGTCCTACTGCTGTAGCAATTACACCAAGGGATGCAAATGAAGTTGCAAAAATATTTTTTGACTTTACCAGGGAAGCCCCGGCTCTAAAAGTAAAAGGAGCTTTGATAAGCAGTGTTGTTTATGACAATACAAAAACGGAAGCTTTCTCAAAACTGCCTGGCAAGCTGGAGCTTATCTCCATGCTCATGTCGGTAATGAACGGCCCGGCGCGCAACCTTGCCGCTGCGCTTAACGATGTTCCATCACGGCTTGTACGTACCATCAAAGCTATTGCAGACAAAAAAGGAGAGAGTAATTAGTAGATAAACCTTCAGGCTTCGGTGAACTTTACAGTTCAAAGCTGCCGTTCCTGTCGGTTTGAAATATATCAGACTAGTCTGATGAGCGATTCGTATGAAGAGCAAATTTTTTATTAGGAGAAGATAATATGGCAGCCACAAAAGAAGAAATTTTAGAAGCGATTGCTTCCATGACAGTTCTGGAGGTATCAGAATTGGTAAAAATGATGGAAGAGAAGTTCGGCGT
>JAITFY010000143.1 GCA_031281025.1 Treponema sp. | reverse complement strand
GAACATTCCTCTGATTTGCGGCTCAGCGTTAACAACCTCTCTATCGAGTTTGGCGGTTTAAAAGCTTTAAGCGGTTTTTTCTGCGAGATCCGCCACGGTGAACTTGTAGGTCTTATCGGCCCCAACGGGGCAGGCAAAACCACAGTTTTTAACATGCTTTCTGGAATTTATATGCCATCGGGAGGGGAAATTGAGTTCTACGACCGGCAGAATAAAAACTATCTAACAAAAGGCCTTAATCCAGCAAAATTAAACCGCCTTGGCATTGCCCGTACTTTTCAAAATATACGTCTTTTTTCCAAGTTATCTGTACTGGATAATATCCGTATAGCGTTACATTCAGGCAGGAAATCAGGCCCTGTAGATGCACTTTTCCGTCTTAAACGTTTCCGTAACGACGAAGAACAAATGCGAATAAGGGCAAATGAACTTCTTTCCCTGTTTAAAATCGAACAAAAAAAAGATGAGCTGGCAATGAATCTTCCCTATGGCGAACAGCGCAAACTGGAAATTGCCAGAGCATTGGCTTCCAATCCCTGTCTGCTCCTGTTGGATGAACCTGCAGCAGGAATGAACCCGCAGGAAACCGAAGAACTAATGAAGATCATCAGTTTTATCAAGGACGAATTTCGTTTAACGATTTTGTTAATCGAACATGATATGCGGCTGGTTATGGGAATCTGTAAAAGGCTGCTGGTTTTGGACTATGGACGGATTATCGCCGAAGGTACTCCAGAAGAGATAAAACAAAACCCCGCTGTAATAAAAGCGTACCTGGGTACAGAGGCTGTCTATGGCAATTAATTCGGAACAGTTTCTAAAGGTAGAAAACCTTACTGTTAACTACGGTGCCATACGGGCTTTACGGGGCATTTCTTTTGAAGCAGCTCAGGGAGAAATAATTACACTTATTGGCGCTAACGGTGCGGGAAAATCAACAACACTTCATGCGATTTCTAACATTATCAGGAAAACTTTGGGGAATGTTATCTTTGACGGAAAAAACATCACTTCCACACCACCCGATCGTATCGTAAAGACAGGTTTGGTTCAGGTTCCGGAAGGCAGGCGTATTTTTGCAAACTTAAGCGTAAAAGATAATCTTGAGATGGGAGCATATACACGCCGTGACCCTATTCGTGAAGATATGGAAAAAGTTTTTAGCATTTTTCCACGACTTAAAGAGCGAATCCGCCAGGTTGCAGGAACGCTTTCCGGAGGCGAACAGCAGATGCTCGCCATGGGACGCGCATTGATGGCACGCCCTCGTCTGCTCCTTCTTGATGAACCGTCAATGGGGCTGGCTCCCATTTTGGTTGATGAAATTTTCTCGGTAATTAAAAATATTAACGAAACTGGAACTACTGTACTGCTCGTTGAGCAGAATGCATATAAAGCCCTTAATCTTGCTTCGCGGGCATATATCCTGGAAACCGGGGTAATTGTCAAAAGCGGCAGGGCTGCAGATTTATTAAAAGATGAAGCGGTAAAAGCCGCGTATCTTGGAGGTTAAAATGATCGTATCAAAAATCATGACCAGGAATCCTGTTTTTACTCATCCTGAGCTTTCTCTTGCCGAAGCCCGTTCGCTCATGGACAGGGAGCGAATTGGTCACTTGCCTGTTTTGAATAAAAACAAAGAACTTGTAGGGCTGATAACAAAAGTTGACTTGCTTAAAGCTTCTCCGTCATCTGCAACAACACTTGATATGTACGAGATTAGCTATTTGCTTTCAAAACTTAACATCGAAAAAGTAATGGTAAAAGACATTGTTACAGTGCAGGAAAACGAAGTAGTAGAAGAAGCAGCGCGCATCATGGCCGACCGCAGAATTGGCTGTCTGCCGGTTATGAAAGATTCCTTGCTTGTAGGGATGATAACTGACACAGATATCTTCCACTTTTTTATCAATGCCTTTGGAGCAAGGCATCATGGAACAAGAGTAACAATTAATTTTAAGGAAAAACCCGGCCAGCTTGCAATTTTTGCCGGCGGCATAGCCGAAAAAGGCGGCAATATCGTTGCCTTTGTGTCCGCCGAAGGTGACGATGCTGTTCATCGCAGGGGTACTCTTAAAATAACCGGTATCAATCGTGAAGAAGTTGAAGTTATTGTTAAAAGCCTTGACGATGCAGAGATCGAAGATATCAGAAATTAATTATTCATAAGGAGCAGGGGAATGAAAAAGTTACTTCTTTCTTTTGTGTGTTTTGTTGTTTTTTTAATAGCTGCTTTTGGTCAGACGGCCGACTCATCTGGAACCGGTTTTTTTATAACCAACAATGGGGTAATTGTCACTTGCGCCCATGTAATTGAAGGCGCAAATAGAATTGTTGTGAAAGTTAACAACAAAGAATATCCCGCTGAAGTTATTAGAAGAGATGACGACAATGATCTTGCTATTTTAAGAATAAATTTTAATAATCCTTTTCACTTTAAACTTGTTGATTTTAATACAACCAATCTTGGAGACAGGCTTTCGATTTTGGGTTTCCCTTTACCGGATATCATTACTTCCGACATTCGATTTACAGAAGGCAGCCTGTCTGCAAGAAGCGGCTTAAAATCGATGGCTGCTTATTTCCAGCACAGCGCTCCTACTCATCCAGGAAACAGCGGAGGCCCTCTGTTTAATAACCGGTTTGAAGTTATTGGTGTAGTTGCAGCAGTCATCGATGATTCTTTTGTAAGAAGCGAAACAGGATTAAATCCTCAAAATATTAACTTTGGCGTTAAAAGCGATTTTATTTTTCCACTGTTGGGTAATATTAGGCCTGGTAATGGCAATGTCAGATCTGTTTCTGATGCTGAACAAGCCACTGTCCAGATACTATGTTATTTTCAAAGGACAGCTGCTGTTTCCGGTGTCAGGGTAACAAATAATACCGGTTATACGGGTTATTATTTATACATCAGGCCTGCCGGAACCAGTCGATGGGGCTCCGATTTATTTGGAAGGGACATATTAAGAACAGGACGCTCCTTTAATATTTCTTCACTGCCGGTAAGCAACAATAATCTGTACGACATCCGTTTTGTTGATCTTGATGATGATACATATACCAAACTCAATGTAACTATTCGTCCTAATCAAAATATAATATTTACTTTTGATGATTTTGATATAGTCCCAACGCAAGCAACGGCATCTTATGACGGGCCGCCCATTACAATAGTAAATAATACCGGTTACCTTGTTTTTTATCTGTACATAAGCCCTACAACATCGGAAACATGGGGAAGTGACAGGCTTGCATCAAATCAAACGCTAGCCAATGGGCAATCAGTAACAGTAAACCTGCCGCACCCATTAAGTATTACAAACAAATATGACATTATGATTGAGGATTCGGACGGCGATACTTATACAAAATTTAATGTTACTGTAACAGCAAATCAGCGGATAATTTTTACATTTGCTGATTTTGACCTATAAAAGGGGTTTTTGCTTTTATACAAAAATCGTATTTTTTCACTTGATAAATAACTTGATATCGGTTACAATCATAAAATTATACTATATTAGGAGGATTCTTATGAAGAATCGAGTGTTGGTTGTTTCGATAATTATTTTTATCGGCTTATTGGTAAGCGCATGTTCTCCCTCTCATCCAATTGTTGGTAGATGGGAATACCAATCTGGAGATTATGTTTATTTCTTTGGGACATCAGAAATTATAGAATTTAAGTCTGATGGAACAGTTATTGAACGTGATCACGAAGAAGAAGGAAAATGGACCGCTGTCGACGGAACTTTAACTGTAGTGTCAGATTGGGGAGGCACCGATGTTTTTTCGTATACAATAGCGGGTAATACACTTACAATTATTGATAGAGACTTCGATACAATAATCTACAGAAAACGATAACCATCTCCACATTCCGGCGCCAAGACATGTTACTTGGCGCCTATCCTCGTTTTTATGGAGCTAAAGGGAATTGCCTTCCACCACTCGGCATCCATGCCTCATGGCTCCAGGCCGTCTTTTTTGCTAAATGCACATCCATGTGCATTTACCTGTTTGGGGCTGCGATGTCTCGCCCCAAACATGCCGCAAAAAAGTTTCAATTCCCTTTAGCTCCTGATACGTTTATCTGCTCTTGCTTGAATTACTTTTGTGATTGAGTTTACTTGCTTGTAATTACATTTACCTGGAGCTAAAGGGAATTGAACCCTTGGCCTCTTGAATGCCATTCAAGCGCTCTAGCCAACTGAGCTACAGCCCCAAAGATACTTCACTCTATATATTTTTTTGGCTTTTGTCAAGACACCGCATTGCCTAATTTGATGTTTGATGCGGCTCGCCTTTTGTTTAATTCTGCCAGGAATAAATCTTCATCAAACGGAATTTCTATGGTTTTGTTTAGCCAGCTTGATAAATGTATTGCGTTTGACAAAATAAGGCCGTTAATTCCTTCGTGACCTTTGGCAATTAAAGGTTCGCCTCTTAATATGTGTCCGGCAAAAGAACGCATGATACCGGCATGTTCGGAATAACCGCTGTCCACTTCCAGTTTTTCTATAGTACATTCAGGTTTTCCAAAAAATTCCTTTGTTGTTTTGCAAAACTCCCGCTGGTTAACATCAAGCCGGTGAAGAATTAATTCGTTGCCGTCGTTGTTTGTGAGCTTGCCCTTTTCCAGGCTTATTTCAAAGCGATTCGTCCCTGGAGTTTCTCCGGTAGTGGTAACAAAAGTGCCGGTAGCGCCGTTGGGATATTCAAAATACGCAGTAACATCGTCTTCAACTTCAATGTTATGCCATTTGCCGTTATGACAGAAGGCATGAACCCGGTTGGGCATTCCGCAGATCCATTGGAGCAAATCAAGATTATGAGGACACTGATTGAGCAGTACGCCTCCGCCTTCTCCGTTCCAGGATCCCCGCCACTCGCCCGAAGTATAGTACGCATCGGAGCGAAACCAGTTTGTAATTATCCAGCTTGTACGCATTATTGCTCCCAGACTGCCGTCTTTAACCAATTCGTGCATCTTTCTGTAATAGTTATTTGTCCTGACGTTATACATCATCGCAAAAACCTTGTCGCTTTTTGCGGCAACTTCATTCATCTCACGTACATGTTTGGTATAAACACCGGCCGGCTTTTCGCATAACACATGCAGGCCTTTTTTTAAGGCATCAATTGTCAAAGACGGATGCTGATAATGAGGGGTTGCGATAAGTACAGCATCCAAGTCGTCTCTACTGAACAGTTCATTGCTGTCATGATAAATGGGAAAATCAGCCCCAAAATTTTCTGTAGCCCATGTCTTTGCCTTTTGGTTTGTATCGGCAACCGCAACAAGTTCCATATCTGGTACTTGCCCTTCGATAATGGTTTTTGCATGACGCTTACCCATAATACCAATACCAATAATCCCGAGTCGTACTTTTTTCATTTAATACCTCGTTTTTATAGTATACCTGAATTAACGTTAAAGCAATGAAAATGATGTAATTTCTGCAATTTCATCAGCAATTTGTTCTGGGGATTTTTCTTCGGCTTCGATAATAACACCGGCAATTTGCCGGTAAGCAGCGGAACGCCGTTCATGTAAAATACGATGTGTTTCCTGTGGGTTTTCTGTTTGCAAAAAGGGAGGCAGCTCAACTCCAGTTTGCAAACTAAAAGTTTGAGTAATCCTGCCCCATGCGCAACCAGCAGAAATATCGAGATAAATTACAATTGTATTCCAAAAACCGTCAGCAGGTTTTCTTTTTCTTGCTTCTTCCAATGCTGCCATTGCATCGGGATTGTCGATGATTCCTCCGCCTGCGGCAATTATACGTCCATTACCTAAGCGCTTATCTAACGGATGGTTATGCAGGAGTTCAGCCACTATTTCTGCCTCAATTTTTTTAAAAGTTTCCTCACTTTCTGTAAAAATCTGACGGGGAGTTTTTCCGGTTTTCTGAAAGATCAATTCATCAAGATCGATAAACTCGCAAACTTTCACAAGCTTGGCAAGCGCTTTACCGGCATTTGTTTTTCCGGAATGTTTTGGCCCTGTTATAACAATTTGTTTCACGTATTTAAACTTATATAAAAATTTGATAAAATACCACTATGCCTGCATGGTTTATAGTTCTGTTAATTTTTATTTCCTCGCTTCCATTAATAGCAGTCTTTATTTGGTTTAAACTAGCAAAATATCAATTTTCTATTTACCGGTTTTTATTTACATTACTTGCCGGTGCAACTGCCGTTTTTCCCGCTATTATATTGCAAAGATTGTTGGACTTTTCGTTTTATAACAGCAGAGCAGCGATTTTCTTTCATCATTTTATTAACACTGCATTAACAGAAGAACTAAGCCGCCTGTTGGTACTTCTGGTTCTTTTCTGGATAAGCGCCCGCATATTAGATGATCGTTTATCAATATCGACAAGAAATCAACCGCCTTCATTAAAAATAATCAAAAAAGCAACAGCAAGCGGTCTTATCGCTGGTTTGGGTTTCGCTCTCCTTGAAAATGCAGTCTATGCAGCTTCTGATATAAATGTGTTGCCGTTCCGTATCATTTTAACTACCGCCATTCACGGTGCTTGCGGTTCACGCATTGGCGCTGCCGCAGTAACGATACGCTCCAACCCGGTTCGGGCAACTATGCGAATACTCACGGCCACAGCAATCCACGGCATCTACAATCTACTCGTAGATATTCCAGGTATCTCACAAATAACTGCAATCCTGATTGCGGTATCCGCCTTTTTAACAACGATTCTGACAATTCGAGGCGGGTGGCTTGGAGAGAACAGCGAAAACTTACAAAACAGCCCTTGACATGTTTACCGTAAATTGGCATAGTTAAAAGCACGACGCAAGGTAGAGCAGTTGGCAGCTCGTCGGGCTCATAACCCGGAGGTCACAGGTTCGAGTCCTGTCCTTGCTATTACGTAAGTCCTTACGGGATAAGGAATTAGTTTAAGACTACCGGAAGAACCGGCGCCTTAACTCCAATACGAATGAGTGAAACAGTGAGAAAGTTTCACCAAGGGGGGTAAGATGCGCCGTTTTTATTTGCATACCAGACACAACGGAACTTTTTATGCGGAGCTTATAGACCCGCAAACAGGGACAAAGCTCACCGCAAGATCAACCGGAACAAAAAGCCGGGATGAAGCTCTGCTAATAATAGCCGAATGGCTTAAATCGGGTATACCAACTGGCAGGGTGCAAAAACCGCGTACACTTGAAGTTGCTGCGGGGATTGAAAACATCATGAAAGCCATAAGGAGGGCAGAACTTAATCCAGATGATGCCTTGCGGATTGTTCAGTTATTGAAAGACCGAGGGTTGATAGATATTGCTGCGGTAAAGTCAGGCAACGGTAAAGTTTTATTTACCGAATTTCTTGAAGAGTTTTGGGACTATACCGCTTCACCTTATATCCGTGAGAAATTAGCACATGGTCACAGCATAGGGAAGCGACATTGTTACGAGAGCATGAGCCGATTTAGTCGTTATTGGCAACCAGCTTTCCAAAACAAACGCCTTAACAGTATAAGCCGGAAAGACTTGAAAGATTTTTCCTTGTCTCTTGCTGACAATGGTTTGGCTCCGGCATCAATAAACAAGATCATGGCAGTGGGTACTACCTGCCTGTCATGGGCTTTTAGGGAAGGACTTATTCCGAGCGATCCGACTGTTGGCTTGGTCAACTTTTCCGGTGAAGCAAAAAAGCGCGGGGTACTAACACCGCAGGAAGCGCAAACCCTTTTTGCGATACGGTGG
>JAITFY010000140.1 GCA_031281025.1 Treponema sp. | reverse complement strand
TTACTTTTTCTGGCTTTTTCAAACGTATTGTATGCTCAAACAGATAATCCTATCCAAAATACGTCGTATTTTTCACTGGAAGGAGGGGCGGGAACAAGCGATGTTCTTGTAGAAGGTTTGTCTTTTAGTTTTCTTATAAATCCTAAATTCAGCCTTACGCCGTCTTTTGCAATTGGAGCCAAAAATATCTTTCATGTCAGTACCGACGATATAATGGCTTTGGAAACGCAGGTTTTTCTTCGCTGGAATTTTTTGCGTTTGGGTAAACAAGGGGCTTCCGGAAATACGACAGATATTTTTATACAGGGAGGAATTGGTTTTCTTGGCGCATTTAAGGGAAACGATGTAAAAGATTCCCGTGCTTCTTTACTTGCGGATGCGACCGTGGGTGTAACCATACCTCTGTCTTCTTCGTGGTATATCGAGCCTTCTTTTCGTACCGGATATCCGTTTATTGGCGGAGCGGCAATAACAGTTGGACGTAAATTCCCGTTGTCAAGAAGACAGTTTCATGAACTTGAATATGTAGAAGTAATTAAAATGCTTCCTGCCAGTGAAATTATCAAAAGAATAATGATTACCCAGGTTGAATACATTATTTTTGCGCCTAACAATTCAGGATTTAATTATGGGGTTGATCGTGATGCAAGAGCATTAAATGAACTTGTTATAGAACATACGGCTAAAATTTTAAGGGAAAACCCGGATTTTCGGATAAGGATAGAGGGTCATGCCAATCCCGTAAGCCATGAGCCCGGAGAAATCGAAGAACTTCTAACTCTTAGTACAGCTCGTGCAAATGAAGTTGCAAGACAGCTCGTGCAAAAAGGTGTGCAGGAAGAACAAATAATCATTATCGCTTACGGGGGAGCCAGAGTAGTAGCGGGCGCAACCGATCATGATCACTGGAATATGAACCGTCGTGTTGAATTAATAATAATTCAAGTTGATACCGAGTAAAAGTTATGGAGAATAAAATGAAAAATATTAGGATTGTTTTTTGCTTAATAGCAATGATACTTTGTTTTACAGCATGTAGAAATTCGATCATGGAAACATGGTGGGATAAAGAAGAAAATACTGTAATCCACCCTGCATTCCACGAAGTAGATTTTCAGGCAAACTACGGAGTGCCGGTTCCGGGAGTTCAACATATAGCGCATAACGAAAAAGCCGCAAAAGTACTGCCAATGAGCAGAGATAATTTTGCATTCGGCGGCTGGTTTACGGATTCAGCTTTTTCTGCCGGGAAGGAATTTGATTTAGCAGTTGATACTGTAAGAAGCGAGTTGGTTCTGTATGCTAAATGGGTTTCTACTGCAGAAGAATCAACCTATACCATCTATACCGTAACCTTCGATTCTGATGGCGGAAACCCGGAACCGGGGCAGCAAACTTTAGTACAGGGAACTAAAGTTATCGAACCTCCGCCAATGAGGAAAGCAACGGCACCCGGCTCCAGTGTTTGGTACGGTTTTGGCGGCTGGTATACAGAACCTGAGTTTACATACAGATGGAACTTTGACGATTATCCTGTGGAACATAATTTAGAATTGTATGCCAGGTGGGAAGCTCCTGCTCCATCTCATTGTCTTGTAACATTCGAGCCAAACGAAGGAACGCCGGTTCCAAGAGCTCAGGATTTAATCGAGAGGACAGAGGTTGTTGAACCTTTGGCAATGAACCGGCCAGGTTATGGTTTTGGCGGCTGGTATACAGACCCTAATTTTGTTCCGGGGAGCGAGTGGGATTTTAAGACACCTGTAGGCAGTGATAATTTTACGCTGTTTGCAAAATGGGTTACAAGTTATTATATTGTTGTATTTGACGCAAAGGGAGGAACCCCGGCTCCTCCCAGCCAGAGAGCGGCTCATGGTACTTTGCTTAATGCTCCTCCTGTAATGAGAAAGAGCGGAGAAGGTTTTATGGGCTGGTACATAGACGAAACCTTTACCAATGAATGGAATTTTGCCAAAGACGAGGTAGAAAAAGAGGGAATAGTTCTTTATGCCAAGTGGGGCGAAGCGCATTATGTTGTCAGATTTGATTTGAAACTTCCGCCTGAGGTTATATCAGACGACATAGAAGGAGGACACGGATTTGCGGTTCCCCCGGATCAGGAATTAACACTTGGCGGAAGAATCTTTGAGCCGTCCTATGGAAATATATTTGGCTGGTCCTTTTGCGGTTGGTATTACAGTGATAAACCTGATTTTAATCCAACTATTCCTCAACATCGAAATGATTTGATACCGTGGGATTTTGATTGGATTATAAATCTTGATGGGGATGATTTAGTCTTTATCAATAACGATAATCAACCGGAAACATTAGAACTCATTCATGATATCCATACAGGTGATGATATTATTATGCTTTATGCAAGGTGGGTTCCTTTTGTAGAAGATATGGTTTGGGTACAAAAAGGCAGCTTTATGATGGGCGCCACAGGCAGCGGTACTTCACCTGTGCGTAATGTAAAACTTAGTTCCGGTTTTTATATGGCAAAAAATCTTGTAACACAAAACGATTATCATGATGTACTTACACATGTAGACTTATCCAGTTTAGTGATAAATCCTGAGCCAAGTCAATTTAAGGCAGGTCAATTTAACCGCCCTGTTGACAGGGTATCGTGGTATGATGCTATTGCGTATTGTAACTGGCGCAGTATAAAAGAAGGGCTGAATCCGGTGTACAGCTTGGGTGAAGAAACTGATCCCGCAAATTGGAACGCAAGAATTATTACTGCGCCTGCACATTGGGATAACAGATTGGATGTCGTCGTCATGAATCCAAATGCCAACGGCTACCGGCTTTCTACCGAGGCTGAATGGGAATATGCGGCAAGAGGAGGGAATGGTTCCCCCGGAAACTTTACCTATGCCGGCAGCAACAATGCCGATGATGTGGCATGGTTCAATAACAACAGCGGAAGCATGACTCACCCTGTGGGAACAAAATTACCCAATGGTCTTGGCATCTACGATATGAGCGGCAATGTAATGGAGTGGTGCTGGGATTGGTTTAATGCGCAATTTTATTCAGGCAGACCTGTTCCCGACATTGATCCCAGAGGTCCGGCAAGCGGAACAGAACGTGTAAGGCGCGGCGGCAGTTGGAACAATGCAGTTAACAATGTGCGAAGCGTGGTACGCAATAGCTTCCCGCCCGGTAATGACACTTGGGTTATGGGTTTTAGAGTTGTTCGCGGTCCTGCAGAAATGTATTAGGGACATCTCAACATCAACGCAGCGGTAAAACGCCGGGAATAACCAGATTAATAGCCTCAACCTCAAAAGCGGGGTAATCAAAATCGCAG
>JAITFY010000109.1 GCA_031281025.1 Treponema sp. | reverse complement strand
AAAAAAAGAGCGATTTTACTCGCATTACCGCTTTGGAACAAGGGCGGTTTATGAGTATAATAACCTCGTACTGGCAGACCTCGACGACATTCAGCTTCGAGTGAGCGATAACCCTATAGACCTCGCCCTTTACGCCGCCAGATGCGCGTTGAAGGTAAAAGAGGAACTTCAAAAATACACATACCTGCGCACATTGACGGAACTTCTCGCGGAACGTGGTTGGGACAGTAATGAGAAACGTGATCTTGATAATTTTATAAGGCGTATAATAAATCTGACAGACGAAACATTGCAGGATAAGTATTTGGAATTTCGCCAGCAAATGGACAGGGAGGGAAAACTTATGTACGATTGGCTTAAACAAGCGGAAGAACGAATGGCTGAGAGGCGTGGTATGGAAAAAGGTATGGAAAAAGGTATGGAAAAAGGCAAAGAAGAAGTGGCACGGAATCTCCTTGTCCGTGGAGACTATTCTCTTGAAGTAATCTCCGAGATTGCGGGTTTGCCCGTGGAAAAAATTCAAGCCTTGGTAAACTACCTAAACTCCCTAGCGTGAGTTTCAAAGTTATTAATAAAATAGTTCATTAAACCTAGTCACCATGCAAGCTTCAAGCATCAGCATTAGTATTACCTAACGGGCAGATATTTATTTTTTAGATTGTAATGGGTGGCTATTTTTTCTGCCATATTACTGGCTTGAGAAAAGGAACAAAGAATATCTGACTTCGACGTGCCTAAAACAGTAATGATATATTTTAATTCATTCAAATGTTCAAGAATTTTATTGATGCTTTCATCAATGCCGTGAAGCAGCAGCTCTTTTTTCAATATGCAGCATAACCGATATGCTAAAACACAATAATAAATGTGAACTTTAATTTTTTGATCAGTCCAATGAAAAAACGGCCGGACTGTTAGATGGTCTGTATCTTTCAATTGACTGAATGCGTTCTCTATGTGCCAAGCCGAGCGATACGATGCTACTATCTGTTCCGTGCTCCATTCATGACGATTGGTAAAGAGAACAGTTTTACCAAGAATAGTTTTTTGCAGATGCAGCAATTTAGTCTCATTGAGAATGAACTTCACGAAAGGAATGCCATTTAGCGTTGTCAATTCATAGTCAAAGATATCGTCCATGTATTCCAGTTTCAATGCAGCCTTAACCTGTTTTTCTACAGAGGCCGCAGTTGGTTTGCGCCCCTTAGTAACAATTCCTTCCGCCCTTTTGATGAGCTGTTTTTGAATGGTTGACAGATTATCATAAGTTTTCTCCATATTAA
The DNA here is from genome assembly GCA_031281025.1 of Treponema sp. Classification (GTDB taxonomy): domain Bacteria; phylum Spirochaetota; class Spirochaetia; order Treponematales; family Breznakiellaceae; genus WQXQ01. Next base: position 1,365 of record JAITFY010000109.1, on the reverse strand, counting down.
ATAAAATACCTTGCATTTGGCCGTCATATAGATTTTGATTGAAAGTTACAACTACAGTCATGTCGCGTTCATAAACGTATTTCGTTGTCCGAAATGCGGTGACTCTTTCAAAACATTCACCAGCAAGCTGAGTGTATTTGCTTTTTTCAATACCAAACAAATCGGCACATTGGTTTTTCTTAAGACCGCCTACATAGTACAGTGGAAAATCTTCATTTTCCAACAAGTCTATGTTGTCTTGGTGATTGTTGCCTCTGTCAAAAATGATTGTCACATCAGCGCTTTTGTTTAATAATTTTTCATACCGTTGCTTAAGCTTTGAAAGCATGACATTGAACTGCTTGGAATCTGGCTTGTTGCCTGGATAAGTATCATATAGTAGCGGTATGTTGCAGTCGGGCGATATCATCATAGATAATCCAACAATGCGAAGGTCACTGCGCTTTTCTTTGCTGTGCCCGCGCTTTGCCAAAGCGCTTTTCTGCTTGGTGCTAATGTATGAGAAAAAATTTGTAGCGTCGTAAATCAAGTGCGATGTATCAATATTGTAATTATGTACGATACTTACAACGAGGTCATCCTCAATTCTTGAAATATCATCGTCCGTTAAACACATATGGTTCCAGAAATTCTGTGATGTAAGGTGTTTTGCATCTATCGGCAGTAACCTTGACAACACAGTTTTCGAAAACCAGTGTGCCATTTCGCTTTTTGAAGCAGGCGCAACAGCTCTGTTGATAGCGGCAAGCAAGATGTAATCGCCAATCGATATTCCTTGCTCTCTCTTTTTGGAATGTTTGTTAATGGTATCAACCACATTTAGTCTTAACGCCAGGTCATACAGTAAGGAAATATCGGCAAAATCTAAAACAATAGAATAGAGTGGTTCTGGTATTTTTGAAGTGAGACTTATTTTTTTGGAAATTGATTCAGCTGTGCCAAGATATTTTTGATTCACAAGCGTTGGCTTGCCGTTAACTCTCTTGGATTCGACATAGTAGTAGTAAGTATGTTTCTTTATTTTTTTTCGAATGATGCTTGCCATTTAAATCCCCGCAATTCAGTTAGGTTATACACTGGCAATATATTACTAAATATGCGAGAAATTTGCAAGCAATAACATTGTATTATAGTGACTTCACACACAGAGTGCGAGGTGTTTTGAAAACTAGAGAGTTAGGTAATACAATATTTGCTCATGTAAAGTGTTGGTTTTAAACCGTTTCCGACGTTTTTTGGTGTATAACTTTGAAACTCACGCTAGTGTTTCCTTACATTGAGTAATTCTGGCATATAAGCTATTTTGGCGCTTTGTTTCAGTTTCGTTTAGCTCTTGTAATTTTGATTCATACTGCCTTAACGCTT
>JAITFY010000071.1 GCA_031281025.1 Treponema sp. | reverse complement strand
ATTATCCTCCTCTTGTAAAAGCTATAACAGAGCAAGCTGGAAAATTTAATCATGTATGCAATTATTACCAAAGTGATACAAGTTTATTATTTGCAGAAAAACTGGTACAATCCTGCGCTCCGGCAGGAATAAAAAAAATATTTCTTGCCAATTCCGGCGCAGAAGCCAATGAAGGCGCATGTAAACTGGCAAGGAAATACTCTCTTTTAAAATACGGTGAAGGCAGACATACAATCGTTACATTAAAGGGAAGTTTCCATGGAAGAACCATAACGACACTTTCCGCAACAGGGCAGGAAAAATTCCATAAAGATTTTGGCCCTTTTACATCCGGTTTTGTACATATCGAAGCCGGCGATATAGAAGTGCTTGATAAAGCTTTGGACAGTAAAACTGTCGCAGGATTTCTCGTTGAAGTGATTCAGGGAGAAAGCGGAATTGTATGTCAGAAACCTGAATACCTCGCCGCTGCTGCAAAGTTTTGTGAAGAGCGTGATATTCTGCTAATTTTTGACGAAATTCAATGCGGGATGGGAAGGACAGGAACTTTTCTGGGGCTTGAACAGTACAAAGATTCATCGGGAAACCCGCTGCAAGCTGATATCATTACACTCGCAAAAGGCCTTGCAGGGGGTATACCTGCAGGAGCTTTACTTGCAGGCGAAAAAACAAAAGATGTCTTTACCATAGGGGATCATGGAAGTACGTTTGGCGGAAACCCAATCGCCGCTGCAGCCGGTCTTGTAGTGCTTGAAAATGTTAATACACCAGAGTTTCTGCAGGAGATCAAACGAAAAGGCGAAAAAATAATGGCAGCCCTAAGGAAAAACCCAAAAGTCAAAAAGGTGCGCGGAATGGGTTTAATGATTGGTTTTGACATTGAAGAAACTGCTTTTCCCATTCTTGAAAAAGCTGTAGCCAGAGCTCAAAAAAATGAGTTTGGACTTCTCATGCTGGCAGCAGGCACAAATACTTTGCGTTTGTTACCGCCATACACATTGACCGACGAAGAAATAACTCAGGGACTGGAAATAATCGAAGAAATATTGTGATGAATACAGGACATAATTGAGTCTTTTTTTTCGTTCCACATATGCATAGCGCCGCCGTTGCAATTTTTAAAAGCCCTGCAATTTTTGCATATACCGGTTTTTGTCCACTTGCGATCCCGCATGACTTGAAAACGATTGCTCCATACATCCAAAAAATCGTCCTTTTTTATATTTCCCTGAATAAAACATCTGTTGATGTTCGGACATGCACTAATTGAACCGTCTATAAGAACAGAAGCTATCTGGATTCCGGCACGGCAAAAGAAAAATGTGTCTCTTGCCTTTAGTTCATACTTGCCAAGATATGCTTCGCAGCTAAAATTAACTGTTATACGTTTATCATTACGTGTTGAGGAAATAAAATCCATTAGCTGTTTTAACTGCGTTGGATTCAGACACAAATCTTCGTTTTGCACAGCTCTTCCTATCGGCGATATTGTAAATAATCTCCAAGCGTTAACCTGCCTGGAAATTAAAAATTCTTTTATTGTTTCCAGCTCATCAATGTTTTTTTTATTTACACAGGTAACTACATCGCTGTTTAAACGTTTGGAGGAAGTAATCAAGTCTAATGCCTGGACAGCTCTTTGGAAACTTTGATTATTCGCCCGCAGCCAGTTATGATTAGTTTCCATTCCGTCCAGGCTTACAGTTATCGACCCCATGCCGGATGTTAGTAATTTTTGATGAACTTCGGGAGTATAATCGTATCCATTTGTAACAATTCCCCACCTAAAACCGTTTTTTCTAAGTTCCAATCCGCACTTTGGCAAATCTTCGCGTAATAACGGCTCTCCTCCTGTTATTGCAATTGTAATGGAGTCGCTTTTATAAACTTTTTTTAACGGTAAAATAGCATTAAGAAAATCCTCAAATGGCAGATCTTTTGCCGTATTATCTTTTGCACAATCAGAACCGCAATGAAGACAATTAAGATTACACCGTAAAGTACATTCCCAAAAGAGATATTTTAATTCATGAAGATGCATTTCGTTTTTTCTGAATCGATTAAAAATAAACTGAGAAAAACCATTCCCCATTGGTTTAATCTTCCAGTTCCAGTTCTATGATTAGTTGATTTTCTGCAAGCGCTTTTATTTCTTCTTTTGTGAGATTAATCGTATACTGTTTAAAGCGACCTCCATTTTCTTCTCCATCAATATCTGTAAATATGATTGTGTAGTTGTCCATTACCGGAAGATATAAATAAAAACTTCCGTTAAGAGAAGTTAGCTGGGTATAATAATTGGAATAATCCTTTATCCATATAGCAATACCGTTAATTGGGTTTCCTGTTTTTTTGCATTTTACATGTCCTTGAATATGGATTTCCTCTCTGTCGATATCCGGGCCGGGCCCGTACATGGCGTATCCATTAAAAAATATCGGCGGACAGGCGCTTACTGTTAATGAGACAGCCGCTACTCCCACACCACGGTAAACTGCCCTAAGGATTTTTCTGCTTTTTTCTGTAAGATTAATCATGGACTTGTTTTATTCCTCATATAATCCCCAAAGACATTATACAATCATTTGTTGGAAAAATCAACTTTTTTAGGAGTATTGATTATTCCCTTAAAAATGAGAATTACTAGTCAACCAAGTAATCCATCTTCCCGCTGCCAAGCGCATAAAGTATCCGCCGCTTCATCTCCCCGGAATTGTTGGTAAAACCAGTGATTTTATTTCGTATTTCACGGCGTTTGGAATTTTGGCCATAGGGGCAGGTGCATACATTTTTTAGTATGTTTTGCTGTGCGGCACATTCGATTATTTGCTTTTCGTCAAGAAGAGCCAGCGGACGTATTAAGCTGACGGGGAATTTTCGGTATTTTAATAGAATTGGCATTGTAAGAAGTTCGCCTTTGTAACAGAGGTTCATAAAAAATGTTTCGATTATGTCATCTAAATGGTGTCCGAGTGCAATTTTGTTAAATCCGTTTTCTACCGCGTATTTTAAAAGTTCCGCCCGTCTTTGAGTAGAACACCAGTAACAGTTCATTTTTTCCCCTTCTTTGAGCCTGCCTACAACGGGTACGAATAAATCTGTAAAAGGAATCCCCCATTCTTCCAGCCTGTCACAAAGGGCTGATTTTTTGCAGCAAGCGCAAAAATCTGTGCTTATATGCAGAGCGGCAAGTTCATAGTTAAATTTTAAAGCAGGCCGTATTGCGGATAATACCCAGGCTAATACGCTTGAGTCCTTGCCGCCTGAGACTGCAATTAAAATACGATCGCCTTCCTGGATAAGCTTTCGCTGCATAACAGTTTTTATAACAAATTTTTTGACAATCTCGTTTATATTGGACTTTTTTAAGAATCTACTCATTGGTTTCCTTTTTAAGAACATCATTTATTACCATACTTGCAAGAAATAACCCAGCAGTTGCCGTAACAGTAACGATACTGCCATTTACTGTTTTTTGTCCGGGAACAAAAACAGAGGGTTCAGTGCGGGTTAGCAATTCACTGCTGTAAACGACAGAGAAATCCCCTGTAAATTTACGCTTGCGAAGTCCCTGCCGTACAAGCTTTGCAAGAGGGCAGCCATCTGTTTTCCAGATTGAAGCGATTTTAATTAGGGAAGGGTCCATTTTTAAAGCCATACCCATTGATGAAAAAAGGGATACTCCTGCATTATAAACTGTCTCTATCAAATCCAGCTTATGAGTAAGAGTATCAATTGCATCAATCACGTAGTCTGCATTTTTTATACCAAAGATACTTGCATTTTCCAAACAAAATAATTCATCCCATGCTGTTACTTCGCATTGTGGATTTATTTCCAGTAAGCGGTTTTTCAAAGTGGACGCTTTTGGCAGCCCAAGGGTTAGGGTAGTGGCTTCTATTTGGCGGTTTACATTTGAAGCACAAATAATATCGTTATCAATGATGCCGATTTTTCCAATGCCAGAGCGTACAAGCGCTTCCGCAGCCCAGCTGCCTACACCGCCTGCTCCAAATACAAGTACACGGGATTTTTTTAATTTTTCTAAACCTTCTTCTCCGGTAAGGAGGGAAAGGCGTTCAAATATATTCATTTGCTTTTCTCGAAAAAATACAGCCGCAGTATTTTTGCATGTACATTTTTTTTGAACGTGCAATCGCCTGACCTTCGCGAAAGAATGGGCGAAAATCCCTGTACAAAAATTCGATGCTGTATTTTGAGGCTGCTTCTTCTGCAACAAGTTTTATTAATTCATGATCCTGATATGGGCTTATTAA
>JAITFY010000050.1 GCA_031281025.1 Treponema sp. | reverse complement strand
GTCAGCAGAGAGCAAAGCTGTTGTCTGGGAATAATTGTGAGTACGATTTGTCTGCCTGTAATTCGCTCTTTGTTTTGTCCGGTTCATTGGGAAAATCCTATCATATTTGGTGGAAAACTGTCAAGCATAATTGCGAATCAAAACAATTTATCAGCTAAAACACAAACCCCGCTAAGATGGAAGGGAATATGCTGCTTGAAGGGTGTCAGATGGCAAAAGTGTCATGCGTGCATGGCACTTTTGCCATCTGACGGGCCCCCAAACAAACCTATTTCCTATTCATTACATTCACCATCCATACATTTCAAGATAAATTTGCAAAATATTTCCACTTTTTTTCAGTTTCGGTCAAGCACCACGCACGCTCGCACCCATATAAGGGTATAAAAAAACATTAAAACAGTGCATCCACTTCGCACTGTCTGGGCGAATAATGCCCAAAGGAGAAAACATGATCAAATTACCAATGGATGCGGATTTACTGCCGCCAAACGACGACCGTATCTTCAAAACCCTGCTTACCCATCCCGATGCAAAGCAAGTCCTTATCGACGTCGTATCGAGTGTTATCGAACGTACTGTTACAGACGTTCAAGTACGAAACATCGAAATGCCAGTGATGGATAACAATGAAAAATCAGAACGGTTTGATGTGAACTGTTCTGTAGAAAACGGAGATCAGGTTGATGTAGAAATGCACTGTTCTGAGAGAGTGGAGATTGGAGAAACCAAAAAAAGCTTTCTTAACAAGTACATTTACTATTTGACTGATTTACATTCGTCACAGAAATCAAAGGGAGTAAAGTATAAAGACCTGGTGCGAACATACCAAGCTACCTTTTCTATGCATACAGTTTTTTCCTCCAGTCCTGGTTTTATCCACAGGTTTTCGCTGCGGAAAGAGACAGGCGAACAGTTAAGCGATCAGATCAACATGGTTATTATCGAGCTGAGTAAGTTAAACGATGTGATGAAAAAACCAGTTGAACAGTTGACGTCGTTTGAGATGTGGTCAATCTTTTTTAAATTTGCCTCTGATCCTATGCAAAGAAGATTATTAAATGATATAATTCAAGTGAAAGAGGAGATAGGTATGGCAACAGCATTATTACAAGAGATAAGCAGGGACGAGCATGAACGGGCAAGATTAAGAAGCCGCCGTATGTATGAAACCGACAGAATCTCTGATTTGCTTACTGCCGAAGAACGTGGGGAGATAAGAGGCAAAGCTGAAGGAATTGCCGAAGGTAAAGCCGAAATAATTACGCTTTTAGAAAAAGGGCTTTCGCTGGAAGAAATCAAAAAAACATATGCCTAATTACTGCGCCTCCTCTTACGACGTTATTGGTTCAATCAAGTGTGTGCGTAGTCGATCCAGTGAGCTTCATCAAATTTCGCTTCTATTTGTAATAACCTTGCTGATTAAACCATAGCTTACGGCTTCTTCGGCAGACATCCAAAAGTCGCGATCTGTGTCCTTTTCGATTTGTGCGATTGGTATGCCGGTTTCCTGCGCTATTAGGTTGTTGATCCTCTCGCGCAGTTTTTCGACCTCTTTGGCGTGTATCTCAATGTCTGTGGCGACACCGCGAATCCCCGAAAGCGGCTGGTGAATCAGGTAGTGGCTGTTGGGCAGCCCTACACGGCGTTCTTTTGGTGAGGCAAGCTGAATAATAGCAGCAGCGCTGGCGACAAGGCCCATGCCAATTGTCCATACATAAGGTTTAACAAAACGAATCATATCGAAAATCGCATAACCCGCATCCGCATCTCCGCCGGGAGAATCGATAAAAATACGGATGGGGTCATCGCTCATGTCTTCCAAAAGCAGCAACTGGCGGATGGTTTTTTCTGCCAATTCCTTGTTAATCTCGCCGGAAATCAGGATTGTCCTGGTTCTTAACATCCGGGTCGCAAGCGGATCAATAATTGGCGAATTGCCTTTTTCCAGATCGTCATCATCATCATCAAAATAAAACAGGTTCATGCTGCCTCCATAATTCATATTACAGATTTTTAATGATGATGACAACTCCTACGGATTCTCATATTCCTTATACAAGAACCGCTTGATCTTCTGCTGGGCGTTCTTTTCGAACGGTTCTTTGCGTATGCAGAAATCGCTGATCTTTTTGTAGACAGGTAGAGAACGATTTGCTTCGTCAACTTCTTTTTTAATCAGATCAAAGACGAAACTTTCATCGTTTTCCTTACCTGGGTAATCTACCTTGATAAACTCATAGTTGGGAACCAGTACTGCGTAAATTATTTCGCCATCCGGATTTTTCCTGCCGACAACCAGCACTTCCGAAACTGTCCGTAAACCGTTAAAGTGGGCTTCGACTTCTTCGGGGTAAATGTTTTTCCCGCCGGAACCAACAATAAGGTTTTTCTTTCGCCCCATGATGTAAAGATAACCGTCATTATCGATGTATCCCAGATCGCCGGTTAGAAGCCAGCCGTCTTCGGTAATAACTTCTTTTGTGGCTTCTTCATTTTCAAAATAGCCAAGCATCATCGAAGGCGATTTACATGCAATTTCACCATTGCCATCCGGACCCGGATCAACGATTTTTAATTCGGTAAAATCGATTGGGAGCCCCACCGATACGTTGCGTTTATGATACGGAGTATTCACGGTGATTAGCGGAGAATTTTCGCTCATGCCATAACCATGAACAATATTAAAACCCAGCGAGTCAAAAAAATCCGCAGTCTTGGGGTTTAACGGGCCGCCGCCAGCTACCATAATTTTTAATGAGTGAAGGTTTGCTTTTTTACGGATAAACCGGAAAACTTTCTGTCCAAATTTTGGGTTTCCCTTTTTTGCCTTTTTAAGGGCAATTGAACGCAGGAAATTTAAAGGCCCGCGGACAATTGGAGAAATTTTCTGATAACCTGCATCTATTGCTGCCATCACTTTATCGTAAAGAAGCGGAACTGCGATAAGGAATGTAACATTTCCGTCTTTAATATCATCGATTACTACTTTACCAACAATTTTTTCTGCAATTACTACTGTAATGCCAACTGATAAAGGAGCAATAAAAGTACAGGTAGTTGGGTAAGTATGATGTAATGGCAATACATCAATAAAAACATCATTTTCTTCGGGATTCAGAATACGAATAGCCCCGCTTGCGTTGGTAATAATATTTATGTGGGAAAGAGTGACTCCTTTTGCAAATCCTGTAGTACCTGATGTAAAAACAATGAAACATGGGTGATGGGGCGATATACTGTCCTGCGAAGGCAATTCCTGATTACCGGCATTTTTTCCAAAACTATCATATTCGGTTTTCTGTCCGGCAGGCGCGTCTTCACTTTCTGGACTTATACATACAGTCAGGATATTGGAAACACCATCGTTTTTTAAATCCTCGGCAAAACTCTTCTTTCTGCCAGAATAGAAAAAAGCTTTTGCCCTTGTTATTTTGATGATATTAAGACATTCTTGCTCTGTAACAAGAAAATCAACAGGTACGATATAAATACCTGCAATCACTGTTCCCATCCAAACAGCCATCCACTCAGGCCGGTTTTCGGCCCAAAGCACTACACGATCGCCTTTGGTGAGACCCGCTGCAAGCAGACCGCGTGCTATTCTACGACATTCTTCGCCAAATTTGGAAAAACTCCAGCGGGTAAACTCCCGCTGACCTCCAGAACGATACAAAAGAGCATCTTTACCGGCAAATTTTTGTGAAACGTCATTCAATAATTGAATGAAATTCTTGTGAGGAAGATGGGGACGATCAGTAATGTAATCTTCGTACTTTAACATAAACACCTCTCATTTAGAAAATTTATTTAAGATAGATTTATTGTAGACACTTTTTGTGATTTTGTCAAGTAGGAAAGGACACAAAAAATGAAAAAAAGTTGCGTTGGAATTTGCATATTTGTCGGGGTTTAAAAAGGTCTGATTAAAAAAATTATTGACAAATAATATCAAATATGATATACCCAAAGTCATGGAATATAATGTTGAGCTATATGAAAAGTTAGACGGCAAAGTGCCTGTTCTGGAATTCATACAAAATTTAGAGCCGAAGCAACAGGCAAAAGTATATAGAGAAATAGATTTATTAGAAAAATTTGGCAATGAATTGCATTATCCCCATGTAGATATTATTAAAGGTGATAAATATAAAGGTTTATGGGAATTAAGAATAAAATTTTCTTCAAATATTTTTCGAATATTTTATTTTTTACCTATAAGCAATAATGTTATTCTATTACATGGAATTACGAAAAAGAAGAAAAAAACACCAAAAAATGAATTGGATGTGGCATTAGATCGTATGAAAGATTATTTACGGAGGAATAAATGATGAACTGGAATAAAGCAAAAAAAATTATCCTTAAAAATGATGAAGTTCGAAATGAACTAAAAAAGAATGAAGCTGAATATAAAATTATTGAGGAAATAATTATGGCTAGAAAGGAAAAGAATTTAACACAAAAAGATCTGGCAGGGCTGATTGGAACAAGGCAGTCAAATATTTCCAGGCTTGAAAGTGGAAATTATAATCCATCTTTAGACTTTTTACAAAAAATTGCTTCAGCTATGGATAAAAGGTTAGATGTAAGAATCGTGTAAAAGTCTCCGAAATTCATGGCTACTTTGTAATAACCAGCAAATACCGTTTTTTCCCTGCTCTTAGCGTTAGCTCACCGTCTGCATTCAGCCTGTCTGCGCGGATAATCGCTGCTGTGTCATTAACCGCAGAAAGAGCGCCGTCGCTGCCGGATACAAATGCCCCGCCCTGTTCAACAAGCCGGCGTGCTTCGCTTTTTGTGGATTGAAGTCCCGTTTCAAAGAAGAGGTCTACAATGTTGCAGCCTGCCTCAAACCGGGAACGCTCTATTTCTGCTTTTGGCATTGCCTGTTTGTCGCCGCCAGAGGCGCCGAATGCGGCTTTTGCGCCGGCAAGCGCTTTGTCTGCTTCATCTTTGCCGTGAATGAGCGCTGTTACTTCCCATGCAAGCCGTTCTTTGGCAGCATTGGGGTTTTTACCCGGTTCGCAGAGTGCATTACATTCGTCAACAGGCAAAAAAGTGAACATAAGCAAAAATTTGAGAATATCCTGATCCATTACATTACGCCAGTATTGGAAGAAATCGTAAGGGGTGGTAATAGCAGGATCAAGGAAAAGTGCGCCTTTTTCGGTTTTACCCATTTTGCTGCCATCCGCAGTGGTAACAAGCGGGAATGTCAGAGCAAACGCTTCGACTCCTTCGATGCGGCGGATAAGATCCACGCCTGCCAGAATGTTTCCCCATTGATCATCACCGCCAATTTGCAGGCGGCATCCATGACGGCGGTAAAGCTCAAGATAATCGAAACTCTGTAAAAGCTGATAGTTAAACTCGATAAAGGATAAACCTGTTTCCAGCCGCGCCTTGTAAGCTTCGAATGTCAGCATCCTGTTTACAGAAAAATGGCAGCCAATATCCCTTAAAAAGTCGATGTAGTTCAAGTTGGCAAGCCAGTCTTTGTTGTTAACCGGAAAAGCGGTTTTTCCATCAAACCCGACAAAACGGTCAAGCTGGGCGCAGATAGATTCGGCATTTTTATCCAGTTGTTCGTAACTGAGCATTTTTCGTATTTCGCTCTTTCCGGAAGGATCACCGATACGTGCAGTACCGCCGCCAATAAGAGCAAGGCAGATGTGACCTGCCTCCCTGAGATGGCGAAAGGCAAAAAACGGAACCATGTGCCCAATGTGCAAACTTGATCCTGTAGGATCGCAGCCCACATAGAAGGCTACAGGACCTTCGTCCATTATTTTTGACAGGCCTTCAACATTGGAGCATTGTTGAAAAAAGCCCCTGGTTTTTAAAGTATTTAATGCAGAGTTCATGTCTTAATTGTACGATTTTTACACGATGCCTGTCACCTATTCAGCCTCATTCCTTTACGCCGCCGATCAAAACGCCTCTGGCAAAATGTTTCTGTAAAAACGGATAGATACAAAGAACCGGGACTGTAGCTACGATGATTGTAGCATATTTGATGGTCTCTGATATGGCTTGTTGATCTCCTACTCCTGCGCCTACAGTCATGTCCAAAACAGAATGTTGAAGGAGTATTTCCCGTAAAATTACCTGTAGGGGAAATAACTCGCGATTGCGTAAAATAACGCTTGCCCAAAACCACGAATTCCAAATGCCTATTCCGTAGAATAATACCATTACCGCTAAAATTGCTTTGGATAACGGCAGTATTATCCTGAAAAGAATCTGCACATGTCCTGCCCCGTCAATATATGCCGCCTCGGTAAGAGACTCCGGGATAGACATAAAAGAAGTCCTCATAATTATCATATTGTAAGTGCTAATCATTCCGGGCAGGATGAGCCCCCAATGAGAATTAAGCAAACCAAGATCCCGTAAGTTAAGGAATGTGGGAATCATGCCGCCGGAAAAAAACATGGTAAAAACTATCCCCATCATGATAGGCTTTTTAAAAAGTACGTTTTTACGAGAAAGGAAATAAGCTCCTATAGAGGACATTAAAATAGAAAGGGCAACTCCTACAATCAATATGAACATGGTATTTTTATAACCAATAAGAATCATGGGATTATTTATAACACGTTCATAAGCAGCATAACTAAAACCTCTGGGAGCAAGCAACAGTCCCGAATGCTGCATTAACAGATGATTGCTGCTTAAAGATGCGGCCAAAACATAATACATTGGGTAAAAACAAATAATGGAAATAAGTACAAGGAACGCATAGTTAAATACCATAAAAATATTGTCGCCGCGTGAATATTTGGCATTTGGTGAATTCAAGGATAATTTCATTTTGCACCTCCTTACCAAAGACTCGTTTCGGAAACCTTGCGGCTTATCTTGTTGGCTATTATCAACATGCTAAAATTGATAAAGGAATTAAAAAGACCGATAGCAGTAGAATAACTCCAGTTCTGTTCGACCAAACCTACCCGGTATGTATATGTGGAAATAATATCCGCTGTTTCATAAGTTGCAGGATTATACAACAAAAGAGTTTTTTCGTAGCCTACTCCCAACAACTGCCCAATCCGCAATATCAAAAGGATGGCAATGGTAGGTGCAATCGAAGGGAGCGTTATGTGAATGAGTTGTTTAAAACGACCGGCTCCGTCTATTGCTGCTGCTTCGTAGAGCTGCGGGTCTACAGCCGAAAGTGCAGAAAGATAAATGATTGTTCCCCAGCCCACAGTCTGCCAGATGTCCGATGTTATATATATTGTCCGGTACAAATTAGCCTGCTGGAGCAAGGGAGCGCGCGTCCCTCCAAAAAAGGCAATTATATCGTTAAAAAGCCCCGTAGACATTGAAAAATCGGTAATCATGCCGGCAATTACAATGATCGAAATAAAATGGGGAAGGTAAGTAATCGTTTGAACAGTTCTTTTAAAAGGAGAATGACGTACTTCATTTAAAAGCAAAGCCAGAATAATTGGAGCAGGAAAAACAAAAATCAATCCGTAAAAACTGATGAGAAAGGTATTTCTGAGTACACGGTAAAAAAATGGGCTGGAAAAAAAACGTATAAAATGTTCAAACCCTACCCATGGACTGTCGGCAAAACCTCTTCCAGGCGTAAAATCCTTAAAAGCAATTAGAGCGCCGTACATGGGTTTGTATGCAAAGAGCAAATAGAAAAGGATAACCGGTGTAACCAGAAGATACAGCGACCAATTTCGCTGCATATCTTTTCTTAGGGTCTTTGGCAGTTTATTCATATTCTCCCCTTAAAAAGTTATAACCAGGGCGCTTTTTCGGGTAAAGATTTTTCAAACTCATTAAGCAGGTTTTTCTGATACGCTCCTTTGAAAGTCATTCCAAAAAATTTATCCAGAGCTTCATCATAAAAACGTTTCCATGATTCATCTTCGTTACCCGGAACAATAGGATAAAAAAGCGCATCTACAGAAACCGCTGCTTTTAGATCTCCCGGCGCGTCGCCAATCATAAGGATTTTGTCAGCGGGGTACTTGTCTTTTGCAGCAAATGTAAGATGTTCCGATTTTGTACCTAACTCCTGCCCCGCAATGAAACGTATCAACTTGTCTATACCCAGCTCCGCCCACTCACGCACAAGAGCTTCTGTGGGTGTCTGTGATACGACGATAACATCAGCTTTCTGCTGCATTTTATCAAGGCTTTCTTTAAAAAACGGAAAGGGCGGCACACCACGTATGATTTTTTCCACTGCGGCATTAACATCAAGCGACCATTGGTAGGCAACCTGCAGTTCGCTGTTGCTGGTTTTTTCCAATTCGGTTTTGAGAGCAGGATTTCCCAGCTTGGATTCCCTTTGTATCCAGGCTTTCAGCGCGGATGTCTCCATGATTTTTGCACCGCGTTTAATTACTTGAGGCCGCTGACGCAAAAGATCCAGCGCTTTTATAATTGCGTGAAAACGATTGCAGCCTCTATCTTGTGAATACAAATTGACAAATTCCCAAACTTCGCGTGCATATTTGGAAACGCTTTGCAAATTAAAGTTATTAATAAATGCGGGACAAAAACATTCTTTGTGTTTTGGCTCCATAGAATCAAAAACACAACCATCCGAATCAATACCGATAAAAAATTCTTTCTGGACACAGAGATCTTTTAAATCTTGTAAGGTTTTCATGGTTTCACCTCAACTAAGTTATATACGATCTATTACCAAAAAACAATGGCGATATGTAATAAATTTTGCTATTAATAGCTTTTAAAACTTTTTCCAGAGAAAATTGTATGTTTTTACGTTAAGTATATAGGCAGCTTCGCTATTTGATATTTTTTCTGCAATATATTAATATGTAAACATGAACCTAAAAGTACAACAGCTTGCCAAACTTCCTGGATACAGCATTACTCTATTGTTTTTGCCTTTTTTCCTGTCTTGTACATTAAGTAATATATATGTGCAGTCTGTTGCTAATAATATAGTTTCAGAAATTATTTTTAACAATGGAATTCCTGAAAAATTTGAGGAGCTTGAAGAGCCCGCCGAAGATATACATAAAATTCGTGCATTAATTGTTTTGGCAAATTCAAAATTACCGCAGAGTATATCCAGGAATATAATTGAACATTTAGAAAATAGCCGGGACTTTATCGATGAACTTTTTGTGATAACTGCACAAGAACATTCTTTATGGAGACTCGTAGACAAAAACCATTCTCTTGATAGCGATTTCTTTCCAGATGATATCGTGCCATTAAGGAGCAAAAGTAATAGTTATCTTGTAAACTGGCCGGATCTGTCGCTTCGCAGTTTAGCCGAAGTTCCTCTTGATGAAATGGCCGTCGCTGCCAGAAAAGATGGTATCATTTTGGGGGTAACGTCCGGCTTTCGAACATATACGCATCAGGCGGAATCGTTTGCGCGTCGTGTAAGAACCATGGGGTTGGCAACCGCAGAAATGTTGTCCGCCCGTGCAGGGCATAGCCAGCATCAGTTGGGGCTTGTAGTTGACTTTGGCTGCCTTACAAATGCGTTTGCACGTACCCCGGAATATGCATGGCTTGCCGCCAATGCTTCCCGTTTTGGGTTTTCTCTTTCGTATCCGCGCGGTTATGAGCAGGTAACCGGCTATAACTGGGAAAGCTGGCATTACCGCTATGTCGGTTTGGAGCTTGTCGCGTTTATTGAAAAATACTTTGATGGTATACAACAATATGCGCTTGAGTTTATTCACGATTTTGTAAACTTGTAAACTATCAATGTTTCTGATAATATAAACCAGATATGAACGAACGCTTGGCATCTATATTAAAACGACACGAAGAATTAACTGAATTGATTCAGGATCCATTATTGGTAAAAAATCAAAACCGTTACCGTGACGTAATGAAAGAACATTCTCATTTGGATGAAGTTGTCCAAACTTATAATAGAGTAGAGGAATTGGAAAAACAGATCAATGATACAAAAGAAATTATTCATGACGAAAAAGATCAAGAAATGAAAGAGCTGGCTCGTGAAGAACTTAAAGAGCTGGAAAGTTTGTTTGAGCATAAAAAAGAAGCCTTAAAATTCCTGCTTATTCCCAGAGATCCGCTGGACGAAAAAAACATTATCATGGAAATACGTGCCGGAACCGGAGGAGAGGAGGCTGCTCTTTTTGCTTCCGATCTTTATCGAATGTATTCCCGTTTTGCCGAAAACAAAGGCTGGAAATTCGAGATAATGAATTTAAACGAAACTGAACTTGGCGGTATAAAAGAAATTGTTTTTTCGATAAGCGGTAACAATGTGTATGAGAATTTACGCTATGAGTCTGGAGTCCACAGGGTACAGAGAATTCCCGAAACTGAAAGCTCCGGGAGGATTCACACATCGGCGGTAACTGTGGCTGTTTTGCCCGAAGCTGACGAAACCGAAATTGACATTAAACCCGATGATCTTCGCATTGACGTTATGCGTGCCGGAGGCCCTGGAGGGCAGAGTGTTAACACAACGGATTCCGCTGTTCGTATAACGCACCTGCCAACAGGTATTACTGTTCACTGCCAGGATGAAAAAAGCCAGATCAAAAACAAGGCAAAGGCAATGCGTATTCTTAGAGCGCGTATTTTTGAAATGGAAGAGGCAAAAGCCGCGGCACAAAGAGCGGAAGCAAGAAAAAGCCAGGTTGGTTCCGGCGACCGCTCGCAGAGAATCAGGACATACAACTTCCCGCAAAACAGGCTGACTGATCACCGCATCAATCTGACTCTTTATAAACTTGATCTTGTTATGCAGGGAGATGCAATCGAACTTTTCGATGCCCTGAAGCTTTCCGCCAAAGAAGAACTTTTGCAAAGCAGCGCAACGGAATCCAATGAATGAACCTGTTGCAAAAACACAGGAGGTTTTCCACTGCTGGTTCGTGAAGCAATCGCCCAGGGAACTGCCGACTTAAAGTTTGCCGGTATCGAGTCCCCAAATCTGGATGCGTCAATTTTACTTGCTTTTGTTTTAAAAACAAACCGCAGCTCGCTTGTTGCAGCGGGAATGGACGTGCTTTCGGAAAAAACGTGTGCTGAATTTTGCACGCTCATCGAAAGACGATGCAGCGGCGAATGTGTTGCGTACATCACCGGGAAAAAAGAATTCAGAGGACTTGAGTTTGAAGTAAATCCATCCGTGCTTGTCCCGCGCCCTGATACCGAAACGCTGGTAGAGGCAGCACTGGAAATAATGCAGGAATATTTACCACGAACCACCACGAACCACCACTTACTTGATCTTTGCACTGGCAGCGGGGCTGTAGCAATTGCGTTGAAACATGAGATGCCCAAACTTGAAGTTCATGCTTCAGATATTTGTGCCAGCGCACTTAAAATAGCCAAAGATAATGCTGCCCGGCTTTTACCAGGCAATAACATTCAGTTTTTTCATGGCGATTTATACAAAGCTCTATCCAAATCACTTTTTTCCCTAATAGTCAGTAACCCTCCTTATATTCCTTCCAGCAAAATAAAAACGCTGCCTGATGAGGTGCAATTTGAACCGCGTTTTGCTCTGGACGGAGGAGATACGGGGCTGAATATAATTGAGCGAATCATAGATGGAGCGCCGGACTATTTGCAACCAGGCGGTTTTCTTTTAATGGAGGCAGATCCGGATCAAATGTTTGATATTACGATTTTACTTGAACAAAGGGGTTTTTTTGATATAAAATTATTTAAGGATCTTTCCGGTTCGCAAAGAGTTATAGGAGGTATGTTTGAAAAATAGGAACATTGCTGTAATTGTAGTTATCATTTTTATTTTATCATGTCATACCAAACCTTTCGCAGACTCAATTGATGTCTGTGAAATTAACAATAATTATTTCAATAATGTTACAGAAGTTAATAGGGAGTTTAAACCCGAAAAAATCCAGAATGTTCCACGTTATACGCTTAAATTTATTGCAGGCGGTGATAATTTATATCACTATTCTGTACTAAGAGGATCAATGATAGATGGGGAATATCATTTTTTACCGATATATTCATATATAACAGATATTGTTAAAAGCGCCGATCTTGCCTTTTTAAATCAGGAAACCATTATGGGAGGCACAAGGTTTGGTTATACAGGATTCCCATCTTTTAACACGCCTCAGATTCTTGCGAGTGTTCTTGTCGAAGCGGGTTTTGACGTAATAAGCCTTGCAAATAACCATGCTATGGATAGGGGAGCTGCAGGACTGTATGCAACGCTGGATTTTCTGGACACAATAGAGGAGCTCACTGTAATTGGCGCGCGCAGAGAAGGAGAAAGCGCCCGAATCATTACAAAAAACAACATCAGTCTTGGATTTTTGGCCTATTCATTTGGCATGAATGGCGGGCCGCTTCCAAGTGACAATCCAAATCTGGTTTCTTTAATCAACAGAGAGGTAATGATACGCGAAATTACAGCGCTGCGTCCGTTATGCGATTTTCTGGTTGTTTCCATGCATTGGGGCGAAGAATACCGGCTGGAGCCGGACAGGAGTCAAACCAGTCTAGCGCAATTCCTTGCAGAGCATGAAGTAGACCTTGTTATTGGGCATCATCCTCACGTTCTTCAGCGGGTGGAAACCATTACACGTCCAAGCGGAGGAGAAACCCTTGTTTTTTACTCTTTGGGGAACTTTATTTCCAATCAGAGAGAAAGAGAACGATTGATTGGCGGGATGGCAGTTGTAACTTTTGTAAAAGAAGGTTTTACATTGGAGTGCGGCGAATTTACAGGAGAACTTTTTATGACAGATACCGGTGTATTGCCTGTAGTGAGCCATTTTGATCTTGATATCAGAAATTATAGAGTTTATCCTTTATGGTTATACACTCAGGAATTACTGGAAAATCACGGTTTTAGAAAATATGACCCAGAGGGCTTTACTATTGATTTTTTCTATTCTGTACTGGATAGACTTAAAACCAATGTGATTATGAATAATCCATTTTAGTAAATAGGCAGGAGCAGGTATGAAAATAGGAATAAGGGTTTTTCTTTTATCTGTAATTTTGGTTTTATCATGCCACACAAAATCGTTTTCTTCGCAAAATGAAACACATCAAATTGACGAGATTGTCGAAATCGAAGTTTTTACGCCCGAACATAATACTATTTCCTTTGTTGCTGTAGGAGATAATCTGTTTCACTGTTCGATTATCAACACATCATTTGTAAATGGAGTTTATGATTTTTCGCCGATTTTTTCTGAAGTAATAGATATTGTTCAGGGCGCCGATCTTGCATTTATAAATCAGGAAACTGTAATGGCAGGAACAAGTTTTGGCTACACAGGTTTTCCGCTTTTTAATACGCCTCAATCTCTTGCGCAAACTCTTGCAGATACAGGTTTTCATATCGTAAACCTTGCCAACAATCACGCTATGGATAAACGTGCTGCGGGTTTACTTAATACCCTTGATCTTCTGGATACGATAGAGGGATTAACAGTAATCGGCGCACGAAAGGAAGGGGAAAGCGCGCGAATAATAACCAAAAACGATATAACACTTGGATTTTTGGCTTATACCCACAGTCTTAATGGTATTCCACTTCCGCGCGATAATCCAAATTTGGTTTCTGTAATTAACAGGGAAGTAATGGCAAGGGAGATAATAGCGCTGCGCCCCTTATGTGATTTCCTGATTGTTTCCATACATTGGGGTGCGGAATACAGATTACAGCCGGGAAGGGATCAGATTGAGCTTGCAAACTTTCTTGCAGAACATGAAGTAGACCTTGTTATCGGGCATCATCCGCATGTGCTTCAACGGGTGGAAACCATCACGGCGCCCAGCGGAAGGGAAACTGTAGTTTTTTACTCACTTGGCAATTTTGTTTCTCACCAATTGGAAAAGGAAAACTTGATTGGCGGGATGATGGTTCTTACTTTTTCCAAGGAAATAACGATGTCAAAATCAAGGGAAGTTATTACAGAACTAACAATTACCGGTATTGGCATGATTCCACTGATAACCCACTACGACCGCAGATTCAGAAATACAAAGGTTTATCCCCTTCATTTATACACAGAGGAATTACTGGCAAGCCACGGTTTTTGGAGGTATGACTCAAGAAGAGTAGACCCTGCCGGTTTTACAATGGGTTTTTTTAATTCCGTAATGGATAGGGTACAAACCAAAGTAATTACGGAAAATCCGTTTGCTCCAGCTCCTATTGACACAAATTAAGATTTTTAGTACGCTTAAAATCCCGTTACAATTGACAGTAAATTGAGAATATTTGAAAAGGTGATAAAAGGTTATTTTTATGAAGACAGTATTTGCAAAACCCGCATCGGTGGAACGTAAATGGTACGTTATTGATGCGGAAGGGAAAATCCTGGGCAGGGTGGCGGCCAAAATTGCGGCTATAGTCCGGGGCAAAAACAAGGCGATTTTTGTTCCTAATCAGGAAATTGGTGATTTTGTTGTGGTAATTAACGCAGAAAAGATCGTAGTTACCGGTAGAAAAGCCAAGCAAAAAATGTATTATCGTCACACGGGATATGTTGGCGGTCTTAAAGTTAATAGTTTTGAAAAACTTCTGGAAAGAAATCCGGTTTTGCCATTGGAACATGCCGTTAAAGGGATGCTTCCCAAGGGGCCGCTTGGCAGGAAAATGCAAAAAAACGTAAAAATTTATGCAGGAACCAGCCATCCGCATGCCGCTCAAAATCCGGTAATTCTGGAAGTATAAAGGAAGATAAAAAATATGAGTAAAAATCTTGGAATGGGTACTGGAAGAAGAAAAACTTCTGTAGCGCGGGTTTATATCCGGGACGGAAGCGGTAAAATCACTATTAATAGCAGGGATATATCCGTATATTTTCCGCAAGGAGAACATGTTTTGATGGTTCGCCAGCCTCTAATGGTTACCGCCAACGAAAACAAGTACGATATTTTGATCAACGTTTATGGAGGCGGCAATAACGGTCAGGCTGGCGCTTGCAGGCACGGTCTTTCACGAGCGCTTTGCCAGGTGGATCAAGCCAATTATGCGAGTTTACGCGCCAACGGTTATCTCACCCGCGATCCCCGCATGGTTGAACGTAAAAAATACGGCCGGCCCGGAGCCCGCAGGCGTTTCCAATTCTCCAAACGTTAAGCATTGCCATTGCAAAATGGAGCTTGACCCAAAATGTCAACACACCGAAAACTCCGCCCTGCGCTTAATTGCCAGGGCTGAACAATGTACAAAAGGTTTAAGCCTTAAGCTTGAAAAGCGCGGTCACCCAAAAACCTGTATCGATGCAGTGATCGAGAAGCTCTGTATTTTACAGTTGCTGGATGACAAACGCTTTGCCCGGCTTTGGCTGGAGTCCCGTCTCCATCTGGTTCGCTCTCCAAAACGTCTACTTGTTTCGTTGTGCGCCCGCGGCGTAAACCGCGACGATGCCGAAACCGCCCTTAAAAACGCATTGGACATGGAAACCGAATACGCTCTCCTTTTACGCTTTGCGGGAAAGTACACACGTAAATTTCCCAAACATGATGAGAGCGAGGCTCAAACCCGCTCACTAAAGTTTTTTCTAAGGAGCGAAGGGTTTTCTAGTGCGGCAGTTCAGCGGTTTTTGGAAGATGAATAGTTCTGTAAAGGCTATCCAATTTTCGCACTTTCATTTACAATAAACCTATGTCAGTTCTTGCTGTTTCAAACCTTACAAAACGCTTTAATCTTGAAGCGGGGTTTTTTGCGCGTTTTGGGCGTTTTGTTAATGCAGTGAACGATATTTCCTTTTCTATTGGCAAAAAAGAAGCGTACGGTCTTGTTGGAGAATCCGGCTGCGGCAAGACAACTACAGCAAGAATGCTGGTACGAATGTATAATGCAGACTCCGGCGAAATTTTATTCCATAACAATGATACAACTATTTCTGTAAACGATTTAAAAAAAGAAGCTCTGCGCCAGTACAGGGAAAAAGTCCGTTATGTGTTTCAAGACCCGGCAAGATCGCTTAATCCGCGAATGAGCGTTTACGAAGTACTGGTTTCCGGCTGCCGTAAACCTTTAAAACAGCGTGGTGTGAGTGAAAAACAACTGTGGGAAAAAGCGGCTGCCATTTTGGATGAGGTGGGGCTTCAGACAGCAGACCTTGAAAAACGGTCTTCGGAATTTTCTGGAGGGCAGCGCCAGCGTATTTCCATTGCGCGCTCTCTTTTGATGGAACCAGAAGTTCTTATTTGCGACGAAGTTGTTTCCGCGCTTGACGTTTCCATTCAGGGGCAGATTCTCAACCTGTTACTTGATATCCGTGAAAAAAGAGGCATGTCCTTCCTGTTCATTGCGCACGACCTTAAGGTGGCCTGCTACTTTTGCGATCGTATCGGCGTAATGTACCGCGGCGAATTAATGGAAGAAGCCCCATCGGCGGATTTATATCGTGAAGCACATCACCCCTACACAAAACTTTTGTTTTCTTCCGCCGCAGGTATTTCAGAGAGTGGTAGTAAAGCAGATTCCCAAAGTCCGGCTCCTGTGCGTCCTTCCGTACCGGAAATGAAAGGGGAATTCTGCTCTTTTGCGCCCAGGTGTCCTGCAGCAACAGAACGCTGTTTCAACGAACATCCCGGGTTAACCCAAATTAAACCCGGTCATACGATTCGATGTTTTAACTTTGAGCTGGCTCAATAGCTTCCAGGGCAGTTTCGTACATCTTTATGTATTTTTTTGCAGAACTTTCCCATGAGAAATTTTTCGACATCCCGCGTTCACGCATTTTTTTGATAATTTCAGGTTTGTTGTACCATGCCCAAACAGCCCAGCCTACAGTATCGTAGATTGACGATGGACTTAAGTAATCAAACATAAAGCCGGTGCCGCTGCCTGTTTTTTCGTTAAAGTTTTCTACAGTATCAACAAGACCGCCGGTACTGCGGACAATGGGAATCGTTCCATAAATAAGTGAATACATCTGGTTAAGTCCACATGGTTCGTATAAACTGGGCATAAGGAAAAAGTCCGAACCGGCTTCGATCAGATGGCTTAATTTTTCGCTATAGCCTATTTTTGCCTTTAAATTAGGAAGGCGTGATGCAAGGCTTAAAATCTCGTTTTCGCACCAGGCTTCGCCGGTACCAAGTATAACCATTTGCAAATTCATGTCTTTGCAAATTGACCATGCCGATCCATAAGTGGGGCCGAATAGTTCGCCTAAACCTTTTTGATCCGTCAAACGTGTTACCATGCCAATAACAGGTACATTAGGATTAACCGCAAGCCCAAATTCTTCTTGTAAAACTTCTTTTGCTTTTGCTTTGCCCGACATGTCTTTTTTGGAATACGTTTGGGGCAGGAGTGTATCTTTTGCAGGATTCCACACATCAAGATCAATTCCATTCAGTATTCCGCAGTAGTCAGCGCTGCGGTAACGCAGAATACCGTCCTGTCTAAACCCGAGAAACTGTGTTTTGGTTTCTTCGGCATAGTTAGGTGAAACCGTGTTGAGCTTGTCCGCACTGTAAAGCCCGGCTTTGAGCATGTTCATCATGTTAAAATCTTCGAACCCTGCATTGTAAAAAACATCCCAGCCAAATCCTGAATATTCAAAATTGTTTTTGTGATAGATTCCCTGATAACCAAGGTTGTGAATTGTAAGTACAGAAACTGTATTTTCAAACCCGCCTGCGCTGCCCGGAACTCTTTCGGCATATTTTAAGTATACAGGCGTCACTGCAGACGGCCAGTCATGGGCATGAAGTACATCGGGGTACCATCCAATTTTTCTGCAAAGCTGAAACGCAGCTCTGGAAAAGTAAATAAACCGTCTGGGATTATCAATAAAGTCAGTCTCCATTTGGTTGCCGTAAATGCCATCCCTGCCAAAAAAAATCTCATGATCGATAAAGTAAACTTTTACCGGGTTTTTCTTTGTTGTGCCGGGCATATTTGTTGTATAAACGGCGCTCCATTCTTCGATACCGTTTCCCATCGGAGTACCCATCTCTCCGGGAATCTGTTTCAAATTGTCTTTATCGATCGAATAGTATCGAGGAATAACGATTCTTACATCATGCCCCAATTTTGCAAGGGCTATCGAAAGAGCAGAAACCACATCTGCAAGACCGCCTGTTTTTGCCCAGGGAACAGCTTCACTGGAAACCATCAATATTTTCATTAAAAACTCTCCGCAATTTTTAGGCCGTTATCATTTAAGATTTTTTGGCCTTTTTCATGATCCTGTAGTTTAAAAACAACTATAGCTTTTCCGGCTTTGCCTTCTAGCGAGGCATAAAGATACTCGATATTTACCTGCGATTCTTTAAAAAGCTCCATTAATTTTGCCAGACTTCCCGGAACATCTTCGATTTCCAATGCAACTACATCGGTTTGGCGAGTAGTAAAACCCGCTGAATTTAGCGCATCAATTGCCTTGTTGTTATCGTCAACAATAAGACGTAAAATCCCAAAGTCCGCAGTATCGGCAATGCTGATGGCACGCAGGTTTACTTTGGCATTGGCAAGTGTTTTGGTAACTTCGCAAAGCCTGCCTGCTGTATTTTCCAAAAAAACCGATATTTGCTTTATACCCATATTGCCTCCATATTAATTTTAACCTTATATCTTCCGGTTGTCGATGACTCTTTTTGCTTTTCCAATGGAACGTTCAATTGTTTTAGGCTCGACAAGCTTTACTTTAAGACCGATTTGCAGCTTGCTCTTCATCACGTTTTCGATGCGGCTGCGAAGTTTTTCCAGGCCGCGTGTTTCATCGCTAAAAAGGTCTTTTTTAACTTCTACCTGCAGCTCCAGTTCGTCAAGGTGGCTCTCCCCACGGTTAATAATGATTAGGTACTGAGGTTCTGTTCCCTCAATATCGATAAGGGCTTGTTCAATCTGGCTTGGGAAGAGATTGACTCCCCTGATAATCAGCATGTCATCGGTGCGGCCAAGTAAACGGTGTAAACGTCTTGTAGTGCGTCCGCAAGAGCAAGGTTCTTCTATTAAATAGGTGATATCCCGTGTACGGTAGCGCAAAAGCGGCGTTCCTTCCCTTGTTAAGGTGGTAAAAACCAGCTCGCCTTTTTCCCCAGCGGCAAGCGGCTCTCCTGTTTCGGGGTCGATAATTTCCGGGTAGAACATGTCTTCGTTTACATGGAGGCCATTTTGCGCTTCACATTCAAAAGCGACGCCAGGCCCTATAATTTCGGTTAAGCCGTAAATATCGTATGCCTTCATATTATAGCGTTCCTGAATCTCGTTGCGCATATTCTCGCTCCATGCTTCGGCGCCAAAACAACCCTTATTGATTGGCAGCGCTTTAATGTCGATGCCCGCTTCGGCTGCTTCTTCGGCAAGAAACATGGCATAAGACGGGGTGCAGGTGAGCATCGTTGAACCAAAATCACGCAGGATCATCAGTTGACGTTCGGTGTTGCCGCTGGACATGGGCAAGACTTCTGCACCAATGGTAAGGCAGCCGTAGTGAACGCCTGCACCACCCGTGAAAAGCCCGTAACCGTAACAATTTTGCACGATGTCGTCTCGTGTGCAGCCAGCACCGGACAACGTTCTTGCCATAACCTGCCGCCAAATGTCAAGATCTTTCATGGTATATTCGTTTACCACAGGTTTTCCGGTTGTGCCGGAACTCATGTGAACCTCTACGATTCTGTCCCGTGGACAGGCACGAAGCCCATGAGGATAGTTATCCCGCAGATCATCTTTGGTGGTGAAAGGCAGTTTGCAGATATCTGTAATGTTATGTATGTCATTGGATTTAACTTTTGCTTCCATTATTTTTTTTTGGTAAAAAGGGACTTTCGAGGCCAATGTTTCTGTCAGGTTTTTTAACGCAGCCAGTTGGAGTTTTTTCCGCGCCTGTTTTTCCATACATTCATATTCGGGGTTAAAAATCATAAAATCTCCTGGAATTTAGATGCTTCTTTTAACTGAAGATTGTACTACTGTCAGATAATAACAAAAATGTGGATATTCGGCAAGGGACAGATAACTTGCTTTTTGCACAGGTTTTTTCCGGTAAACGCGCTAAAGCCGTAAATGTTTTTTAAGCTTCTTTGCGGGTTTCTGCTCTGCCGGAAGTTTCATAAAAACACGTTGTTCGTCGTTGAGAATTTTATTCACATTACCAAGAAGTACAATGGGGTATTCGCTTTCTTCGAGTATTAAATAACCTTTGTCGATTAAATGCTCCATGATAAACCTAACCCGCTGGACGCTGACATCAGATAATAACCCCCATGTGCTGAGGGAGTCAAAACCAAAACGTTTGATTTTTTCGTTTTTACTGCCGCGCAGAATATCGATGATCATGGTTTTCCCAAAACTGCGGCCCCGCTGTTTTAGCCGGTATACGCAAGAAACGATTTTTTGCGCTTCTATGGTTACATCGGTTTCTGTGTATTCGGTAAGGCAGTTTGAACAGTTGCCGCACATTGCCGGCGAAGATTCGCCAAAATACGAAAGCAATCTGCGTCTAAGGCACTCATTTCCCGTAGAGTAAAAAGTCATCTGTTTAAGCAGCTCAAGATTGTGTTTTATCAATTTTTGCCTGTGAATTTCCTTGCGGGAAATGCCGCTTTGGTAATAATCCCAGCTTGAATCTTCCTCTTCTTCGTCCTTTGTAATTAAAAACTGATTAATCCGTACATCTTGCCCGCTGTACAAAAGAATACAGTGTGCAGATTCTCCGTTTCTGCCTGCACGCCCTGCTTCCTGATAATAGCTCTCTATATTTTTGGGCATATTGTAGTGAATGACAAACGACACATTTGATTTGTCAATCCCCATGCCAAATGCGTTAGTTGCAACCATTATGGTTTTACGGTCGTAGATAAAGTCTTCCTGATTTTTTCTGCGTTCATTGTCGTCAAGCCCTGCGTGGTAACGGCTTGCATCAAAACCGTGTCGTATCAACAAATGGCATGTTTCTTCCACTGTTTTGCGGGTGGCACAGTAAATGATACCGCTTGAGTTTTTTCGCTTGTAAAGACAATCAAGTAACGAGGCTTTTTTATCTTTTGGTTGTTGTACTTCAAAATAAAGGTTTGGTCTGTTAAAACCTGTGTTTATGGCAAAAGGAGTGCGCAGAGCAAGCAATTTACGGATATCCTCGCGTACTTTTACTGTTGCAGTAGCGGTAAAAGCCGCAACAACAGGTCTTGGTTTAATGCCGCTTATAAAATTAGCAATTTGCAGATAACTTGTTCTAAAATCGTGCCCCCACTGTGAGACACAGTGCGCTTCATCAATAACAATAAGCGGCAACTGAGATTGTCCATTAACAAAGTCTGCGATTTCTGATTTTTGCAGCTGCAATTTTTGCAGCTGCAACTTTTGCAGACGTTCCGGGGCAATATAAAGCAGTTTAACTTTGCCTGCATTTATTTTATCCATCGTTTTAAAGTATTCTTTGCCCGTTAAAGAACTGTTCAAAAATGCCGCCTCGCAGCCGGCTTCCTGCAATGCAGTTACCTGATCTTTCATCAGCGAAATTAACGGTGAAATGACAATGGTAGTTCCTTCAAGCAGCAGGGCAGGTATCTGGTAACAGAGCGATTTCCCCGCTCCCGTTGGCATAATTGCAAGTACATCCGTGCCGGCAAGAATTGCGTTAATCACTTCTTCCTGTCCGAGACGGAATGAAGAGTAACCAAATATTTTTTTTAGGACTTTATCTTTGTTCACTAAAGCAAAATCCCGGCGGCAAGATACATCGCGGCAGCAAGAATAGTTATAAAAATAAAATAGGGAAGCCTTGCATTTACCAGCGCCGCAGGTTCACACCCGATTGCATGGGCAAAATGTTCATTGTCTGACTGAAAGTTGGAAAGACCGTCTCCGGCAACACCTGCCGCGCAGACTGCGCCTATGTTTAACGCGATATTTCCGTCAACTGACGCCGCCAGCTGTATTGCGATAGGCAAGCCGAGTGCATACATTCCCCAGGAATATCCCAAAAAATAACAGACGGCTGTAAATAATAAAAACAATACAGCAGGAAGCAGCCAGTAATTGCCGCTGCCGAATACTGTCATAACGCCGGACAATAATTCAATAAGACCAAGATATGAAATGCTTTTGGAAAAGCAAATCATCAATACCATTAATAGAATTGATCCAAACATATGTTCTGCGCCGGTAAGGATATTGTCAAAAAATTCTTCGGGAGTCATTAAACGTTGAATGCAATAAAAAACAAACATAAACACAAGCGTTATAACAAGTCCGTAACCAATGTTGACAGAGAACTCTCCTTTCTCCAATGTTCCGCTAACAATGGAAGCTCCAATCAAAACAAAAATTGGAAGAAACAGATTGATGGCAAGCCCCCTTGCCGCTTCTTCATCGTGGGCAAAAAACTGTTCGGAATCGGGCGGCCAAAGCGGGCCGCCTTCCTTGACACGTTTTTCCGCCGCTTTTAATGTACCAACAAGAGGCAGTTTCTCTACTGCTGCCAAAAATGCAAGTACTATCACAAGAATAGAGATAAAATTGAATGGAATGGATTGATAAAAAAGCGCAGTCCCGCCGTCTCCAACCGCTATCGTAATGATACCTGTTAAAAAAACTCCCCAAATAGAAAGCGGAACCAAAGTGTTAACCGCAATCGGAGTCATCCCTATCAAGAAGGTTGACATTTCCCGCGAGACACGTTTTTTATCATTGATGGGTACAAAACAAGTGCTGGTGATAAACAAACTAAGGTAATCGTCAATAAATACGATGATGATAACCAATAAAGACGTAACCAATGAACCGCGCTTTGATTTAATCCGTTCTGTTGTTATTCGCCGCAGCGCATTTACGCCACCGGAACTGGACAAAAGTTTGATCAACGCTCCCAGCAGTACAAGGATCAACATTATTTCCACTGCATAACCGGTGCTGATGGTTTTGTAAATTTCTTTGTAAAAACCAAATATAAATCCAGACTTATAAGTGATAACCATTGTAAGCAGGCAGGCAAGTACAATTGACTCCAGCGTACGTTTTGTGATGGTTATGTACACAATTAAAAAAGCGATTGGAAGTAAAACCCAAACCGGTGCGGGATTTTCCGCCGCTGGTAAAAATCCAGCCAGCAAAAATACAGACAATACAATTCCGTAATGTATTAGAAATTCTTTTAAGCTTTTTTTTCGCTGATTTTTTTCGTCCCTGACAATGCCGCGCCGGCTGGAGGTAAGCCTCATAAGTTTGGAATGTTTTTGCGAAATCTGGCCATAAAGCCGTTTAATAATATCGCCATACACAGACGGATGATAGTGAATGCCTTCCAACACGGCTTTGCTTTCCATACGAAAGACTACTGTTCCGCCTTTGGAACGAACTGTGGAAAGGCGCTTGTCGCCTGTCAGTACGGCGTATTCCCCAAACTGCTGTCCTTCTTCCAATTCGTTAAGCGGCTCATCATCTTTTCCAAGGATTTCTACTTTTCCGGACTCGATGAAAAACATGGCATCGGCGACATCTCCGATACGGCATAGAATTTCGCCGTTGGCAAATTCCTGCTGTTCCATGCACGCTTCAAGCTTTGCTGCCATTTCCATATCTTCCGGTGAGTTATTAAGCTTGAAAAAATTCCTTACAAGTTCAGCTGCTGTATAATGCATCTCTACTCCTAGTTTAATTATATTGTATTTGACGAACTTGGTCGAGTTGCCGCTAATCCGCAGCTTCGAATATTTGTAAAAAGTGCGAAGGATTTATTGCTGGTACTGGAGAGTTGATAAAATCTCTTTCGTTTCGTGTAATAATATAATTTGCTTTTTCTCGTTTTGCTATTGAAGCTGTTACAGCATCTTCGAAGTCATTTATGAACAATACTAGAGCATTGGTGATATCATCATTAGTGGTATTACAAATATTAACCAGATTAGTAAGTGCAAATATTTTTTCTTTGGCTTTTTCTTTGTTATGCAAACTGCGATAAAGGATATAATAAACATCAGTAATTGCACTTGCGCTCATAAACGTTTCTATTTTGCCCTCTAACCCAAGTTGAACTGTCATGTAGGAATCATCAAAGAAAAGTTCTCTTTTTTCAAGAATATCAATAATTACATTTGTATCGATAAGAATCTTCATTGTCTGGACAACCGTTCTTTTTTTGCATCCTCAAGACTTATGGGATTATGTGCTGTAATTCCGACTAAACTGTCAAGAAATGTTTGTTTATCCTGATCAGGGCTTGATAATTTTGCAATTAATTTTCCGTTTTTTGTAATGTAAACTTCATTTTTTGATTCAGATATTTTAGTTAAATAGTGCCCTATATTCGTTTTAAAATTCGTAGCTGTAACGACCATTATATTCCCCTATAAATCGGCTATTATAATTGTATCATAAATGTGCGAAATATTCAAGAGAAATTGCTCGAAACCAAACGTTAATGCCTGGCTCTTTATTCTACAAATTAAATTTGTAGAACGGATCATTAAGGATTATATCATAGGAATTATCAGAGTGCATTAACCAATATCATATTCTTTTTTTACATGGTTAATTGCTTTTTCCACCGATTCTTGTAGGACAAGAGATAAATCCTGAGAAAACCTATTCAAAATAGTTATACTTTTATCAATTTCTTGCTGGATTTCTGTCTCCACTTCTTTTTTTTGTGGTTTTAGGAGTTCAAAAGCTTCGACTTCAAAAGCATATGCAAATTTTATCAATGTTTGAGCAGATACCCAAGTATTTCCCGCTTCAATATCAGCCAAAAAATTGGTAGAAATTCCCATTTTCGCAGCAAGTGCAAATTGCGACCAATTTCGGCAACGACGGTATTTTTTTATATTCGCGCTTAAAGTGTTTTTTAGTTCTTGTTCTTCCGGAGTTATTTGTTTTGTCAAAGTGTATATTATTTTGGACATACTACAAAATTAGGCAATCCGATAAAAGGAGTATACAAGCTATTGACAAAAGGAGTAGTTTGTGGTATTGCTGAAATATAAAAAAAATGAGGCTTATAAAGAGCCTAAAAAAAGGATGGTAAAAATGAAAAAGAAAATCGCACTTGTCCTTATCATGGTGATGCTCATCAATATGACTGCATGGGCATCTAGCAGTGGAGATGACGATATAGAATTTGGGCCTATTGTCATAATTCTTGCCACAATAGGACTAATCGGTTTATTTGCTTTACTACTATTTGCTGAAGATGATGCTCCTGACGAAAACATCAGGTTAGCTTCAATGCAAAGTAAGTTAACTTATTCTGAAACTGGTTTTGGCCCGTTGTTAAATGCCTTACAACGTGTTCAGATTGGCGTCACGCAAAACCATGGAACATTTCTTGGTCTAAGGTGGCAATTTTAACAAATCCATATTCAATGGATTCAATTTTTTTAGCTTGTACAATGTAAAGGAGAATTTGTATGTCAAAGAAAATCGCACTTTTTCTTGTTATGGTTATGTTTTTCAACATGGCTGTATGGTCTTCGGATGGAGGAATGACTGATGATGAAGCCATCGAAGTTTTGGCAATTATTGGTATAGCTGTATTAGTTGTTTTAGTAATAGGGGGTATAATACTCCTAGTAACTAATGCTGATACTCCAGATGATGGTGTAAGGCTGACTTCATTGCAAGATGAATTAACTAATCCAAGAGTCGGCTCTGGTTCTGTGTTGGATTTTTTACAGCATGTTAATGTTGGTTTTGCACCAGAAAAAAACAGAACATTTCTGGGACTTAATTTCCGGTTTTAGTATAACGCAACTGTACTGTACTGGAATGGAATGTTTCGTAGCCTTTAGGCGAAACGTTACAAGAGCCTGTGCAAAGCAAAGCAAATTTTGTAACAGGCTCTTTATATTATTTTTTTGTTCTCTGTCAGCATGCACTTCAATTTCAGGAGATCCTTATTCAAAATTTTTATTCGCTTCGGAGTTGATGAAAACAAATGACACGGCTCATGGGGTTTTTGGCGGAGTGGGACTATATATATACAGAGAAAAAAATAGCTCAGATAGTTTGCCATACATCGAAGTGTTGTCATCTATTGAGGGTACTACAGGCTGGCTAGCAGGAATTACATCCGGCGATTTAATAATCTCAATAGATGGTGAATCTACCGCCAAGCTTAGCATAGATGAAGCTATGGCTCGGTTAAGAGGATGGTCAGGAAGTACGGTAAACCTAGTTATTAGACGTGGAGAAAGTCTGGAATTTCCAGTTAATCTTAAACGCGCTTCTATTGAAGTTCCTACAGTTAAGTATGCCATGATTGATGGCATAGGCTACCTTAAAGTACTAACCTTTACTCCTAATACAGCAGATAGCGCTGTCAATGCTATAAGGTATTTTGAGAAAAACAATTACAGTAGTGTTATTCTTGATCTGCGAAATAATGCTGGCGGCCTTATGAATTCCGCAGTTGAAGTTGCCAGTCTATTTCTGGAAGACGGAATAGTAGCCAGATCAAAATCACGCATACCATTAGTAAATCGTGTGTATAAAACACGGCGCGACTCTCAGGTACCTTCCTGCTTTCCTGTTGTTGTGTTGATTAACGGTGGCTCTGCCTCTGGATCGGAACTCATAGCTGGGGTACTGAAAGAAAGGGGTAGAGCGTATCTTGTAGGAGAACAATCTTTCGGCAAAGGTTCCATGCAACTTGTACTTTCTTTGGGCCCTATAGGATTCAAGCTCACTACTGCTTATTATTACACACCAGAAAATGTGAGTTTTGACCAAATAGGTATTACTCCTGATCTAATAATTTCGGAAATTGATGATGCTGGAGCAGAAAAACGAAGGAACCTGATAATGAACAATTTGGTTTACAATCTTGAATATGATATTCAACTCCAGGAAGCAGTGAACATTCTTAATGAGCTTTTGTATCCCCTCTATGCGTGCGTATGGCCTTAAACCTAAAAAATGTGCTTGTCAAAAAAACAGAGAGAATATACCATATGGGCGCAGGCAATGATTGCAAGAAACGCAAGGGAGTAGAAACTGATACTTTTTCGTAGTGTCGCTGCTGCAACAGGTAACCAATCAGTGTCCTGTCTTATTCAAATGACAAAATGGCCCGTTAAGTTAATTCCTTATGCAATAAGGAATTAACGCACTCTGTTATATTGCAAACCGAATAAGACAGGACACTAGCGTACATAAGAATAGTTGTCAATTTTAGGCAAAAATGCTATATTATCATTATGGAAAATAAATTGCTTTTAGGAAAATTAGAAATTATCAAAAAAGCTATTCTAAACAAGGTTGATGCAAAATATATATATTTATTTGGTTCTAACGCATATGGAGAGCCAAATGAAAACAGCGATATTGATATATATGCAGTAATACCTGATAATTTTGACAAAAATATATTAATTACAACAGGAGAAATATATAGAAACATTGCAAATGAAAATATATTTTTTGTGGATTTAGTTCTTGTTAAAGAAAATAATTTTATAGAACATAGGGATTATTCTTTCGAAAAAATGATAGTTAATGAAGGGGTGCTGTTATATGCATCTTAAAGAAATACAGGAATGGTTTGATATAGCAGATGATGATCTAGAAGCAGCAAAATATTTAAATACATCGCACAATCCAAATTTTTATATAATGTATTACCATTGTTCTCAATGCATAGAAAAATACTTAAAAGGATATTTGGTGTATAATAAGGTAAAATTTAAATTTGAACATGATTTAGTTTATTTGAACAATGAATGTTCTAAAGTAGATTCTGAATTTGAAAAATTGAATACAAATTGTGACATTGTAACAGCGGGAGCAAAAAGAATAAGGTATCCAAATAGGGTGGAATTAAAAGAAGAAGATATAAAATATGCAATGGATTTGGCAGAATATATAAGAAATTTTGATCCTATAGCAAAAATAAAAAAAGTAATTGAAGAGCAAAACACAAAAGGCGTATAGCAATCGTAAAGTATACGCATATAGTGTCAGGCATCAAACGTTAATGCCTGGCTCTTTATTCTACAAATTAAATTTGTAGAATATCACGTCTCCGTCCTGAACGACATAATCTCTGCCTTCCAGACGGTACTTCCCCGCTTCCTTGATTTTTGCTTCTGTTCCATATTTAAAAATATCATCGCAAGTGTATACTTCGGCTTTGATAAAGCCCTTTTCAAAATCTGTGTGAATAACGCCCGCTGCTTTTGGAGCAGTATCACCGGCATGAATTGTCCACGCACGGCATTCGTCTTTTCCTGTGGTGAAAAAGGTCCTTAGGCCAAGCAATTTGTAAGCGCTGTGGATCAATGCCGCAAGCCCAGTCTCTTCCAGCCCCAAATCATCCAGGAATGCCTGCTTTTCTTCCGGGTCTTCGATACCGCAAAGGTCTGCCTCGAATTTTCCGCAGATCAAAATTGCTTCGGTTCCTTCGCTTGCGGCACGTTTTTTTACGGCTTCGGTGTATGGGTTGCCGGATTTTATTCCGTCTTCGTCAACGTTACAAACATAAAGCACAGGTTTTGCCGTGATAAAATGACAATCATAAATGGCAGTTTTTTCCTCATCGCTTAAACCAAGCGAGCGGATTGGTTGTGCGTTTTCCAGAGCTGGGTCGATTTTATCAAGAATGGATAAAACAAACTCTGTGTTTTTCTTTTCGGCAGGGTTTTTAAGCGATTTTTCCGCACGTTCACGCCGCTTGGCAAGCGTTTGTAAATCGGCGAGCGCCAGCTCAATATCGATTGTTTCGATATCGGAAGCAGGGTCGAGCTTATCATTTACATGGATCACATCGCTGTTTTCGAAGCAGCGGACAACATGCGTATAAACAGCCGCATCGCGGATAAACGAAAGAAACTGGTTTCCCAGCCCTTCGCCTCTGGAAGCGCCTTTTACCAACCCTGCAATATCTACAAATTCTACAGTTGCTGGAATTTTCCGCTCAGGTAAAAAAATCGATGTCAATTTATCAAGGCGAATATCGGGAACATTTACGATCCCGACATTCGCTTTAACGGTGCTGAACGGATAATTTGTTGTAGCCGCCGGAGTTGAACAAAGCGCCGAAAAAATAGTGGTTTTCCCAACATTGGGCAAACCAAGTATACCGCAATTTAAAGCCATACGGAAAGTGTAACACTTATTTGTTGTATAGAAAAGCGGTGTTAAAAAGGAGTCACCTTTTAAACATAGACCCCAGAATTAATAGCTGAAAAGCTGTTGCAAAAATAAAAACCAGCCATGAGTATTTAAAGCCGATTAAAAAACCAAGCAGAATAAAAAAGCCGATGGCAAATATCCAAATTGCTCCGCTGAATATTCCAAAGCGGCCTGCTATTACAGGGTCATTCCAGATGGCCAAGAAAGCCATTTCGTCTTTTGCCGTCTTGCTGCGAAAACTTTTTGCCCAGGGTTTAAGCCTGTCTTTTTCGGTAAGCACAAGAAAAACCAACATGCCGGCGCCGGGAACAATAAAAATAAACATCAGAAAAATGACTGGAATAAGTGCAGCAAAGTTAAAGCCATTTGTAAAAAGATCACCTGCAATCAAGATGCCGGTAAAAACAATTAGTATTGTAAAAGAGCCAAATGTTATTAATGCTGCCGCCGCCGCATACCAAACGCCTCGTTTTTTACTTACAGGATACATTGAAGCCGTTTCCTGGGTGACTCCCAAAAAGGTAAAACCCGCAGCAGCTACGATCAGGAAGGGCATCATACCGGCAAAAAAGCCTGAAAAACCAAAATTGTCGTTTATTAATCTAGTCGAAAAAAAAGTGATGAGCGCTGCGGCTATTCCAAACATGGCTAATACGCCAAAGACCACATAAGCTGCAACCCTTTTTGCAGGCATGTATTTCCTGATATCCATGTATGCTTCTTCAAATACTTCTGCCCGTTTTTTTCTGGACAGCTCATTAGCCAAGGCAGATATATCGCCCAGCTCGGCGCTTGCTTTATTAAAAGCCGATTCTTCGTCCATGCCTTTTTTGACAAAACTTTCGATTTTTGCATTCAGATTGCCCAGTAATTCTTCCTTAAAGTCCGCAAGGGCTGATGTTTCTTCATAACCTTCGAACAGTGAATCCACAAATGATTTTGCTTTCATAATATTCCTCCAATTAATTTTCCAATAGATCATTGATGATTTTTTGCGTAAATTGCCAATCACGCATATTTTGTTTAAATATTTTCCGGCCCTTTTCTGTAATCCGGTAGTATTTCCGCCTGGCTCCCAGAGTTTCGTCACCCCAATAGGAGCTGATACAGCCCTCGGCCTCCAGCCTCTTGTAGCTTGAGTAGAGGGTCGTTTCCTTGAGTTCGTACTGTTCCCCTGTCTTTTCCAGGATACGGTTATAGATCTCAAAACCATAAGCATCGCCCTGCGTTAAAATACGCAGGACAATGGTGTCCGTATGTCCCCGCAATAGATCCGAAGAAAGCACACCGTTCATAGTATTTTTCATATCGTATTAAATTGTATAACATATTACTACGACTGTCAAGTATAAAAATAATCACCTTTAAATTTTTAGAGGTTTTAGGGTACAATTTCAATATGAAACACAAATGTATTATTCTGCTTATGATGCTGTTTGTTTTTGCACCGCTCCCTGTCCAGGCTCAGCTTTTTAAGCCCTTCACTTCTTTTAGGGTTATAAAGACAGAATACTTTGATATAATTTTTCCATTAGAATCCGAAACTTCCGCACGACAACTGGCTTCTTATGCGGATCGTCTTTATGAACAAATGAGCCAACTTTTGGGAATAGAGGTTCCTGGCCGTATTCCGGTAACTTTTGTTCCTCATACAGATATGTTTAATGGGTATTACAATCCCGTTCCATATCCACACATTGTGCTTTTTGATACGCCCATGGATTTAGAATGGACAAGTTTTGCAGATAACCTGGAAGGTCTTTTTATTCATGAGCTGGCACATGCGATCTCGCTGAATACAAGAGGCCCCTTTTTTCGCTTTCTTCAAAGTATTTTTGGTTATTGGGTTACGCCTGCTGCTTTTAATACACCGGCGTTTATGATAGAAGGTGTCACAATAGCTTTTGAAAGCCTTGCTGGTTTTGGCAGGTCTAACGATCCGCGGATAAAACAAATACTCAGGCAGGCAATCCATGAAGATAGATTTCCCTCACCTTTTCAGGTCTCGGGTGTTTACGATTATCCCGGTCAGAGAGGCAACTGGTATGAGTACGGCGGGATTTTTTCCACATGGCTTATACAAAACTACGGCATGGAAAAATACGCAGAACTTTGGCAAGCCATGGGAAGAAGCAAATATGCCCGTTCTTCTTTTTTTGTATATCGATCTGGTTTTTATAGTATTTTTAAAAATGTATATGCGATGGATTTTCTTGATGTTTGGAACGATTTTAAACATTCACTTGCTTTAAACAACCTGGAAGAAAATCCAGATGAAGTTTTTCCAGTGCAAAAACATTTTTTCTCTGAAAGAAGAAATACAATTTCTGCACTTGCAGCAGGAAACAGGACTGTTTATGTCCTTTCCGGCTCTGAAGGAAAAATCCATGCCTATGACACCATAACCGGAAGTGTCCGCAACTTTAACTCTGCTTTGTTTGTTTCCAATGATCTTGATGTATCCGCCGGTGAAGACTTAATTCTTGTGTCAGGTTATCAGCTAACAGGTGACCGCTACAAAGCAATCGTAATCGAACATGACGCATTTTCTGGACGCAGAACAGGCCGGAGTATTCAGGGCCTTTACAAAGCAAGATACTTTCGCGATGGAGTTATTGGGATACGTTCACAGTTACACAATACCAATATCGTATACGAAGATTTTAACGGAAACAGCGAAATCCTTTTTAGCGGAAGCGAAACACTTATGTTTTCGGGGCCGCAAGCTCTGGATAACGACAGGATCGTTTTTATTGCAGCACGTAACGGCATACGTGAATTGTTGCTTTACAATTATGCTTCTAAAGAACTTTTCCGCATTGAAAGCTTCGATGAAAACGGAGAATCGGACAATAAATTTATGCGAGGCTTGGGAGTATCGGATGGTAAAATTTTTTTTGGCTATAATGCCGATGACCGTATGTACAAGCTCAGCTACATAGACATCGAAACAATGCAGGCTGTCTTTAGCGGCAGAGATTTTTCCGGCGGTGTTTTTAACCCTGTTTCCGTAGACGGTACTGTCTACTACAGGGGGATATTTTTTTCCGGCGATGGCTTTTTACGTTTCCCCGAAACAACAAGCTCAATGTCAGGAACCAGAGTCGAAATAAAACTGGTGAATGTGAATAATGAAAATTCCCAAGCGGCAGCCCCTGATGAATATTCCCTGCCTTCTAATCGTTATCTAAGTCTTTCATACATGAACCCTTTTAAATTCTGGTTTCCCTTGCCTTTGATAAGAGCTAACACCATTGATGATAAATTAAAGTTAAGCGCTGATGGCGCGGGACTATTTTCCTTAATGATGGATGCTACAGACAGACATTTAATTGTAGTTATGGCTTATGCAGATATCACTTACCGTATGGCTGTTTTTGAAAATTTCCTATGGGAAAATACCGTTATGGGTTTTCCATTGTTAGTGAATTTTTCTGACAAGATAATGTCCAATACTGCAAACGAACTCTATCGTGATACCAGGCTGACACTAACCGGCAGTTTTATCAGATATCCAGGACGATGGTATTATGCGACATCTTTGAGTGCAGGTTATGTACGTCAAGCCAGCTATATCGACGGAAAAAGCGCTTATGAATGGGATGAAACGGGAAACATCTTTTTTTATGGCGCAGGTTTATTATTTTCCAATAACCGCAGACGTCAGCATGAAATGTTTGGAACAGGTTTTACTTTTAATTTAAGGGGATTAAATATTGTTGATAGTTTTGAACCTCGTTTTGATGGAGTTTTACGTGCAAATGCAGAAATCCGTTTTCCTTTAAGCCTGACGCTTTACGGAGCTTACGATAAATCTGGAATGGATCTTCATGGCGGATCAATATATGGTCAGCCTGTGTTTATCAGAGTTGCATCAGAAGAATATGCTTCCGGCCCCCGTAGTCATACCTGGCTTGCCGGCGGTGAAGTATCCGCAGGACTCTTTTCCTTTGAGATTCAAAACAATTTTTCGCATGTTTATTTTAACAGGTTTTTTGGCGCACTTGCATTAAGAAGTGTATTATACGACAGCGATGGTCAAATAGATGCCGAAGGAATAAAAATAAACGATTTACGTCTTGCCCAATCGTTAGTGTTAAAAATGGGTTTGGTATCTTCTGTGATTCCATTTAAGCCCGTACCATTTTTTCTGGAACCGGATATCTGGGCAGCGTGGAAGTTTTCAAATACAATAAACGGAGAGGGTAATCCCTGGGGATTTGGTTTAGGTTTTAATTTACGTTATTGATTGATTTTAATTTATGGAGGATAAAGATGACATTCAGTGCAAAAGAAAATCGCTATGAAGTGATGAAGTACCGCAGTTGCGGCAGAAGCGGGTTAAAATTACCCGAACTTTCACTTGGGTTTTGGCAAAATTTTGGCGGTGTCGACTGTTACGAAACAGGGTGCGAAACAGTTTTATCAGCTTTTGATGCAGGTATAACTCACTTTGATCTTGCCAATAATTACGGGCCGCCGCTCGGCTCTGCAGAAATTACCTTTGGCCGCATTTTAAAGGAAAATCTTTTACCTTACCGTGATGAGATCGTTATATCCACAAAAGCTGGTTGTCGTATATGGCCGGGGCCTTATGGCGATTTGGGAAGCCGAAAGCACCTTATTACCAGTTTAGATGCGAGTCTAAAACGAATGGGATTGGATTACGTTGATATTTTTTACAGTCACCGCCCCGATCCGGATACTCCCATCGAAGAAACAATGGGCGCTCTTGCAGACATTGTGAAACAGGGAAAAGCGCTTTATGTTGGTATATCAAAATACAATGCAGAACAAAGTACACAGGCATTTTCTGTTTTACGCACTCTTGGAGTACCATGCCTTATTAATCAGCCAATCTATTCCATGTTGAACCGCTGGATCGAAGACAAACTGCTGGAGGAAATCGAAAAAGAAGGAGCAGGCTGCATTTGTTTTTCGCCTCTTGCCCAGGGGCTTTTGACAAACAAGTATTTGGACGGCATTATCCCCGAAGGTTCGCGGGCTTTTAGAGAAAAATCTCTCAAAGAAACTTTGATCACGCCGGGGCTGCTTAAAAAGTTGAATATGCTGAACGAAATTGCAAAAGAAAGAGGTTGCACGCTTTCCGCCCTTGCAATCCTGTGGATACTGCGCGATCAACGAAACACCAGTGTACTGATAGGCGCCAGTTCTTCTATTCAACTTAGGGAAAACCTTACCGCCATCTCCCAACCTCCGCTTTCTTCCGAAGAACTGGAAAAAATCGAAAAAGTGTTAAAAATGTCTTGATTTTAGATGCGGCCAAAATAACCCTTGACAATTTCCCCCTTTTTTATTAAAGTTGAAAAAAGCGCGGGAATAGCTCAGTGGTAGAGCGCAACCTTGCCAAGGTTGATGTCGCGGGTCCGACTCCCGTTTCCCGCTAGTGTTTTAGTCTTTCAATCAGACGGTATATCAAGGAAGAAGGGTTTCCTCCTTCACGTAAACATTTAGAACGGGTAATTGCAATTTTACGATTATCCCAAAGTATCTGTTTTTGTTTTTCTGAAAGTGTACCTTTTTTATATTGACTCCAGTCTGAAGATACATTTTTCAATTTGTCTATACAACTATCTGTAGAGATTGAAGCATTCTGTTCGGTGTTATGTAATAAAAACCATAATTCTACTGCTGGGTTACTTGTTAGGATTATTGACCCCTTACATTGATTAAGTTTTTCCATGATGTTTTCTGTATCAAGGTCATACATTAAAAACGTTGTTATCGGATCATTAGGACCAATCTGCTCTGCTTTGATGTATTTATTAATGATACTTGGAGATATTGCTTGCCCTGTTATGCGTGAGATAACTTTTAATGGTAGCCATCGGCATTTTTGTCTGAGTAAATTGATATAAGCTTCTTCGGTTTCGCCTTCACAAAATACAAGATAAACAGGTTTCATTTTTCTTGGTGGTCTTTGGTTACGTTTCTTTTTCATATTAACCTCAATTCTGCTCCCCTAGTAATTTTCTTATGTTGGTTGCAGAATTATCAATTATAGGTATAGCGTCAAATCGTCCTTGTAAATATCCTTTTTCGGCATCCATGTTTTCGCGGAAATCTTTATGATCGAATAAAGAGTAAAGTTCTGTTGAGCTATCATCTTTTTTATTTACAAACAATATTTGATCACGACGGAAACGTTTTACATTTATCAGGCTAGTGTTATGGGAAGTAAAAATGAATTGAGCAGTTGAACTAGCATGAAATAAGTCAATGACAAATTCCGCTAATTTGGCATGTAGGCTTAAATCAAACTCATCTAATATGAATGTTTTCCCGTTTTTTACTGCATCCAAAAGAACGAAAAGCATATTGAATAATTGTGTTGTTCCGGCAGATTCTTCGCTGAGCAAATCAAATGATATTTCTGGAGCGGCTTTATGGAATGTCTCAAATCTATGTGAATCAATGTTTTGTTCGTAATAAGCACTGGAAGAGGCATCAGGTAGAAAAAACTTCTGTTTTTCATTTACAATATTAACATCTAAAATATCACTATCGCAGATGGAAAGTGCGTGAAGAATAATATTCTTGTTTTCTGAAAAAACTTTTTTTACATCTCTAAGCCCTGATTGTATGTAATCCAATGGAGCAAACCCAATTAAAAAATCATGTTTAAAAAATCTATATAGCTTTTTACATAACTCTCTATCCATTTGACTTGCCCGGCTCAGATACAGGGTTTTCTTACTTGTATTAATAGCCACATCGAAGGGACGTGGAATATGACCATTGGAGAAATTATATATTTTTTGTTTATTGTTTCCCTTTGTTTCATCACGAGTAAATATTTTTGCTCTGCGCCCATTGGGATAATAGTATAAACTTTCCTTAATTATTTCTGTTCGGGTAAGCGAAAAAGAATACTCATATTCAGTATTATCAATGGTAAAATTTATTGAAAAAGAACTCGGAAGGTTTGAATAATTTCCAAACTTGAATGTAGAAAAATTAAAAATATCCCCTTCATTGTTAGTATGAGAATTTAGCACTATCTGACAACATCTATTGATTGATTTTATGATATTCGATTTTCCAGAAGCATTTGCTCCAAAAAGTCCGATACTCTTAAGAATTTTTTGTCCATTATAATCAATGGTATTCTCTGAGAGAACCTTTGCTGTCTCAGTATTTATCTTTTCTGCCCGAAAATCAAGAAAAACCTCATCTTTTATCGAATAAAAATTTTCTAATCGGATTTCTAGTATCATTACATACCTCTATTTGTAGGATTACTACAATAATAAGCCTGAAGTATAGGTTTGTCAAGGGGTTAGTATCCTGTATGTTGATTTTCATCATTATGTTGTATAATGTTATGGAGAATAGATGCAATTGATAAACCAAATGGGTTAAAGGTCAAGGGAATGCTGCAGGTACTAGAGTGCTCTGTAATTCAATATTTATTCCATTTCCGATTACAGCTTCTATCGAACAGGGAAACATGTCCGACTCCCGTTTCCCGCTTTTTTGTTTGTCCAAAATCGTCCTCAGGCAATGCCTGCCGCCGTCTAGGAAGACGATTAAAAAGGTTTCCTGTAATCATATTTTTTTAAACAATATAAAGAGAATTCCTTATTTATTTTCCCAAAAACCGGCTATATCATAGCATTGATACAGGTGTATCCCTGCCATTTTAGGCAGGAAGCCCGCTATGATTGCCCAATTTTGGGGAAAACATGGTAACAAGGAGAAAAATATGAAAAGTTTTTTAAAACCTTTTGGAATTATTGCCTTTGCGGTGGTAATTAGTCTTTTGATGGCATGTGGAGGAGGTCTGGGAGATGATACAGTTTATTTAACATTAGACCAGGACAATTTCGCAAGTGAAATGGCCAGAATTGCCGGTTTACCGGGTGTATATTCAATTACACTTACAGAAGATATCGAAGATTTTCCCGGTATTGATTTCAATGGAGCGTTTAAAATTACCGTAATTGGAGGCGATTATTCCATTACGTGGTTACCAGAAGAAGATGATGAAGATATCGTTACTGCTACAGCCATGTTCAGGATGAGGCAAGCTGCATCCCTTGATCTGAGAAATGTAACACTTCTTTTTGATGAAGAAGCAGAATTTGGCAAAAATACCGCTGCAGGGAACACTCAAGCTGTTCTTAGGGCGGATATCGGTGGAACCATCAAATTGACCAACGTAAATATTGATGGCGGGGAATTAGTTAATGGTATTAACATCGAAGGCGGGAATGTAACTATGGAAAGCGGCCTTATCGAAAATCTATGGGAATTCGGGGTTATGCTAAGGTCATCTTCTGAACAAAACAACAGCTCTTTCCCAGGCGGTACTTTTACCATGAATGGCGGAACTATTAATAGAGGCGATTCTACTTTTACTACTCCTACAAGAGATGATGCCAGTGGTGTAAATATAACCCAATGGAACAATACATTCATAATGAACGACGGAACTATTAGTGGCTGGCTGCATACAGGCGGCCAATCTGCTGGCGTGTTGCTTCATAACAGCGGCAGAAATGGTACCTTTACCATGAATGGCGGAACCATTAGCGGCAACTTTCATGGTGTAACTGTACGTGGTAATCAGGCTGCCACTCCTAATAAAGCAGAAATAAAAGGCGGATTTATTAAAGATAACGGCACAGGAATACGTGTTCGTAACGACGGAATCGCTATAATGACAGACGGTATTATTTCCGGTTCAGATGATGAGCTCATAACAGATTCGACAGGAGCTGGGGTCAGAATACATGAGAATGGCAGCTTTACCAAAACTGGCGGGATTATCAACGGAGACGATGATGGCACAAATAACGATAACGGGCAAGGAGACCCAAACCTCAAAGGAGCAATAAGAGTTGATGCACCTGTTCAGCCTCATTTCTTTTTTGTTGAGGCTTTTGGAGCCAACGACAATTATCCTATGGGAGAGATTCTTGGTATCTATGTAACTCCAGCGACACCAACAGTGATGAGAGGTCT
The DNA here is from genome assembly GCA_031281025.1 of Treponema sp. Classification (GTDB taxonomy): domain Bacteria; phylum Spirochaetota; class Spirochaetia; order Treponematales; family Breznakiellaceae; genus WQXQ01. The sequence goes on along the minus strand of JAITFY010000050.1, from coordinate 9,247 downwards.
ATCTCAGGCTTTTACCGCTACCGTTGTCGCCAGCGGCACTACGACAACGGTTCAATGGTCCGTAACTGATTCCGAAGGTGAAACATCAACTCTTGCAGGTGGTACAAAGATGGAAGGTAACGTATTGTTTGTTGATGCAGAAGAATCTAACGCTACCTTGATTGTTAAAGCTGCCTGCGCAACAAATCCCATCACTTCATATGGTATAGCAACGGCAACCTTGTCGAATCCATCTTTGCACAAAGGTGCTTTCCGGCAATTTACCAACGTTGAGCTAGGCATTGCAGCAGATGTAGAGGTTACATGGAATATGACTGGCAGCACATTATCCGGTACAAAGATTCACCCTACAGGCTTCTTAACAATCGCTGCAAACGAAACTGCTAGTACGCTAATAATTACAGCTACTCCGGCTACTGGTGATCCTGTAGGAATACCGGTAACTGCGCAGGATGTTACTGGAGCGAATATACACACTGCAAGTACTGAAGCGGAACTTCGTGCTGCATTTACAGATCGTACCGCAGGGGTACACCGTATCAATCTTACAGATGATGTGACTGTAACGACAGCACTTCCCGATATGGCTGTAAACAATGTTACTATAATACTATATGGAGATGGTAATACAATTACATATCAGCCGAATCCACCAGCAAACGATAATACAGGTGCTACTGCCTTACTAAGAGTTAGAAGAGGATTTCTCATATTGGAGAATGTTACTATTGAAATGGGTTCCAACGTGCCAAATACCAATACTGGTAGTGATTTAATTAGAGTAGATAATAATACCCAAATAGGAACTATTGTAGTAAAAGAAGATACAATCATTAAAAACCATTCCCGTGCTGCCGTAGATGTTAGGGACAATGGTGTCGGTTTTATGACAGGCGGAACTTTTAATACAGTAGGACGAGAAGGTGTACGTATACAGACAGGTTCCACATTTACCATGTTTGGTGGAACAATAACTGGAACTTCTGTTGCAGGTGTGCGTATAAACAATGCGAATTCTTCCTTTGTAATGTGGGGGGGGACTATCAGCGGAAACGCAGTTGGTGTAAGAATTGAAAGACAGAGAAATGCCAGAATTGACATAAAAGGTACGGGCGGTATCATAACTGGAAACAGTGGAGGAACTCCAAATACAACAGCTTCTATAGAGCTTCGGGATACCACAGCCGGTGTGCATTCAAATGGTTCACATTCTAGACGTATATTAGAAATTGGAGCAGACGATAAATTCGTTGGAAACTTTGCAGATGTAGAAGCGATCGCAGATCAAAATTGGGTCGGACCTGCAGTACCGTAACTGGTGATATAATCACCACAAAAACCACCCCCGCAAGGGGGTGGCATTTTCAGGAGGAACAATGAAAAAGATTTTTTTCCTTCCTTTTGCTTTTTTGATACTGTCAGCAATTATTTTTAGCGCCTGTAATCAAGAGCCAGAAGAGGAACGGATTTTTAGTATAGAGATAGAACCGGATACAAAAACAATGGTTCATAACCAAAGCCTTACATTCAGACCAGTGGTACATACCACAGGCGGAGCAACAAGAGCCGTTACCTGGTCTGTTGCCGGAACAACTCCGGTCTGTCCCGGAGGTATTGGCGGCTGCGGCGGTACGTCAATTAATGTGGATACCGGTTTACTGGCAGTATGTGAAAACGAAACAAATACAACGCTTACCATTACAGCCAAAACAATTTTTGACTATCCTCGTTATTACGAAAATACTGCTGTTGTAACCATAGTTACAGCTTTTGCTGCTCCTGTAAATGCAGCAGAGCTAACTGCGGAATTAAATAATATTTTGGCTCATGCACAAGGTGGTACCCCTCAGGATGAATATATCCTGTTTATTGGAGAGGATATAGAAGATTTTGTAAATTTTACTGTCCCGGAAACTTTTGATAAAACAATCAGCATTAGAATATTGGGAACACGGGAAAATACAATAACCTGGAAACCTGTAGCGCAAGAATCAAGATGCGTAGATGATGGAAGAAGTTTATTTATTATACAAGCAGAAACGGGTTCAGTAGTTACATTTATATTGGACGATATTTTTATCGAAAGTTCCGCCGCAAATGTTCAAAGTACAAGCGACCTTATCTCGGTAAGAACAGGCGGGAAGCTCGAAATTCGAGGTGAAACTGTCTTAACTAACAGGTTTTTGGGAATATCCCACGAAACAGGCGATACAAGGAGCGGTAACCATGCGATAAATATCAGAGGAGGCGAAGTTATCTTGTTTAACGGCAGCATCATCGATAATTCCAGGCATGGTGTTCGCTTTAGTCCAGACAGTGAAGATGGGAAATTTACAATGTCGGGCGGGCTTATTTCCAGAAACGCCGGGCATGGCGTATTGCTGGAAGGTCTGAATAATACATTTACCATGACCGGCGGAGTTATCAGCCATCAAGAAACCAATAACCATACCGGCGTCAGATTTGGCGCAGGCCGTGCAGCAGCCAGATATAACTGTGCCTGCCAGCATCAAGTCGCATTAGCGCCAAGTGTGGGAACTGTTTTTACAATGAGCGGCGGAACTATCACCAATAATGACTTTGGTATTCGTGTAGTTTATGATGCTCCCAGATTTACCCTTAATGGTCAGTTTATTATGACGGGCGGAACAATCAGAAACAGTTCCAGACAAGAAGTGCAGATCCACGGAGCGCCGGGATTTTTATTTGATAAATCAGGACCTTCAATTATCGAAGCTTCTAATACTTCCCGTATACAAATCAGGAATTTAGGCGCCGGTGACATAGCAGATTACCGTGATCTTGCCGGGCTGGGATATGATCTAAGACTGCAGGTTGATAATACCGGAAATGGGTCTGTGCCGAATTCGGATAACGGGACAGCTTCTAATTGGCGTCTTATTAATTAAGGAGGGACAGATGAGAAAATTATTACCTGTACTGCTGATTATATTGGTAAGTACAGGAGCGTTTGCACAGTTCAAAATGAATATGTACGCCGATTTCTTCCCGGAAATGATGCGCTATACTGTTCCTCTTAACGACTTTGCAAATATCAATTTAGCAGATATGAACCATGATAATGGTTTGTACAGAGGCGCTGGAACTTTTGATTTTCTGTCTTCATCGTCAGAAGGAGCTATAGGTTTACAGAACGAACTTCGTATCAACTTAAATTACACAGGCAGAAATATGTCCGCATATATCCAGCTTGCCGCAGATGAACATATAAGGCCAGGCGGCGGATTTATGTATGATGATACCATGACGGTCAGTTATGCCGTTCTGTTAAACGAAACTTTCAGGGAATGGTATCTGCAGGGAAAAATCGATATGTTTACCATCTATGCCGGAAGAACCGATGATTTTGGCAAGGTTGATCATTTTCAGGATTCTGTTGATGATTTCCTTGATGCATTAAGGATTTCCAGTTTTGGTCTTATTACGCCAAGAGTAGGATTTTTTGATTATATGATTCTCGAAACTAATTATACCAGAATGGGACTATCGTTTAATCATATCGAAGGAAACAATTTGCTTCCCAAACTTTACCTAACCGATGAATTTGGTTTTGTAAATCAGGCGTATTTTTCTGTTGCTGCCTTTTTTGAGCCGTTTACTGTTCAGATAGCCGGCGATCTTGGAAATACCAGTGGAATAACTCCGGAAATTGGGGGAAACAGGCAGCAATGGCAGTCATACAACCGGCTTAATGGCGCTCTTCGTATTTCCGGCGAAAGAATTGCCCAGTACTTTACATTTGATGCTGTCTACAAAATCCGCGGCGGCGATCCCGATACCAGGGATCCTCAGCCGGACGGCAAAGGTGTAACTGTACATAATTTTGGGTTATATGCAAATATATTTGATGTTCCATCCTTCAATTTTGGGATTGGTTATACCGGCCTTTTTAGAAAGTACGAAGATCGTGATCGTAATTTCACATCTGCGCAAGATCCCTGGAGAGAAAGGAATTCTCCGTTTTTTAGCGGTGTAGATTTGCGTGTGCAATATACCGGTTTTAGGCAGTTCACCATCAGTAACAATAATAATATCAGCTTTGCCGTTGCAAAAGGCAATTCGGATAATCGAATACAAACAATTTCTGTTACCGGAATGCGTCCGCTTCTTACAACCGAAAGCGAAAGCTGGCTGGCTTTGTACAATACATTGAGCATAAATTATGAAATGAACCCAAGGATGATCATAGCGCTTCAGTGTGTAAATATGTATTGCAAATACAGTATCGAAAACAAAGCGGGCAGCGGAACAACCGAAACTGTTTCAACAAATACGTTTGGTATTACGCCTTTTGTTGTTTACCGGTTTAATGAAAGTATCATGGTACAGGGCGGTATTCAGTTCCTTCATGATACTTATAAATATCAAAGGGTTCCCGAAACAAATAATATAAACGGGAATATGGTTTATGTCGCTGTTCCATTGCGGTTCAGGATTAACTTCTAAGGTAAGGAGGAAATAATATGAAGAAATTTTTTATAACGCTCCTTGTTTTGGGAGTTTTAGCTGCCGGTGTTTTTGTACCGGGTCTATACGCACAGCCGCTCACGGTAAATATGTATGCCGAATTCTTTCCAGAACTTATGCGGTATACTTCCAATTTTGGCGATTGGGGAAACAAAAACCATGCTTCGTACAGAGGCGATAATACATTGGATTTTCTGGCATCAACGGGCGAAGATATTCTAAGTAAACTTACCGAAGTTCGCTTCATTCTCAATTACAATAACGGGAAAGGTATCACTGCCATGGTTGCAATGGCTTTGGATGATTATTTCATAGGACACGGAATTGATGATGGAACGGGCGGGTTTTTGGAACACGATGACATCGATGTAAGTTTTAACACTTTGTTGAATACTGTATTTACCGAATGGTTTATTCGCGGTACTTTTGGAATGTTTACAGCCTATGTGGGCAGAACAAATGATCGCGGCAGGGTAGTCCGTTTTAATACCGCTTTTGATGATCTGGTTCTTGCTCAAAGGCTGGATAATTACGGGGTTCTTACTCCCGATATGGGCAGCAATGGTATAAGCAGTTATCCTCCGTATCCGTTTAACAGTTTAAATGGAATTGACAACAACAATTTCCTGCGACAAATGCAGCTTGGCGACAGATACCGGCGTTACAACCAGCCTTATTTTTCGTTTTCGGTAAACCCAAGACCTTTCACATTTACAATAGCCGGTGACTTGGGGGAAACATCTGGTATTTCTCCTGTAAAAGATGGTGAGTCTTATACCAGAATGAATGGAGCTTTCCGTGTATCCGGCGAGCGGATTTTCGACCGTATTACTTTTGATGCAATCTACAAATTCCGCGGCGGCGATCCTCGTACGCTTGATACTTTTAATGAACCACAGGGTGACGGCAGAGGTGTAACTGTTCATAGTGCGGGTTTATATGCCAATGTTTTAGGCGTACCTGGTTTTGGTATTGGTTTGGGTTATACCTGTCTGTTTAGAATTTATGAAGATAGTCATTCCAGATATAGTGATCCTGGTTTTTATGATCCCAACCATGAATTATACCGGGGTTATTTAACCCGCAAAGCTCCTGTCTTTCACGGCATTGACTACCGCGTCCAATACACCGGCATCCCGCAGTTCACTCTCACGTCAATTAATAACTTTAGCTTTGCTGTAACCCAAGCCACCAACGATCCTCAAAAAAGGATAATGCCGGTAAATGGCACAGAAACTATGCTTGCTCCAAACGAAGGTGAATTATGGCTTGGGTTTCATAACTCGGCAAGTGTAATTTACAGATGGACAAGGCAGTTGAATGTCTCGTTACAGTTAATTAACAGATTTGGTACGGTAATCAGAGATGTAGGCGGCAAAAAAGATTCGGAAGCGCACAACAGGCTTACAACTGTTGCTTCCGCAACTTACCGTTTTACTCCCAATGTTGTGCTTCAGAGCGGAATCCAGTGTATATACCATTCGTACAACAGGACTAATACAAGCGGTATTACCACATCATCAAATTTGGATAGCAGCAGATTGTTTTTTGCAATCCCGATTCGTTTTAGAGTCGACTTTTAATTCAGGAGGATTTTATATGCGTAAATTGACAATTATTTTTGCAGCAATTTTTGTTTTTTCTATTTTTGGCGGCTGTGCGACAGCAGGACCGTCAACACCAACGGATGGCCGCTTTAACGTAATGGACTTTGGCGCCAGAGGTAACGGCGCAACCAATGATACCAGAGCCATTCAAAGAGCAGTGGATGCCGCAGGAGCTTATGGCGATCCAGAAGTGGAAGTATACTTCCCCGCAGGAACCTACATCACTACTTCAATTATTTTAAGAAGCAATGTGACCATTCACATTCCCGAAGGCGCCATTTTACAGGCAAGCAGAACTCCATCACACTGGCCTAACTTTACCAATGCCACCAATGTCGAAGAACAGATTAATGCTCCGCGTTTCTCTGTTTTTTATGGACAAAGCCTGGAAAATATAACCTTTAAAGGAAAGGGAATTATTGACGGCGCAGGCGGATTCAACTCGCCTTACTATACCCAGCCGAATGATCCCAGCGGCAGACCATCAGGGGAATTCATGCATGGCCGCAGGCCTCAAACCATCATCTATATTCGTGATACCGAAAACTTAAAGTTTAACGATCTTACATTGCGCAATAGCGTCCGCTGGACATTTGTAATAGAACTTTGCAACAATGTACATGTAGACGGAATTATTATTCGTAATCCGCCCCACGATGTTGGACGCGAAGTAGACGGCATTTGTATCAATACTTCATCAAACGTCTTAATCGAAAACTTCGATATCATAACCGGAGACGATGCAATCGTTATCAAACCGCAAAGGGATTATTTCCGCAGGCCGCCAAACAACACCCCTCGTAACCAGCATAATGTCCATGTGCGTAACGGAGAAGTTGCCACAACAACCAATGCGGTAAAAATTGGAACAGGCACTCAAGTTAATTTAGATGGTCTTTTGGTAGAAAACATTGTTGTAAGAAGACATCCAGGTCCGTCGCATCCAGACGAAGACGGCAGAACCATCCCCAGAAATGCAACTACGGCTATTTCAGTACAGTCAAACGACGGCGGACATATTTCCAATCTGGTATACCGCAACTTTACTGTATACGATATTGATACGCCGATATTTATCGGTTTACAGCAGCGTCTGCGCCCAACTTCATATACCCACGATATGGGAAGTGTCAGCAATGTACACTTCGAAAATATTGTTGTTCATCGTTCGGACAGAGCAAGCCAGATTAACTCGCAAGACGGCACCGTAATTACCAATGTTACCTTTAAAGATATTTCCGTACGCAATTACGAACAATGGACAGGCACAACAAGACCTCCCCGCATGATTGGAACTTACCCCGATGCCGACAGATACGGAAGTATGCCGGCTTTTGGGCTTTTTGCACGTAATGTTGACGGTCTTCATTTTGAAGGAACCAACGCATTTGTAGACGCTGCAAACACAGGAAGGCCAATGTATGCCTTCGAAAATATCGTAAACATTAACGGTATTCCTGCGGCGCTCATGCCTGAGCAAATCGACACCACCGATCACCCGCGTTTCCCGGATCGTCCCCCCGTATTTGTAGAAACCTTTGACGAAAGAGACATGCACGACAGGGAAGGAAGCACAAGATGGCCAAGAGATATCAACAGAGCTCCGGTTGGCGCCTGGGCAATCAGTAACTTTAAGGGAGAAAGAGTAATCGAAAAAGGCGAAACCCCATCCAACAGATTTTTAATTCTTAATTATCCCGGAGCGTCTGAATGGGAAAACAAACATATTCACATAAGAGTATGGCCGGGCAGAAGAGATCACCGTATACCTGCCAACACACAGATTGGCTACCGTGTAGTTGACCGCCACGAAAGAATGGCCATTGCTCTTGCACGAAGTAACCGGGGCTGGGTACGCATCAATCAATTTGATCCGTATATCAGAGCGGACGGAGAAAAAGACTCAAACCAGACTCAACAATTCCAGGTAGGTTTGTTATCAGTTGCAAACAACATCATGGACAGGGAAATGGAGTTCATCGATATTGATATTGTTGTCGACGGACCATTCATCAGTATCTATGCTGACGGCGAAGAAGTGATAAGGGACTACTACGACATTTCATGGGAGAATCCGGCAAGAAGAAAAGGAACAATCAATATTGGCGGAACGCCTCTAATGCGATTTTCCGCCATAAGGGTTACTCTTATCGAGAACTCCACTCTTGTAACCTCATCGGCAAACGTTTCCAGAGCAAACATAACGGACTTCCCCATAACAGTTAACCTAAACGGGAATGCCATTATCAATGTACGTCATGCCGGAAGAAGACTCCAAAGAGACACTGATTTTACGGTAAACGGAAACATAGTAACGCTAAACAGAAGCTTCCTGCAAACACTGCCAGCAGGCAGACAAGAGTTTACGATAAACATGAATCTGGGCAATAGAGATCTGCCGTTTGTGTTGAATATTCAATAGATAATCAGGCGCCGGGCTCAATGTCTGGCGCTTTGTTTTTGAACTGAAGCGGCGATATACCTGTATACTTCTTAAACGAAACGCTAAAATATTGCGCATTGCTGTACCCTACCATTTCCGCTACCTCATAAGTCCTAAAATCGTTTTCTTTAAGCAAAGCCATTGCACGTTCAATGCGGGTTTTGGTTACATGTTTATGAAAAGAACTTTGCGTTTTTTTCTTGAACAAAAAACTTAAATGCGACTGGCTTACGTTTGCTGCTGAGGCAGTTCTCTCCAAAGATAATGCAGGGTCGTTGTAATGTGTTTCAATATACGCCATTGCTTTATGCAGAATTGTCTGATGATGCGCCTGACGGGTTTCTTCGACAAGCCCGATAATAACAGAAGCAAAATTTTTTAACGCTTTAATTAGTTCTTCTATAGTGCCAAGCTGTTGAATCATGGTGTAAACATTTGAAAAAGCTTCATGAGCTTTTGGACGGCCTTCTTTTAACCAGGAGACAGCCTCACTCAAAATTGTAAAAGCCATCGTGCCGCAATCCATCCTTGTCTGGATCATGGGGATGGCAGTTCCTTGTGTTAATTGATTTTGCAGCCATGTTAATTGTTCATCCGCCAGATTATTATCCGCCACCCTTATGGCTCTGGAAAGTTCGTTAACCACATTCTGCATTTCCCATGATTGTTTGTTTTTTTCCATATTAATATCCTGAATGGAAATAATACG
>JAITFY010000085.1 GCA_031281025.1 Treponema sp. | reverse complement strand
TTGATGGGTGCCGGTGGTCAAAATGCCATGCTTGCATAGCATTTTGACCAGCCGGCAGGACCCCAAGTAAACCTAATAGTTATGTATTTTTGCGTCATTTAAACCCCTTGTAATAAACCATCACCTGCTTATATAAACCATCTCCCTCGCTTTTGGTTTCAACATCCCCTATATCATTTAGAGTTGTATGGATAAGCCATCTGTCAAAGGGATTCATCGGTTCAAGTAAAATTGAGCCGCGGTTTTCCCGGACTTTTTCCGCTACATTATAGGCAAGACGAACAAGCGATTCTTCGCGGCGGATTCGGTAATTTTCTGTATCAAGAATTACCCTTATTTCCTGTCTTCCAAGTTTGTCGGCATAAACATTTAACAATAATTGCAGCGCATCTAAATTTTTGCCTTTTTTACCAATCAAAATAGAAGAATAACTTGAATCGATTTTAATACCAAGCTTGTGTTTTTCCCGAAATAAAACGGAAGCTTTTCCGGGATATCCCATACGATCAATCAAGCCGGTTGTAAAATCGATCATCTTTTGCTCAAACTCGTTTTGCGGTATAGGTTCACCAAAAACAGTTTCCCTTTTGGGGACAACTATCCTGTTACCGATGTCGTCATCAACATCACCGGTATTGCCAGAAGAGAAAAAAGTGTTCCCCGTATGAACCCTGATCCGGACAAAACCTTTTTTGAACAAACCGGTTTTTTGAGTTTCCAGAATCTCAACATCAAAATCATCTTTTTCTAAACCAAGTTCAGCCGCTGCTTTGTCTATCGCTTCTTTTTCTGTGCGGCCTTCAAATTCATATTCCATAAACTACTCCTTATCTTTTCTTTTTCTTCTTTTTTCCATTTGCCGAATCTGATGAAGCCGGCGAAGAAGACGAAGCCGTAACACCTACAGTTCGTTTTTTGATTATGTATTTGTTGATAATCACCTGCTGAACAAGCGTGAGAAGGTTGGAAAAAACCCAGTAAATTAACAACCCGGATGGGACATCGTAAAGTACAAAGAAAAACACGATGGGTAAAACAAATAACATTATCTTCATCTGACCAGCCGACTGTTGTCCCGGCATCTGTGTAACCTTGCCGTATAATAATTGAGAAGCTACATAGATAAAAGGCAAAGCTCTTAAAGCAGTCCAGCCTAAAATCGGCAATGTAAAACCAGGCGGAAATTGAACGATATGTTCCGGTAATGAAAGATCTGGTATCCAGCCGGGAATAAATACAGCGCCGCGTAATTCAAAATGGTTGTTAAACAGTTGATACATAGTGATGAAAATCGGGAGTTGGAGCAGCATTGGAAGACATCCTGCAAGGGGGTTGTAACCTTCCTGTTTATAAAAGGCCGCCATTTCCATCTGCAATTTTGGTTTGTTGTTTTTGTATTTTTCCTGCAATTCCTTGATTTTGGGCGAAAGCGCCTGCATACGCAGAGTAGCCATCGACCCTTTTTTTGTCAACGGGAAAAAAGCGATTTTAATTAACAGTGTAAGCAGTATAATAGCAATGCCGTAATTTCCAACAATACTATATATTCCCATTAATAACCATTTTAACAATCTTTCCAGCGGTGAAAAAATACTAAAAAATCCTCGCGTACTGGCTACTTCGGAAAGATTTGCATCTCTTAGTCCAAATTCATTTCTGTCTGCGATATTGTATCTGGAAAGTATATCCTGTGTTCTTGGTCCAAGGTAAAAATAATATCTATCAATAACTTCGTGTGAAGTTATTGATGGACGGTGTACATGAAGCCTGGAAGCATTTGAAAGCCCTTCTTCTTCTTTTTCGGAATACCTTAAACTATATGGCGCTTGAATACGGGCAAGATATGCAATAAAAACGAAATACTTGCCGGAAATTGCCGCCCATGGTGGACGAGGCTCTACAATGTGATCATCGACTCTTACATCTCTGCGTCTGCCATTGGAAAATATTTGATAAAAACGGTAATCGTGGAATCTGTCAAGTCTTTCAAAGGGAGGACCCATTTGCGGACCAAACGATAACGTATACGCATTATTGCCGGCAAAATTGAATGGTATTACAGAAAAATTACTTCCATCCAGTAAAATAGTTAATTCAAACATTAAATCTCTTTGTTTAAATTCGTATCTTTTGGTTAATTTGAATCTGTGTTCCGTACCGGTTACTCCAGAAGGAATTATATAATCACGGGAAAATTCTACGATATACGGATTTAACTCTGGCTGGTAGTTCACACGAAAATGAGAAGAAACAGGCCGGGTTTCTTGATCGCCAAAAGCAATGGTAAAAGCACGCGCCGGAAATGCAGGATGTTCCGGATTATTGCCTGGAAGAATTAAGTCCACATAATAATTGCCACTACCAGCATCTCTTTTTCTTTGATCTATCCATTGCAAAGAGGTAATTTCTCCGCCGACATTGGACAATACAACTCTTTTTAGATCAGTTTCGATTACTATAGGAGGATGCAGCGGTATGTATTCTCCCGCTTCAGCCACAGAGATCAGTCCACGCTGAATCATTAATTGCGTCATATCAATATCAGTTTGTTCTGATACTGGTTCTTGATGATCAGGCACAAAAAATTCTTGAAACTGTTCATTCACAGGAGTTTGAGTTTGTTGTTCTGTAACCTGGTTTGCAACCGGTTCATAACAAAGACCCTGCATCATAAAAGAAAAAATCAGCACTAAAGTAGAAAGTACTATAGCCAAAATCGTATTTTTTTCCATAACATGTCCTTTTATTTTCTTATTAAGTTATTCTCTTCTGATACTGGATCGTAGCCGCCAGCATGAAGGGGGTGGCAGCGCATTATCCGTTTAACAGCCAAAAAACATCCGCGAAAAAAGCCATACCTTATAACTGCCTCGTATGCATAAGCAGAACAGGTTGGATAAAACCTGCAAGATGGCGGGAAATGCGGGGAGATTGCGCTTTGATAAAATTTAATTAAAACAAGTACTATATATTTCATTTTAATAAACCGGCTTTAAAAAAAAGAGAATCGAACTGATTGCGCCTGCTTTGCAGACAAGCTTTCGCCTGCTTTTCCGCTCCAGGGAGGGTTGCCGCTCCTTCAGTCTCAGGGTATACCAAAAAAATTAAGTCAAAACCGGCTTCAAGACGATCTTTCATCAGTCTGAATGCTTCTCGGCCAAGACGTCTGGCACGGTTCCTTTTAACCGCATTCCATAATGCCTTTCCTTTGGCAAAAGTAAAACAAATACGGTTATATGATAAGCCGTTCCCTAAAACAAAAAGCTTCGCACCATGGCAACTGTACTGTTTACCTTTGTTAAAAACTTCCCGAATCTCTTTCCTTCCCTTTAAATGTTCCTTTCGCCCAAAACTTTGGTCAGAAATAATACTATTTCTAATAGGGCTTTTTCTCATCAGAAACTGAAAGCTTAATCCGGCCCTTTGCCCTGCGGCGTTTTAAAATAAGCCGCCCTGCCTTGGTTTTCATACGGGCACGAAAACCGAACTTGCGATTCCTTTTTACCTTGCTGGGTTGATAAGTACGTTTCATTATATCTTCTCCTATATAAAGGTCATGTTTTAATCCACAAAAAACACATCTAGACTCTCATCATACGATATTTAAGAAAAATGTTCAAGTAGGTAAATGGTACTTTTATGCAGATTCAGGAGCCTGTGAAAAACCAGCCGGGTTTTGGACAAGCATAAATAATACCGGTTAATTCTTTCTTATGTTTCTTCTTACAAACAACGGATCAAAGTATTTATCTACATCGATTTTCTTTAGCAAATATTTTAGCGCATAACGATAAACAAAAAAAGAGCATACAAGCGAAGCAATAAAGATAAACGTAAATCCCCACATATGACCCTGTTCCGGCATCAGTACAATTACATATCTAAGATACAGGATTAAAAGCAGAATAAAACTCAATATTGCGACTAAAACATTAAACAACGTTGCCCCAAGAATAAAAAGAATGGTATTAAGTTTTTTGTTCATTTGTTTTTTCCTTTTTTATGGTTTTCTTTTTTGGAACAAAAAAAAGAGTTACAAGTAATAAAAGACAACAAACAACCACAGATGAATCGGCAATATTAAAAGTAGGCCAACGAGGCATACCAAAAAGCCCATAGATATTAATACTGATGTAATCTACCACTCCATCCGACCGGAAAATGCGATCGATGATGTTTCCCATACCGCCTCCAATAATACCCGCCGCAGCCCAGCGCTGAAGAAGCGTAAAATCATTGGATTTAAAAAAGTACCATAACAAAAAACCTAAAACCAAAATGGGGACGACAATAAAAAGAATTGGTTTAAGCGACTCAGGAAGATTATCTCCCAGACTAAAAGCTATAGCCTTGTTCCGCACATGATAAATCCAGAGGAAATCATTGTCAAAAACATCTTTAATCAATTTGGGATGAAGAGGTTCTATTTTAACAATAATGGCTTTTACAATTTGATCTACCAGAATAACAAATGCTGTTAATGATAATGGCAGTATCCTCTCTTTAATAAACGGTTTCATTAAAACACTCCAATTAAATATTTACAATCCCGTTGGGATATCAATAAATTCCACATCTGTCTTAGATCCTAGTTCCGCCAAACAATGCCGCATTACGGCCTGCAGCCCCCAGACTTCGGTGCTGTAGTGGCCGCCCGCAATCATATTAAGTTTCCCTTCCAGGCATTCATGGTAAACACTATGGGAACTCTCGCCTGTCACAAACAAATCAATGCCTTCTTCGATTGCGTTTTTTGCGCTCATCGAAGAACCGCCTGACACTACGGCAGCGGTTGTGCAGTCTTTTTTACCAAAAGGGAAAACTCCCTGCGGAGGTCTTCCCATAAAGTTAATTCTTTTTACGGCTTCGTCAATAGAAACAGGTTTGGGAAAAGCCCCTTTGAAACCTATTTTGCGTCCGTGATAGTCGCCAAAAGGTTCGATGTTTTCCAATCCCAAAAGTTCAGCCAAAACCGCGTTATTTCCCAATTTGGGATGCTGATCCAGCGGCAAGTGCACAGCGTAAAGGCAAATGTTATGGTCAAGTAGAAACTTAATCCGCCTTCTGAGGTTTCCTGCTACACTTGCTGGCGCACCCCAGAACAAGCCATGATGAACAAAGATCATTCCCGCATTAATAACGGCTGCCTGCTCAAATGTTTCCATAGCGGCATCCACGCCAAAGGCAATTTTTTTTACGACAGAACCGTCATTATCAACCTGTATTCCGTTCAGTGAACGATCACTTGAAGCAAAGCCATCCATATCGAGGAAACTTTTAAAAAAAGCGTCAAGTTGTATTGTGGTCATGCTCATGGTTAAGTTTAGCATAAAGAGTGTGTTGTGAAAAGTGTCCAAGAGTGGTAAATTACTTGTTTTTCACTCTTTGTCTTTGTACCTCGTACAACAGCACTCCCGCCGCAACCGACACATTGAGCGAGTCAATTCTGCCTGCCGATGGTATGCCTAACATGGCGTCACAGCGTTCGCGTAACAAGCGTGAAATGCCGCTTCCTTCGCTTCCAAGTACAAGTGTTACTCTGCCGCGTAAGTCCTTTGAGTATACAGGTTCGCCTTCCATATCGGCGCCGTAAACCCAAAAGCCTGCTTTTTTTAAGTCTTCGATTGCGCGTACAAGGTTTGGCGTTTCCGCCTGTGCGACCCACGACACAGTGCCCGCCGAAGTTTGGGAAATAACTCCGGCGTGTTTTGCGCTGCGGCGGTTGCGGCTGACAACCAAATCAACAGCGAATTGATCGCAGCAGCGAAGAATTGCGCCGTAGTTGTGGGGATCGGTAATCTCGTCAAGGATAAGAACAAGTACATTGCGGCGATCTCCAAGCCCGTCAATAAAGTTTTCGATACTGATGTCGCTTCCGGCAGGACTTACGTCATCAACCTGAAGAGCGATGCCGCGGTTATCGGGGGCGATACCGTCAAGATCAAAGGTTCCAGTCCGTTCAAGACGAATTTTGTTGTTGACAGCAAGCGTTACTATTTCTTTTGCGCGCGGACCTGCTTTTGCAACAAATAGGGGGCCGCAGGAACGCCCCGATTTTATTCTTTCTTCTATGGCATGAAAGCCTGTTAGATACATCATATTTTTTTTCCTGTGTATTTTTTTACAAAACCACAAGGACGGTAAGTCATCTTTGCCTGACGTAATCCTTCACTCCCCAGATCCTGTTCACGGTTGATCAATGTAAAAAAACGGGGCAAAGATGCGGCAAAAGCCTTGTTCATGAATTGATAAATACCCCTGTAGTCTTCGATTGCTTTTTCAAAATGAATTGCAAACATCCTGCCGCCGGAAAGGCTCTCTCCAAGGCAATACGCAGCAGGTTTTCTGTTGACAAAAAAGACAGAGCCTTTTAACGAAAGTGTATCAAATTTGTCCAGCGCTTCTTTTGCCGCTTCGTAATCGCCATCTTCGTCTTCGCTTCGTAAAATCAGGTTTTCCTGCCATCGATCAAGAACTTTGATTGCTGCAGGAATTAACTCTTTGCTTATGGGTTTTTGCTCATGATCGGGATATGTATTCAAAAAATTATTTACGTGATTTTTCTTTTTATGGAATTTTTTCCCGGTAAGTTCTGCAAGTTCGTTTCGATAATAAAGATAATCAAAGTTATCTCTGTCTTCTTCGATTACTACGCCGATTTCTTCCAATTTTTCTCTGATGGGTGATTGTTGACACTGATTATATAAAGTTTCTGAAATATTTTTCCAATAATCATGGGTAACAAACAGGGATTCCAGAATATCAGGATTGGGAACAGAACAGGGGGTCATAAAAAAAGTTTTTTTTCGTTCTTTGCCGAACAGCTGTTTTCCAGATACAACAAAACTATAATCCAGGTCTGCTTCATTGTTACGCGAAATACGGTAGTTGTACCTGTTTCTAAAAAGATAAAGCCCGGAAAACGTAAATTCCGAAACGCCATCCGATGTCAGCGAAAGGCGCGGGTGCAGAACATCCTTGTGGTTTATATCCAAAGGGATAAAATCCGGGTAATACGGAATAACCGGCACTTGATCAAAGTGAGCTTGAGTATTCATGATCATGCTTCGGCTTTATCAAACTCCGCTTTTTTCTTCTGTACCGCTTTTCGTGATCCTAATAAAATGGAAATAGGTTCCAGCATAGGGATATTCTCACAAACAATTTTAATAATAACAGTCATCGGAACAGCAATAAGCATACCGATAAATCCCCATATAAAACCCCAAAAAGAAAGTGAAATCATTACTGCCAAAGGAGAAATTCCTACCTGGTCGCCGACTATTTTTGGGTCTAAAATATTCGAGAGAATAAGATTCACACCTAAAATTATTCCTAATACAATAAATACAGCGGTAGTATTATCCGGCAAGAATTGAAGCATTGCAAATAATGTTATTATAACACCGCCAGCGATACTGCCCAATGTGGGAATGAAGTTAAGGAGAAACTGAATAATACCCCATTCAACTGCAAATTCCAATCCAACCACTGAAAAACCGACAGCATATATAAGGCCATTAGCTACAGAAAAAAGAAACTTGGTACCCAAATATCGCGCAACTTGTCTTATTATTTCATTTCCCATGCGATCAAAATTTCCAATACGGTTTTCAAATGCAGTGATTATTTTTAGTTTAAAGTAAGTTGCCTCAACCAAAATAAACACAAGGAAAATGACCATTAAAACGGCGCTTGTTACAAATCTGATTAAAAAGAATGAAAACGATTGGGCTATATTTTGAATACCCCCACGTACCACCGGCTGATCCCAGAGATTTTCCAAAAGAGTCTGAGCCTCATCATTTTGAAGATTAAAAGTATCGGCAGCCCAGTTGTAAACTGATACGATGCGAACAGTGTAAATGTTGCCATCCTCTTGAACCTGGTCAACAATATGCCTGCCGGAAGAAAAAAGCACGGCTCCAAAAAGGAGCATCCCTGCTATTACTATGATAACTACAAAAAAAATCGATACAGTGCGGGGACATCGGATTTTATCCATCAATTTTATTATTGGAAACATTATTAATGCCACCAATATGGCAATTATAAAGGGCAGGATAATTGTCGAGGTGAGTTTTAATACTGCTGCAACAACAATAATGCAAATAATAACCATTACATAAAAGATGGCCCGGCCTGAATTAAAGGTTTTAATAAGTTTATTCATGCATCCAGTATATTATAAATGCCCATATTGGACAACTTACCAATAGGCCTGTTGGCTCTTTTTTTTAAAAAACTTGACCCAAAACCAGAAAATTACTATGTTTAAAGTAGACTGATAGCGGTATAGATGACTGTTACTACAACTGCTTCCTAAAACGCTAAATAGCGAATCATCTAAAATCAGGCCTCTTTTGTTTTACAGTTGACCTTTTATCAGTAGCCCCCGGGTTTCCTCACCTCCTTTTCCCGGGGGTGTTTTTTTATAATTGGAACCTTGCCCCAAAAGTGAGTCCATAACTTTGAGTTGTAAAATTATACAAACCTGTCAAGTCAAACTTTATTACCGCTAAATTTAAAGAAACCCCGCCGTAGGCCCGTACATTAAAGCCGGTGTTTTCTATCATTCTTTCAAAGCCGTTTGGGGAAAAATTCTTTAAACCAATCAAGTAGTCTCTTACATCATCAAGCTCATCAAGATCAGTAATTTCGATGCCGTTTTCGTCTTTTATCGTTACTTCCGTTTTTATCCGGTATCCGGCATTTGATTTTGCATAGATTATGCCAAGACCGGCATACGGAGTAAAAATTAGAAGCGAAGCTGAAGCCTGTGCTTTTAATTCATAACTTGTGGTACTCCAGGGCAAAGTCAGCGTTGGATCGGTCATTATAAGTTTGTAATGATGAGTATCTGTAGGATCACTAAAATCAAATTCAGTACCTAATGGAAACGATGTTGAAATTCCACCCCTTAAATGATTGATACCTATACCTACTGATGCCTTAAATATTGGGATTATTTTGGGCAGCAGAGAATAACGTAAATCGGCGCCAACAAGCGTATATTCTTCCATGCCAACATTCATAAAAGGGATTGAGAGATCCGGGAGATAGCCAAATTTTACCCCAAAATCAAAAGGTAGTATGAATCCGCCTATTCTGGCTTCCAGCGTATAGCTCAGAAGCGGTAAACCCATATTTGTATTCCCCATTGCATTACCAGCACCAAAAACATTTAATAAATTATTCATGGATGAAATAGGGATGGTTGTGAATCCGGTTGTGACCCCAATACCAAATCTTGGAGGAATACCCAAAAACTGCCCAATATAGGCATCAGACCAATTTAATCCCACAGTGGAATTAAATGGCAATGATTCAGCAATTTTATTCGAAAATGAATTCACGGCTGAATGTAAATCGTCAATTGGTGTATCCGAAAACACCTGACCTGTGGCCAATATAAAAAATACCACGCATAAACTTACAATTTTTCCAGTTTTTTTCATTGTAATCCTCCTGATGGATTAATTGTTATTTGTATATAATATATCACTAAAGGGTCAAAAAAACAATGAAATGCAGCAAATAGTTTATGCTTGACGTGTACACTCATTGTGTTATACCATTAATTGCTCTGTGTCAGGAACCGTGCGAGCAGTCGCCGCCCAACCCCGCCAGGTTCGGAAGAAAGCAACGGTAAGCGGATGTCTGTTGCGCCGCGGCCCTCCTGATACAGGGCACTTTTATTTTTTGTAGAAATCTGTGATAATATATGTATGACAACCACAACACCCCGATACGAAGTAACTGCCTCAAAATACAGACCCAAAACTTTTGATGAATTGGCGGGGCAGGAATTTGTCGTCTCTACCATAAAGAATTCTTTAAAAAGCGGTCATGTTGCGAACGCTTATCTTTTCTCAGGACCCAGAGGATGCGGAAAAACAAGCGCCGCCCGCATTTTAGCCCGCTCACTTAACTGCGAAAAAGGACCAGAAGCAGGGCCTTGCAGCGGCATGGCTGGCGCCGATGTTTGCAGCAACTGTCTCTCCATTAGCCGCGGCGCCAGTATGGATGTACTGGAAATAGACGGAGCTTCAAACAACTCAGTAAACGATGTGCGGCAAATCAAAGACGAAGTACTCTTCCCGCCGCAGTCTGGACGTTATAAGGTTTACATCATCGACGAAGTACACATGCTCTCCCAAAGTGCGTTTAACGCATTGTTAAAAACCATAGAAGAGCCGCCGCCTTACATTTGTTTTATTTTCGCCACAACAGAACTGCACAAAGTTCCTCCAACCATAAAAAGCCGTTGTCAGCAATTTAACTTCCGGTTGATACCCGTTGAAACAATCCAGGAGATACTAAAAAAAATCTGCGCAGAAAACAACATTCATGCCGAAGATGATGCGCTGTTCTGGATAGCAAGGGAATCTACCGGCAGTATGCGGGATGCGTTCACTCTATTTGATCAGATTGTCTCTTTTTCCGAAGGCAAAATTCGCAGCGAGCTAATTCGCGAAAAACTTGGCATTATTGGTCTTGATAAACTCAATGCGTTTTCAGAAGCGTGCGCTGCAAACGATACAACCAGTGTTTTCGCACTTACTGACGAAATACTTGGCAGTGGCGTTGCCATTGAACAGTTTGTTATCGATCTGGCGGGATATTACCGGAGCCTGCTATTATTAAAAAATGGCGTAACACGGGAGTCTATCCTGGGTTATCGTCCTGCGCAGTTTTCCGTCAAAGCGCTTGACGCTTATGATTCCATCCGTCTTGAACAGGCTCTGGATATTTTGCTGGATTGTTATCGCAATATGCGTTACGGCGTATCCGTACGATTCGAACTGGAAATAGCAGTTTCAAAGCTGGCATGGTTGAACAAATGGGTTTCTCCTGCGGAATTAAAAAATGCAATTGATAATGCACAAGCCATACTTAATCAGGGTTTTAGTGTATCACAAAATCAGCAATCGCCCAGACGAAACGACAGCCAACAGTCTCAAAACAATGAAAAGCCTGCATACCAGCAGCCTGCCAGCGATGGACGCTCGTTACAAAACGAATTTCAACGCATGATTGCCGCCAAAGATGCGGCAACCGCAGCATCTACTACAGCAGACTCATCTACTGAGACAGATGACGATGACGTTCCTCTCTGGAACAACGCTGTAAATAAAAATACAGATGCGGAAACTTATCCGCAAGTAGAACAAGTTAGATCTATAATTCCTGGAACGATCGTTCCATAAAATAAACAACGGAGTGTATATGAACATTAATCCATTTGATTTATTAAAAAATGCAAAAAAAATGCAGGAACAGATGAATAGTTTTCAGGAAAGACTTGCTGATATAACAGCAACAGGAGCTGCAGGCGGAGGTTTGGTAGAAATTGAGCTTAATGGAAAACTTGAATTAATCTCTGTACGCATAACACCGCAAGCGATGGAAATGGGCGATACTGATTTACTGCAGGATTTAATCATGGCAGCTTTTAATGATGGAATGGCAAAAGTAAAAGACAATATAAGCAGCGAAGTTGGCGCAATGACCGGAATTAACATACCTGGTTTTCCGGGGGCCATGTGAACGCCCTGGACAGGCTGATAACTTTATTTTCTAAACTTCCGGGTATTGGAAAAAAAAGCGCAGGCAGGATTGTATACCATATTCTGGACAATAATCCAGTTCTTGCCGTTAGTTTGTCAAAAGAACTTTCTGGCCTGCATCAGGCAATAATACGCTGCAGTGTTTGCGGCGGTTTTACCGAAGCAGATCCTTGTACTGTTTGTTCCGATCCAAGCCGCGATCATTCGATCATCTGTGTTGTAGAATGTGCTCAGGATGTGCGCGTAATCGAAGAAACACGGGAATTTCCCGGAGTTTACCATGTGCTTGGCGGTTTAATTGCACCATTGGAAGGCATTAGCCCTGCAAACCTAACAATCGATAAACTTATAAAGCGTCTTTGCGGAACGGGGGGGGTTAAGGAGCTAATCCTTGCTCTGAACCCCACGATCGAAGGCGACACAACAGCTCTGTACCTTCAGAAAATTCTAAAAGATCATCCTGTCGAAATCTCCCGCCTCGCATCCGGGATGCCTGTCGGCGGAAACATTGAGTATATCGATAAATTGACATTATCACGAAGTTTTCGCGGACGTGTTAGAGTATAAAATTAATGAAAATCTCCCCATCGGGTACTTGTCTCCACTTTTACACGTAACGGTATGCTCAAGACTGCGGCTTGTTCCATTTCAATTTTAACAAGTTTTACTACATCTTCTACTTCGTCTTTTGGACACTCAAGGATTAGTTCGTCGTGAACTTGCAATAAGAGACGGGCGTTACTGCGCTCAAGGGTAAGCCGCCTGTCCAGATTGACCATTGCAGTTTTAACAATGTCAGCTGCCGACCCTTGTATGGGAGTGTTTACCGCAATGCGTTCAGCAGCGGCTTTTTCTGTTTTGTTACGCGAATTGATGGTTGGAACATAACGTCGATGTCCAAAAATTGTCGTAACATAACCGCATTGTTCCGTATTTTTAATGGTATTCTCGATAAATTGGCGTACGCCGGAATAGGTGCTAAAATAAGCGTTGATAAAATTTTGTGCATTTGTCCTGGTGATATCCAATTCATTTGATAAACGAAAAGCGCTCATGCCGTATATCACTCCAAAGTTGATAACTTTTGCCATACGCCGTTGTTCGCTATTAACTTCGCTTTCATCAATTCCAAAGATCAATGAAGCAGTGCGGGCATGAACATCCTGATAACCTTTGGTAACTGATTCTTCTTTAAAAGCGGAAATAAGGTTTTTATCCTGCGAAAGATGGGCAAGTACAACAAGTTCGATTTGGCTGTAATCGGCGGAAATCAACAAACAGCCGGGTTTTGCCACAAAAGCTTCCCGGATACGCCGTCCTTCTTCGGCACGGATTGGTATGTTCTGCAAATTGGGTTCCCTGCTTGAAAGGCGGCCTGTAGCAGTTCCAGTTTGCAAAAAATTTGTGTGCAAACGCCCTTCACTGTCTGCCATGTCAGCTAATGTATCAACATAGGTAGATTTTAACTTTGACAATGTCCGATGACGCAGAATGAGAGCGGGTACGGGGTCTTCTCTTGCCAATTCTTCCAGAGCTGCCGCATCGGTAGAATAACCGGTTTTGGTTTTTTTTCTGGGGATTAACTTTCGTTCGGTAAAAAGCACTTCCTGAAGCTGCTTAGTGGAAGAAAGATTAAACTCATGGCCGACAATTTTCCATGTTTCAGCCTGGATTTGATTAAGTTCCTGCCCTAGTTCAACTCCATAATCGGTTAGAATTTTTGGCTCAATTTTTATTCCTTCACCTTCCATTTCTGCCAGAATTGGGAGTAAAGGCATTTCCAGATTTTCAAAAAGATTGATGGAATCTATTTTTTTTAACATGGGCTCAAGATAATGTTTTAATCTGATGCAAAAATCTGCATCCTCACAGGAATAATTTGCGGCAATTTCCAGAGGAACGCTGTTAAAAGATGTGCCTTTTGGTACAATGTCAATGTATCTTGTGGGGCTGCAGTCAAAAGTGTATGAAACAAGCGAATCCAGCGAATAGCTGTTACGTTCGGGGTCTGCCAGCCATGCTGCAATCATTGTATCCCAGATTTTGCACTGCCACCGGCTGATACCAAATCCACGGCTTACTTTATAATCAAATTTGGCGTTATGTGCAACTACTGTCATTTCATTGTCAGCAAAAATAGAAGAGAGCAGCATACAGACTTTTTCTGGATCAATAAAGGAGCTATCCGTATTTGTGTTTGTGCCGTGAGGTACAAGCGGAACATAAAATGCTTCTTTTGGTTTTATCGCAAACGAAATACCGACAGGGCGGGAATTCCATGCATCAAGAGAATCAGTTTCAAAATCAAGTGTTATAAGTTTTTGTTTTTTGGCTTGTTCAAAAATTGTTTTTAATTCATCAAGATCAAGAATTGCCTTGTAAACCCCATCGCCCTGAAGCTCTTCTTCTGCCAAAGGAATTGGAGAGAAAGAACCATCTGTTTCTTTGGAGACAGATTCAACACGGGGTGGAAGCCGGTCAGTAACTTTAACATTTGGGTAAAGCTGCTTTGCACTTTGACGAACGCCTTCACGCATAAGTACATTTGCTCCTGCAGAGCGGTTAAGGTTTTCCACAGTCAGATCATCAATAGATGTTATGGGTAATTCAACGTCATTTCGCAGACGGATAAGCGATTGGGAAAAATAGGCGCTTTCTTTTCCTTCCGCCAGATTTCTTCCTGTTGCTCCCTCAATCGCAGCAATGTTTTTGTAGATCTCGTCGAGAGAACCGTACCGTATCATCAGCTTGACAGCGGTTTTAACACCTATTCCTTTAACGCCGGGAATATTGTCAGAAGTGTCTCCGATAAGGGAGAGCAGATCAAGAACTTCTGTTGGCGTTACGCCCCAATCCTCTTTTACTTTATCCGCGCCTACAAGATCCCAGACAGGACCTGTACTGGTTGCAGAGGATTCGGCTCTGTTAATTTTCGCCGGACGTAATTCAAAAATACCGCCGCCAACAAGCTGAAGTAAATCCTTGTCAGATGAAAGAATGTAACACTGCCGGTTTTCACTTCTACATTTATCTGCA
Source organism: Treponema sp. (assembly GCA_031281025.1). Taxonomy (GTDB): domain Bacteria; phylum Spirochaetota; class Spirochaetia; order Treponematales; family Breznakiellaceae; genus WQXQ01. Next base: position 2,856 of record JAITFY010000085.1, on the reverse strand, counting down.
AGTGTAGCGATAATGTCATCAGCCTCAAAACCTTCGGCCTTTAAACACTGAACACCCAACTCAGTTAAAAATTCTTCAACTAACGGGACTTGCTCATGCAAATCTTCAGGCGTTTTTTGCCTGTTTGCCTTGTATTCGCTGTACATTTCGTGCCGGAAAGTGGGGGTGCGCGAATCAAAAATGGCAGCAAGCCGCAGCGGCTTCTCTTGCTTTTCAAGGAGCTTGCCTTGGTCATCTGCAATTGGAGCGCCATCATCCAGCAGCGAAACCATAGTGCGTGCAAATCCAAACAAAGCGGAAACATTCTTGCCTGCATTGTTACGCAAAGGACGTGATAAAAAAGCAAAATATGAACGGTAAATAAGACCGTATGCGTCGATCAAATAAAGCGGAGGGAGATGTTTCATATCATAATGATAAGACATATTGACAAAACAGGTCAATGATCTTTATATGAAAACTATGAATAACATTATCAGTATACTCATAGCTTCCCGGCAAGAAGAAGACCAAAAAAGAATTATGGCTGCTCTTTCTGAACAAACGGAATTTTTCATAACCAGTGTAGAAAAAGATGAAACAGGCGTTATTATTCGAACAGAACGTTTAAAGCCCGATGTACTTATTCTGGATTTGCAATTATCAGGAACAACCGGCATTGAACTTGTGAACATGATAATTAGGCGATCTCCCTCTACTGCAATAATTGTTTTTTGTGTCAACAAGGACGATAAAGAAAACATGATCTATGCAAGTCTTATGCTTAAGGCCGGAATTTCCGGGCTTTTATTTAAAGACGAAGATATGGATAAATTAGCGCATATTGTAAAAATCGTTAATTTAAATGGTTGTTATATAAACAAAACAATAAACAATAATGTTTATAACGAGTTTAGCTATAAAAATCAATTTCCGGGACAGCTGTTGTCAGAACAGCTGCTGCCGGAGCAGCTTCAAGTAAAAAAGTTTGCAGAACAAGCCCGCTCCATTTTTAGCCCGTTGGAACTAGGAATCATCACACAAATGGCAAAAGGATTTTCAGACGTTCAAATTGCTGAATACTTAAATTATAACGAGGGAACAATTAAAAATTGCCTTACGGTAATTAAACGCAAAACAAAATTAAAAAACCGCATCCAAATTGTGGTTCTCGCTCTTGTTTCCGGCCTGGTGCAGCTGGATGATTTTTCTTTTGATGTTTGTGAGCCGGAGAGCTGAAGAATTTAGTAACAAACGAAATTATTTTTCAACATTTTGTCCAACTTTCGCCTAACGTTTAAGGTAACTGACGGTTTGGGCAGGTTATAGGACTTTGCGTAGCAAATGTCCCCTGCCCAAACTGTGGCGGACGTACAAAATGCCTTTATTCAAGTTTTTTAATTACAAATGTTGCTGGTATTATTTCATTACTTAATATTCTATATTCTTCTTTTTGTTCCTCTATATATTTGTAAAATAACTCTTTATCTTGGGGAAATTTTTTAGACAATTCTATGCACCTTTTTTGCAAATTTTTGAATTCATTCTCATAGCTTTCGTTAATACCTGGAATTTCATTAGTTGTTACTTCATCAATTAATTCCATTCCAGCGTTGTTTATTTGTTTAATCAATTCACTTCTTATTAGAATATTTAGATAATTTTTTTTACAATCATCTTCAACGTATCCGTCATCAATAATTATTAATCCACCATCATTTAAATGGGATTTTAATTGCGATAATGTATCATAGTAATTCCCAAAAACAGGTCCTATTGCTCCTAATATTATAATGTCATATTTTCCTAATGTTTTTACTCTTATTCTTATATCATTTGTTTCAAAATCACATAAAGTATTTACAAAATATTCTTTTGATTTATATTTAGAATAAATTACAAAATCATCTATCGCATCAATTCCAAAACATTTGCATTTTAATTCTGATGCGGTTTTTATAGAAACAGCCCCTTTGCCAGAACCTAAATCTAATAAATTAAGGCTTGAATAATTATTTTTATATTTCTTGATTAATTTTATAATTTCTTCTGAAGAAGACCCTATTTCCCAATAATCCTGTAAAATATAAGGTAAATATTTTATTAGGCTACTATTTGGCAGCTCCATTGCTGCAACAATGCTTTCCTCTAATGTTTTATATTCCATAATTTACATTAACTTTTTAATTAATTTTTGTCAATATTAATCTTATTATTTTTCAGAAATGCTGCATTTTGTATTTCACATAACGTTCTAGGTTGGCGACGTTTTGCCAGCCCGAATAAGCGAAACCGTCGAACCAACGGTTCGCGGTTTTCGCAGGGTTGGCAAACTGTGGCGGAACAAAATCTTGCAGAGGGCGTAGCCCGAACAAGGTTTTGTGTAGCCCAAAATGCCCGAACAGGGCATTTTGCAGTTACCGTTTGTTATGTGATGTGGGGCGTACTTTCAGTTACTTTTATATTCATTCATTGCAATATTACTTAATTCTTTTACAGACATATTATCAAATAAGCCTCTTTGCCATTCAGTATAGTCAAATGGTTCTCTAATTATTAGACTAATGAAACGTTCCGCCTCCACATTCCCAAGCTTATTTATTAAAACCCTCATCCCTTCATTGCGTAATGCCATTTCTGCATGCATAATTATTCCTCCACTTCATTAAGAAAATTTAATGGATTTATTATTTTAATATCATCCAATTTTAAATTGAATAGATGTTTATCAGTTGTAATAAAATAATTTGAATCAGTATAAACGCTACATGCTATATGCAAGGCATCTTTTGTTCGAATATTATTTTTATATAATAATTCCGCATAATCAATAATTTTATCATTTTCAATACAATGTACTTTTGCGATTTTTTTCCA
>JAITFY010000076.1 GCA_031281025.1 Treponema sp. | reverse complement strand
TTTATCGACATTTGGCTCTCCTTTTACTACAACTACTTCATGCGTCATTACATCCTGAACAGGAAGGGAATCGTCACGGCAAAAACGAAGATCGCGGTTTGTAATTATTCCTTTTAATTTACCTGTACCGTCTACAACCGGAAGGCCGGAGACGCCAAAAGTTTGAACTAAAACCTTGACATCGCGGACATACGCATCGTGTGGAACAGTTACAGGCGATTCAATAATCCAGTTTAGATAGCGTTTAACGCTTGTTACCTGGCGGGCTTGTTCTTCGGGGCTTAAATTGCGGTGAATGACACCCGCTCCGCCTTCCAGCGCTATGGCAATGGCAAGTTTTTCTTCTGTAACGGTATCCATTGCAGCAGAGATTACAGGTACTTTTAAATTAATACCAGCGCATAATGTTGTTTGAATGTTACATTCTTTTGGTAAAATGTCGGAATAACCCGGTAACAAAAGAACATCATCGTAAGACAGGCCTTCGGTATACATAGTCTGATTTTTGTTGATATTGTGTATTTCCATATTAGATCATGGCATAATGATATGATTTGTGTCAAGCGGTATTAGTTTACAATAACAAATGTATTTTCACTTCTCCTGGTGTTTGTCACGGATATATACTTTCACAACCAGGTCCATGTCCTTAATATCAATTGGTTTTGGTATAAACCCGTCAAAGCCATGTTGTATGAACATTTCTTTGCTGCCTGCCATGGCATTGGCGGTCAGCGCCAGGATTGTGTTTTTATAACCTAAAGAACGGAGTTTTTGTGTGGTTTCTACTCCGTCCATAACAGGCATCATGTGGTCCATAAAAATAATATCATAGGTTTTTCCGCTTTTTACCAAATCCAGCGTTTTAAAACCGCTGGTTGCTGTTTCTATGTCCAATTTATAGTATGATAAAATTTCCTGTGCAATATATAAATTTGTTTCCATATCGTCAACAATTAATACTTTTCCATAAGGCATGGGTTCGTGTGACAGCTGCAGCTTTAAACGATATTTTTCATTTGAAAAATTAAAGTTACGCAGGTTTTTGGAAACTTCATCACCAATTGGTATACAATCAATAGCTTTTTGTTTTAAAGTTACCGTAAATGTACTGCCTTTTTCGTATTCACTTTTAATCTCGATTTTACCGTCCATCAACTCGATTAGCTTTTTGGTTATTGGTAAACCAAGGCCGGTTCCTTCGGTTTCACGGTTTGCGCTGAGATTGAAACGCTGATAGTCTAAAAACAACTTATCCAGTTCTTCCTGTTTTAAACCAATGCCTGTGTCTTCCACAGAAAAACGAAGTTGTAAATCTTCGCCTTCTTTTGTATGGCTGATGAATAATTTAACATGCCCTTTGTTTGTGTACTTAATCGCATTTGATAAAAGGTTATTGAGTATTTGCTTTGTACGCAGTTCATCGCCGTAAATTATTGACGGCAGGTTTCTGTCTGCTTCAACCATAAAGTTGATTTCTTTTGAGCCAATCCTTACCATGTTAATTTGTGCAGTGTCATTTATAAAGCTCGGTACATCGTACTCTCTGGGAGTAATCTCCAGCTTGCCTGTTTCAATTTTAGACAAATCAAGAATATCGTTGATAATTCCCAAAAGACTTCCGCCGGAACTATAAATTTTTTCCATGGCAATAGCATGTTTTTCGGGTAAGTCTTCTTTTTGGAGTTCAATTTGCGCTATACCGATAATTGCGTTCAATGGCGTGCGTATTTCGTGGCTCATGATTGAAAGGAAGTTACTCTTCGCTATACTGATATTTTCGCTCTGGAGAGCTTTTCTACGGTACAACCAGATCCCAAAACACCCCGACAATACCGAAAGAATCAGGGAAACGAACAGAACAATTCGCATTATTCTGATATTGGTCCGCTGAATCAGAATGATTTCATCGCTTAGATCAACTCCGGCAGCGCAGTACACAGAGCCATCGGCATTAAACACCGGAGCGAGGCCGGAGATTAGGCTGTCCCAGGATGTGGTGTAGGTGCCCAAATCTGAAACCCAGGTATTTCCGGCAATAATAAAAGGAACAGCTTCGGCTGTGACAGGATCTTCATCTAGATCAAAAAACAGTTCTGGAGTGACCATCCATTCTTCGTCTTCATCATTGTCGATGATGTACTGGATTTGCCCGTCTCTGGTATAACGCCAGTAATACACATAAAGCACCTGGTAATCTTCGGCAAATTGCTGCAGCCTTGCTCTTATTTCCTCCCATTCCGGCCTTTTCATATCTTCTCCGGTATGAAACAAATCCAATTCTTCCACAGTGAGAAAATTTGAAGCTGCCATTGCAGCGGCCAATAGATGCTTTTGGGTGCTTTCTTCTACCGCTTTTTCCATACGATTTATGTAAAATGAAACCATCAGTGTTACAATCAACATAAGAGTAGCAGAAATAAAAAACATAAAAATAATAAAATGCAAGCGATCGATAAATTTTTTATACGGCTGTTTCATAATTATACTCCCCCACAATTTTAATCTATTTTTCCCAAGAAATCAACAAGTGATTCAATGAAATACCCTCTTGTCAAATCCGCATTTTTGTAAGAGAATACATCTATGGGAGGATTTTTGTGAGTAGTCTTACTATAACCAATGATAATTTTAACACTGAGGTGCTTCAATCGCCAATTCCGGTGCTTCTTGATTTTTGGGCGCCGTGGTGCGGTCCATGCAGAATGATTGGTCCTGTGATAGAAAAAATTGCCGAAGAATTTTCCGGACAATTAAAGGTAGGAAAAATCAATATCGATGATAACAACATTCTTGCAGAACAGCATGGGATTGTTTCAATTCCCACGCTGATTACTTACAAGAATGGCGAAATTGCAGCTCAAAAAACAGGCGCCGCTTCCAAATACGACATCGAAGCCATGTTCAAAGAACTGATTAGTTAGGGTGCCGTCCCGGATTGTTTGGTCTTCCTGCTGTAACCCCGCTTGTAACGGTAACATACCAGTCTGCATTGGTGTTCGTGTTTGGAACTCTTTCGTCACGGTTTAATGTACGGGTATTGGTTGTTCCAAGACTTCTGATTGCATCGGCAGGTCCAGGTAAACCTCCATCCCGCGATTTCCAGGCGCCCTGATTATGCAGCATAATTGCAGCTTCGGCAAAATAGTCTTTTCCCCACCAAGCACTTGATTCATTTGATATCATTACCCCGGTTATCACTTTGTCATCCTGATCTAAAACATAAATAACAGATGCTTCCCTGTGTATCCTTTTAGAATTTCCTGGTATCCAAAAATCCCACGCCTCCGGTGATGCATCTCTGCCGCCGGATTCATCTTTTCTTCCGTTGTATTCGTCTCTGGCGGAATCTTCGACAGTTCTTAAATGAAGTACAACATAGTCATCTTTTTTTACTTCTACCGGTCTGAATTCGTAAATTGTCTCTCTGCTGGCATTGGTATTACCCAATATAAAAACCCGCATTGCGCCCAGGTTGCCGTCCGTTCTCATTTTAAATTCGATGAATTCTGCTCTGGGATTGGAATTTTCTGTGCGAATTTCATTGATAACAAGTTCCGGCATTCTGTCATTTCTTGAACGGAAAGAAACCAGAACATTAATTGTGTTTCTGTTTTCGTCTTCTGCCAAAATGTCTGCATTTACCATTATTCCCGGTTTTATAGCTTCTTCCAAAGTAACTCTTACAGTACTTCCATCTTCTATAGATGAAATTGACAGATGCGGTTCAAAGCTTATTTTTGTGATAGTTACCGGCTGAGAAAACTCAAATTCGATTTTTTCTTCGGAAACCGCTCTGGAACCAAGAAAAAGCAGCGCATGTGTTCTGCCTCCCAACATTGTAAAGATCCCATTTTCCCCTGTTGAGCAAGAACCAAGTATAAACATAGTTTGAATAATACCGGCTGCCAACAACAATAAATAGTTTTTTTTCATAAAAAAACCTCCATTTCGTGCGGCTTTCTGGCCGCACTTTTTAATCAAACATGAAGCAACGCTTCATACAACAATACTTCGTGCGGCCGGCTGGCCGCACCAGTAGATCGAAAATGATGCAAAGCATCATTAAATATCTACACCCTTATATGGGTGTGTACATGCGTGGTGCTTGACCGAAAATGAAAAAAAATGCAAAATAATTTTAGAAGAGGTGTTTTATGGCCAAAAAAGATAAAAAAAAGCAGTCCCAGGGGAAAGATGCCGGAACTTCAGAAGTTTCAAAAAAATTCAGGCAAAATCCGGGACTGTATATTGGTTCTGTTATTATTCTTGTTCTTGTTGTTGTTACCTTTTTAGGTGGTGATTTGCTTTCCGGCTGCGGTCCTGGCAGAGGCGGAGATCTGACATTTGGATACTATGATAATACTCCTATTTCCTGGATGCCGGGGAATTTGCTGGTTCAGTACTATGAACGTGTTTTACGCTATTATCAGTCATTCGGCATTCCTGTAGAAAATTTCCATACTCAAACCGAAATCATGCGGCAAACCTTTGAAGCTGTGGTAGAGCAAACTGCTATTCTGCAATTAATGAATAGATCGAACTTTTCTGTATCCGAAAGACTGATAAATCAGAGGGTTCTCCAATTACCGCAATTCCAGCATAACGGCCGTTTTTCTCCTGCATTATATGACAGGATGTCGGTGCAAAGCCAAAACAATATTTCGCGGCAGGTACGTGATGATATTTTCATGGAGACATTTTATTCTGAATTTTCCACTTTACTGATACCTGATTCAGAAGTGGCCTTTATAGCCAGTATGGCAACGCCAATGAGAACTCTTGATATGGTATCTTTTAGAATTGATGACTATCCGGCAAGTGAATATCTTGGTTTTGCACAAGAGAACCCTGAGCTTTTTGAATCAATTCATTTGTCAAGAATTACCGCAGACACCGAAAGAGAAGCCAGAAGAATCCTTGATTCAATTCACAGCGGAACTCTTTTTGAAGAAGCGGCAATTTCTCAGTCAACGGACTTTTATTCCGACAGGGGCGGAGATATGGGAAGCCGTTTCTTTTTTGAGCTAGACTGGGACATTCCCAATCTGACAGATCGTCAAAATATTTTTAAACTTGGTAATGGTGAGTTCAGCGATATTGTCAATGTTGGCGATGGCTGGGCTTTTTTTAGGGTAGAAGAAGAAGTTATAAAAGCGGATTTTGATGATGAAGTTGTAATGGATAGAGTCCGCTCGTATGTAAGAGGTTTTAGAAGAGGTATAATGGAAGACTGGGCGATCCTTGCGGCGGAAGAATTTATCGCAGAAGTAAATGAAGCAGGTTTTGAAACAGCGATACGTTGGCGTTTTCTGGAAAAACAAACCATTGGTCCTTTTCCCATGAATTATGGAAACCTTGATCTTTTTACTTCGCTTGATACTTTTGCCGGTTCAATTAATCTGCCTGGTTTTGGTTCTCATGATCTTAGTAATTTGATACAGAACGAAAACTTCTGGAGAATTGCATTTTCTACAGAACTATTCACCCCTTCCGAACCGCTTGTTCAGGGAAATAATGTTTTGGTTTTCTATCCAACAGAGCATATAGAAGCAGAAGAATTCGTCAAAGAAAACGTTGCTTTAATGTATGAATCGTTTTGGCTGGAAAATTTAATGAGGCGGACAGTTCCATTTTATTTTATGAACCACCAAAGAATGACAAATAATTTTGATGAAATATTTCCTGTCTGGTACAGAATTTTCTTTGGCGATGATTTCTTTTAGGCGGTAATATGCAGGGACGGCCTTTCATCTGGAATGGCAAGACCTTAATATCAGGGCTCGATCCGGTTGGCCGCGCTGATCGCAGCGCGGATGCCGTCTCTATTAGCGATAAAACCCTTTACTTTTGCCCATCGCCGCTTTACGGTTACGGGCTGGAAAGGTTTCTATCGCGCCTTAAAAACGAGGCTAAAGATTCTGTTTTACTCTGTGTGGAAGCAGAAAGTGAACTGTTTGAACTAACTCTTAAAAATACTCCTCTTTTACTTTTGCAAAGCGAAAAACTGCACATAACAAATGTTTGTAATAGTGCAGAACTTGTCAATGTTGTTAATGATCGCTGGCCCTTAATTGTATTCCGCCGTTTGGAAATTATCCGGTTCACAGGCGGCTGGCAATTACATTCAGATACTTATAATTCTCTTTGTGATATACTTCGCCGTGAAATTGCCGCAAAGTGGAGTAATACCCTGACTCTTGCAAAACTTGGCAGGCTGTACATTAGAAACGCATTACGCAATCTGGCACCTTCTTGCCGGAATTTTAAATCAGTGTCGGAACTGAATTTTGGCAAAACGCCTGTCCTTGTATTGGGGGCAGGCCCCTCGCTGGATGCTTTTTTTGATACAATTAATAATGAGCAAAATTTTGCTTGTCCCGACAAACGTTCGTTTAAGATAATTTGTGTTGACTCTTGTCTTGGAGCTTTGAGGGACAGGGGTATTGTCCCTGATTTAGTTGTAATACTGGAAAGCCAGCACTGGAATATCCGCGGTTTTTTGGCCTGTCGCGAATGGAATGTGCCTGCGGCAATTGATATTTCCGCGCTTCCTGCATCTGCGTCAGTTCTTTCCGGCGAAACCTACATGTTTTTTACGCCCTGGACAAATTTGCGTATTTTTAAAAGGTTAAAAAAAGCAGAATTGCTTCCTGCACAGATTCCGCCATTGGGGTCTGTGGGTTTAACCGCCGTTGAATTGGCAAGAAAACTGACAAGCGGAAAAGTCATCTGCGCCGGCCTTGATTTTTCGTTCACACATATTTTAAGCCATGCCCGCGGAACACCGGGACATCACCATTTGTTGAGCACACAAACACGTTTTCGCAGGTTATTTAACGTAAGCCTATTGGGCAGCGCATCTTTACAGGCAGTTTCAAAGTCCGGTTTTTCTGTCCGTACTAACCCCATAATGAAAAATTACCGCAATTTTTTTGAATACGAATTTGGCAGCGATGAACGAATTTACGACATCGAAGGCAGCGGGCTCCCACTTGGCGTAAAGACTCTCTCGCTTGAAGAAGCTTTGGAGTATTTTAATAATCTCTCGCAAAGACGCAAAGGCACAGAGGAAGAATTAATTAATAAAAATTATATAAATGATTTCATAGAAAAAAAGGACATTATCGGACAAGAACTCTGCGTTCTTTGCGCCTCTGCATCTGTGCGAGAAGAAAAAAAAAGCAAGATGCTCTCATTTTTCAAAAACGAAAAAAAACTTCTGGAAGAGTTAAAAAACATACTCACGGGAGAAACGCCGCTTGACAAACAGCGTCTTAATACTCTTGTTGACGAGTGTGACTATCTTTGGGCGCATTTTCCTGATTGTGCGGGTTTGCGCCGTCCTTGTTTGCAAGACGCTGCTGCGATCTCCTTCCTAAAGCGTCTTCGTGCAGAGATCGACCCAATGTTAAGGATTATTACTCATCCCGCGACTTAAGTACCGCCAAAAACGCGCTTTGCGGCAGTTCTACATCGCCTACCATTTTCATGCGTTTTTTGCCTTCTTTTTGCTTTTCAAGCAGTTTGCGTTTACGAGTAATGTCGCCGCCGTAACATTTGGCAAGAACGTCTTTTCGAAGGGCGTTAACTGTTTCGCGGGCAATGACATGGCTGCCAATCGCCCCCTGAATGGGGATTTTAAACTGATGGCGTGGAATTTCATCACGAAGACGTTCGCAGAATTTTCGAGCGCGTTCATAAGCGCCGCCCTTAAAAACCAGCTGAGAAAGGGCATCCACAGGTTTGCTGTTAAGGAGAATATCCAGTTTTACAAGTTCTGTTGGTTTATAACCGGATATGTCGTAATCGAATGACGCATAACCCCTGCTGATGCTCTTTAGGCGGTCGTAGAAGTCGAATAACACTTCTGCAAGGGGCATATCGTAAATAAGCTCTACGCGTTTTTCGTCAAGGTAGGTCATGTTTGTTTGCACTCCGCGTTTTTCCATGCAAAGAGTCATAACATTTCCAAGAAAATCTGTTGGGGTAATAATAGAGGCGCGGATGTACGGCTCTTGTGCGCTTTCGATACGGCCTTCATCGGGATACTCCATTGGGTTGTCTATCATCAGTTCTTCGCCGCCGCGAATAAACACTTTGTATTTAACCGATGGCGCTGTAAAAATAACTGACTGGTCAAACTCGCGTTCAAGGCGCTCCTGGATTACTTCCAGGTGCAAAAGACCCAAAAACCCGCAGCGAAAACCAAAGCCAAGTGCAATGGATGAGTCCTTTTCAAAAATAAGAGAAGCATCGTTAAGTTTAAGTTTATCCATGCTTGTGCGCAGTTCTTCGTAGTCATTGGAATCGACGGGGTAAATCGAGGAAAAAACAACGGGTTTTACTTCACGGAAACCAGGCAAGGGGGAAGAGCAGGGGTTGTCTGCACCGGTTACAGTATCTCCTACATGTACATCACTTACTGTTTTAATTCCTGCGATAATGTAACCAACGTCCCCTGCGGAAAGTTCTCCTGTTTCTACAAGCGCTAGTTTAAAAACGCCTGCAGTTTCTACTTCGTAAACCGAACCGTTGGACATAAAAGAAATTTTCATTCCTTTTTTGATATTACCGTCAAAAAGCCTAAGATGCACAATAACGCCGCGGTAAGGATCGTAATGGCAGTCAAAAATAAGTGCGCGTAACGGAGAAGCTGTTTCGCCGGATGGCGCGGGGATTTGTTCGATTATGGCCTCAAAAAGTTCGTCAATGCCTGTTCCCTGCCGTGCCGAAACCAGTATTGCGGTATCCGAATCAAGGCCAAGGTCTTTGTCAATCTGTTTTTTTATCCGCGGTATATCGGCGGCAGGCATATCAATTTTGTTGATCACAGGCACAATCTCCAGGTTATGCTCAAGGGCAAGATACATATTGGACAGGGTCTGCGCCTGAACTCCCTGGGTTGCATCTATCAAAAGCAGGGCGCCTTCGCAGGAGTTAATAGCGCGGCTTACTTCATAACTAAAATCGACATGGCCGGGAGTGTCAACCATATTTAAGTTGTAGACAGCGCCATCCTTTGCAGTGTAGGGAATGGAAACCGCCTGGCTTTTTATCGTTATACCGCGTTCCCTTTCAATGTCCATATTGTCGAGTATTTGATTTTTAAAATTGCGATCGTCAACAAGTTTGGCTTTTTGAATGAGCCTGTCCGCCAAAGTAGATTTACCGTGGTCGATATGCGCGATTATGCAAAAGTTTCGAATATACTTGGTTTGTATCATTGTACAAACTATAGCGGTATTATGTTAAAATCTCAAGGGTGTATGGCGTGTTCGGCTGATAGTTTGCCTAATAAAGCTCCAATTAATAATGCAGCCTCGTCATAATCGCCTGTCATCTTATTTTCCAGAATTTTGCCGACAGTATCCCCAATATCGGGAATCTGGGTAAATTTTGACAAATTCTTGGCTGCTTTATTTATAGTCAGCACATCAAAAACGGTCATTGCATCCATTAATGCCGAAAGCTCATTTTTTAGTAAAACCATATCCACAGGTTTGTTTTCTTTTTTACTGTCATACGCCAATACGGCAAGGTGTATGTTGTTTACAAGAGCTTCTAGATAAGCCAAAAATACTACATTGTGTTCCAGAATAAAATCCCAATCTGCGCGTAAACCTGCCTTTTCCAAATCCTTTGCAAGCCCGGACAGCTCAATGGCTCCGATATTGGCAGAAGCGCTTTTTAAGGCATGAATATGGTTTATGTACAGTGCAAGGTTGCTGTCTTTCAGGCAGGTTTTGATATCATCTATTTTTCTTTGGCTGTCTTTGTAAAATATGTCAAGGGTTTGCATATAACGGCAGACAGTTCCTCCAGAAATTGCAATACCCTTTGCTGTATCTACACCTACAATATCTACGCCAGCATATACATCATGATCTTTTACTATAACAGTTTTTTTTGCTTTTTTTCGCTGTTTTTTCTCTGGAATCCATTTTTCCAAAATTGCGTTTAATATAACCTTATCCAGTGGTTTGGATAGAAAATCGTTAAAGCCATTCTCCAAAAATGTTTCTTTTGTGCCAGATACGGCATTGGCCGTTAGTGCGATAATTGGAACATTTGCAGATTCTGATGAAACGTTTTTCTGCTCCCAGTCTCTGATGTGCAAAGTTGCTTCTATACCGTTCATTTCCGGCATCATGTGATCCATAAAAATTAAATCATATTGCCTTGTTTTAACAGCTTCGATTGCTTTCATGCCGCTTTCGCATAGATCAATCTGCATTTTATAAGGCAGTAAAAACCCTTTGGCTACATGTAAATTTGTAGGGATATCGTCAACAATTAAAATTATCGCATCCGGCGCGGTAAATCCTGCTGCGATCTCTTCGTCTGAGCTGCGGGGAGAGTCATCTGAAACACCGTTAATGATATTGGCAACAGGTATGGAATAAATTGGCGTAGTAAGAACGGTTACATTTCTGTCAATAACATCAGAAATAATTTCGCCGAATTCCGCTATTATAACGATTTTTGCTTTGGCATCAATTACCTCGTATATCTTTTTAACGTTTTTATAAAGAGAGGCTGCAACAAAAACAAAAGAATAATGATCGCTTTTAAGTTCATCATAAAATTCAAAAGAAGATGATACTGATTTATAAGAAATGCCTAAATCGTCTATGGTGTGAATTATGGAATCAAGGCAAATTTCACGTTGTTCAAAAATAAGAATGCTATTTTCATGCGGGGTATCAACAAACGCTAATTCTCTTGTATCAAGAATTTTTTGCGGCAGTTTAACAGTAAAGATGCTTCCTTTGCCGTATTCTGATACGACATGAATTTGTCCATTCATCGTTTTTACTAAACTTTGTGTAATGGCAAGCCCCAGCCCGGTTCCTTCAATACCTTTGTTATTTTCCAAATCAAATTGTGCAAACTCTTCAAATAGTTTTCTGACATTTTCTTTTTTGATTCCCTTGCCTGAATCTTCTATCTCTATATTAAGGTTTACAATATTGTCCTTTATTTCTCCGGTAACGGTTAATGATACAAAGCCTTTTTCGGTATATTTAACCGCATTGTTAAGAATATTCAGCATGATTTGGCGGATCCTTATTGAATCGCCAAAAAGCGCGTTTGGTATATGGCTGTCAACATTTACTGTAAATTTTAGCTGTGAATCCAGCGCGCGCATTTTGATAATATTGATTACATCATTTATTAAGGATGAAAACATGTATTCTTCTGGAAGGATTACCAGCTGCCCGCTTTCGATTTTTGAAAAATCCAGAATGTCGTTGATGATTGTCAAAAGATTAGTTCCCGCCTGCTTTATCACTTGAGTGTGTTCACGGACAACATCTGACATTTCTTCCCGCAGGGCAAGTTCGGCCATGCCAAGTATTGCATTCATTGGAGTCCGTATTTCATGGCTCATCTTGGCAAGAAATACCTTAAGCCTTGTGTTTTCGTTTGAAAGGTCTATCCATTTCTGCTCTGATTGATGAATCATGTTGTTATTTTTGTATTTCATCCCATAGGTTTGATTTGTGAAGTTTGCTGACATGATAAAATTCGTCAGAAACACTGAGGAACAGTTCAACCACGGCAGGATCAAAATGAGCGCCGCTTTCACTTTTGATAATTTTTATCGCTTCCTTATGGCTAATGGCTTTTTTATAGGGGCGGTCGGAAATAAGAGCGTCATACACATCGACTATTGCCATAAGTCTTCCCTGAAGGGGGATTTCTTCGCCTTTAAGATTCATGGGGTAACCGCTTCCATCCCATTTTTCGTGATGTGTAAAGGCCAATGTCCTTGCCTGCTCCAAAAAGTCATGTTCTGATGTACTTTGTTTGATTTTTTCTATAATGTTTTTGCCAAACGTTGTATGCCCCTTTATTTTTGTAAACTCCTCGTCTGTGAGCTTACCTGGTTTACGGAGAATGTTGTCTTCAATGGCTATTTTGCCCACATCGTGAAGCTGTGCCGACTGTAAAATAAGCTCAACATCCCAGGATGATACTTCATTTTGGTATAAACCGCTTTTTCGCAGCGCATCTATAAGTACTTGTAAGTATATTTGGGTTCTTTCAATGTGGCCGCCGGTGGTATCATCACGACATTCTACAAGCTCCGCCATGGTTTTTAAGACAGCGTTTTGTAACTCTACAACTGTTCTGGTTTTAACTTTTACCAATTCGTTCAAACTGCTGTTAAGCAGGATTAATTCCTCTTTTTGTGACATAAGCTCGCGTTTTTGAGATTCAATAAGCAAATGCAATTCTATACGTTTGAGCAAAAGCGGCGGTGAAAAAGGCTTGGTTATGTAGTCAATAGCGCCAAGAGAAAGCCCCCTTAGCTCGTCTTCGCTATCAGTTTTTGCAGTAAGAAAAATGACAGGAATATCTTCAAATTCATTCTTGTTTTTTAAATACATGATAGTTTCATAACCGTTTAATTCCGGCATTTCAACATCAAGGAGAATTAAATCTGGGATTTTTTTTTCCAGTAATTTTAAAAGCCGCGCGCCTGAGTTTAAAGTGACGACATTATAAAAATCGCAAAGCGTTTTTTCGCCTATTGCCAAATTTGTCAAATCATCATCAACCAGGAAAACATTTTTCAAGCTCGCATTCATCTATTCCTAGTATATCACAATGAGGCTGATAAAGCAACAGTTATGTTGCAAATTGCTGATCTTCCTGCTACAATTCATTAAGCGGGGTATTTGATTTGATTGAACTATACAACAGTGGAGTTTATCTCATTAATGGCAAGATAATAATTGCGGATGATACGGATGCTCAGGTAAAATTGAAGCAAAATGGTATTTCTGTTTCAAAAGAGCAGGCGCGTATGGGAACAATTTCTTATGGAATTCTTTCTACTCATAACAAAAGCAATGGGCACAGTCTTGAGTTGAAATTTGATTCGCTTACATCCCATGACATTACATACGTGGGAATAATACAAACTGCGCGCGCAAGCGGAATGGAAAACTTCCCCATTCCGTATGTATTAACAAACTGCCACAATAGCCTTTGCGCAGTAGGCGGAACGATAAATCAGGATGATCATGTATTTGCTCTTTCTGCTGCACATAAATACGGAGGTATTTTTGTACCTCCTCATCTTGCTGTGATCCATAGTTATAACCGCGAAATGATGGCAGGCTGCGGTAAAATGATACTTGGCTCTGACAGCCATACCCGCTACGGAGCGTTAGGTACAATGGCAGTTGGCGAAGGCGGAGGAGAACTTGCAAAACAGCTGGTGGGAAAAACCTACGATATGCCAAATCCAGATATTATTGGAGTTTACCTGGAAGGCGAGATCGCAAATGGAGTAGGCCCGCAGGATGTTGCACTTGCGATAATCGGCGTTGTGTTTAAAAACGGCTACGTTAAAAACAAGGTAATGGAGTTTGTTGGCCCCGGCATCGCCAATCTTTCGGTTGATTTTCGCAATGGCATTGATGTAATGACCACCGAGACTGCCTGTTGGTCTTCGATCTGGGAAACCGATGATAAAGTAAAAACATATTTTAAACAGCGGGGCAGAGAAGGCGATT